>NZ_CP108423.1:5513340-5814800 GCF_035917235.1 Streptomyces sp. NBC_01294
CGGAGAAGTTCGCCGAGGAGCTCGCGAACCTGGTCGGCTGCCAGCCGGAGGACGTGCTGCGCGTCTCGGCGAAGACCGGTCTCGGCGTGGACGCACTGCTCGACAAGATCGTCGCCACGGTCCCGGCCCCGGTCGGCCCCAAGGACGCCCCGGCCCGCGCGATGATCTTCGACTCGGTCTACGACTCGTACCGCGGTGTCGTGACCTACGTCCGTGTCGTCGACGGCCAGCTCAACAAGCGCGAGCGCATCCGGATGATGTCGACCGGCGCCACGCACGAGCTGCTGGAGATCGGTGTCTCCTCCCCGGAGATGACCCCGGCCGACGGCATCGGCGTCGGCGAGGTGGGCTACATCATCACCGGAGTGAAGGACGTCCGTCAGTCCAAGGTCGGTGACACCATCACCAGCCTGCACAACGGCGCGACCGAGGCCCTCGGCGGCTACAAGGACCCGCGTCCGATGGTCTTCTCCGGCCTGTACCCGCTCGACGGCTCGGACTACCCGGACCTGCGCGAGGCCCTCGACAAGCTGCAGCTCAACGACGCCGCGCTGGTCTACGAGCCGGAGACCTCGGCGGCGCTCGGCTTCGGCTTCCGCGTCGGCTTCCTCGGCCTGCTCCACCTCGACGTGGTGCGCGAGCGCCTGGAGCGCGAGTTCGGTCTCGACCTGATCGCCACCGCGCCGAACGTGGTCTACCGGGTCGTCATGGAGGACGGCAAGGAAGTCTCCGTCACCAACCCGAGCGAGTTCCCCGAGGGCAAGATCTCGGACGTGTTCGAGCCGGTCGTCCGGGCCACCCTGCTCGCGCCCTCCGAGTTCATCGGCGCGATCATGGAGCTCTGCCAGCAGCGCCGCGGCACCCTCCTCGGGATGGACTACCTCTCCGAGGACCGCGTCGAGATCCGCTACACGCTCCCGCTCGCGGAGATCGTCTTCGACTTCTTCGACCAGCTGAAGTCCAAGACGCGCGGCTACGCCTCCCTGGACTACGAGCCCACCGGCGAGCAGTCCGGCAGCCTGGTCAAGGTCGACATCCTTCTCCACGGCGACAAGGTCGACGCCTTCTCCGCCGTCTGCCACAAGGACGCCGCCTACGCCTACGGCGTGCGCCTGGTCGCCAAGCTGCGCGAGCTCATCCCGCGGCAGGCCTTCGAGATCCCGATCCAGGCGGCCGTCGGCTCCCGCGTCATCGCCCGCGAGACCATCCGCGCCATCCGCAAGGACGTCCTCGCCAAGTGCTACGGCGGTGACATCTCCCGTAAGCGGAAGCTGCTGGAGAAGCAGAAGGAAGGCAAGAAGCGGATGAAGATGGTCGGCTCCGTGGAGGTCCCGCAGGAGGCCTTCATCGCCGTCCTCTCCAGTGACGAGTCCAGCGGCAAGAAGAAGTAGCAGCCCCGCCGTCACCCGACGAGAGCAGGCCCCCGCGCACCGACGCGGGGGCCTGTTTCGTTATGAACCGGCCGCTTGCGAGCTCTTACGCGCACGCCGGACGGCCTCTAGTCTGATCACTGCTCGACGGTTACTCGCCAGTTTAAAGAGTCAACGGCTGTAAACCCGCCAGTCCCAAGCGCCCCCCAAGCGCCCCACGCCCACGCACTGCCGCGTGGATCGGTCCGGAGGATGTCGTGAGCGACACACAGACCTATCTCGAGAACCGCCCGCCCAGCGTGGCGGTGCTCTTCCTTGAGCGCGTCGCAGCGACGCCGAACGACGAGGCCTACCGGTTCCCGGTGCCCTCGACCGGCGGCCCGGGCGCCGCCGACGACTGGAAGTCGCTCAGCTGGGGCCAGGCGGCCGAGCGCGTCTTCGCCATCGCCGCCGGGCTGATCAGCCTCGGCATCCAGACGGAGGAGCGCGTCGCGCTCGCCTCCAACACCCGCGTCGAGTGGATCCTCTCCGACCTCGGCGTGATGTGCGCCGGCGGCGCGGTCACCACCGTCTACCCCAGCACCAACGCGGACGAATCGGCGTTCATCCTCGCGGACTCCGAGAGCCGGGTGCTCATCGCCGAGGACGCGAAGCAGCTGGCGAAGGCGCGCGAGCGCCGCGCCGACCTGCCGAAGCTCGCCCACGTCGTGGTCCTTGAGGCCGCCGACGCGGTCGCCGCCGAGGGCGACCCCGAGGGCTGGGTGCTCTCGCTCGCCGATCTGGAGGCGCGCGGCAGGGAGTACCTCGCCAAGCACCCCGAGGCGGTGAAGGAGCGGATCGCGGGGATCACCGCCGACCAGCTCGCCACCCTCATCTACACCTCCGGCACGACCGGCCGCCCCAAGGGCGTCCGGCTGCTGCACGACAACTGGTCGTACCTGGCCAAGGCCATGGTCGCCACCGGTCTGATCGGCAAGGAGGACGTCCAGTACCTGTGGCTGCCGCTGGCCCACGTCTTCGGCAAGGTGCTGACCTCCGGGCAGATCGAGGCCGGGCACGTGACCGCGGTCGACGGCCGGATCGACAAGATCATCGAGAACCTGCCGATCGTGCAGCCGACGTACATGGCCGCCGTTCCGCGCATCTTCGAGAAGGTCTACAACGGTGTGGCCGCCAAGGCGCGTGTCGCCGGCGGCGCCAAGTACAAGATCTTCCAGTGGTCGGTCGGCGTCGCCCGCGAGTACGCCAAGGTCACGCAGGACAACTTCCGCCGCACCGGCCAGGCGAGCGCCCCCTTCGGCCTCACCACCAAGCACAAGATCGCCGACGCGCTCGTCTTCTCCAAGCTCCGCGATGCCTTCGGCGGCAAGCTGCGGGCCGCCGTCTCCGGCGCCTCCGCCCTGGCGCCCGACATCGGCTACTTCTTCTCCGGCGCGGGCATCCACATCCTCGAGGGCTACGGCCTGACGGAGTCCAGCGCGGCCTCCTTCGTCAACCCGGGCGAGGCCTACCGCACCGGCACCGTCGGCAAGCCGCTCCCCGGCACCGAGGTCCGCATCGCCGACGACGGCGAGGTCCTGCTGCGCGGTCCCGGCATCATGCAGGGCTACCACGGGCAGCCCGAGAAGACCGCCGAGGTCCTGGAGTCGGACGGCTGGCTGCACACGGGCGACATCGGCGAGCTCTCGGCCGACGGCTACCTGCGCATCACCGACCGCAAGAAGGACCTGATCAAGACCTCGGGCGGCAAGTACGTCGCCCCGGCGGAGATCGAGGGCCAGTTCAAGGCGATCTGCCCGTACGTGTCGACCATCGTCGTGCACGGCGCCGACCGGAACTTCTGCTCGGCCCTGATCGCCCTCGACGAGCCGTCGATCCTCGGCTGGGCGGCGGACCACGGGCTGGAGGGCAAGACGTACGGGGAGGTCCTGGCGGCGCCGGAGACCACCCGCCTGATCGAGACGTACGTACAGACCCTGAACGAGGGCCTCCAGCGCTGGCAGACGGTCAAGAAGTTCCGGCTGCTGCCGCGTGACCTGGACGTCGAGCACGGCGACCTGACGCCCAGCCTGAAGCTGAAGCGGCCGGTGGTCGAGCGTGAGTTCAAGCACCTGATCGAGGAGATGTACGAGGGGTCGCGCGAGGCGTAGCGCTTGCCGCGGGCTTGGCGGGGCGGGGCGGCTGGGCCGCCCCGCACACCCCGCCCCTCCCGGGCGGGCCCCGGTGGTGGGGCCGGCGGGCCGTGCCTCCCTGCGGGCCGCTTCCCGGGGCTCCGCCCCGGACCCCGCGCCTCAAACGCCGGCGGGGCTGGAATTGCCGGGGCTCCGTCACGGATGTCGCGCCTCAAGCGTCGGCGGGGCTGAGAGAGCGGGGCTCCGCCCCGGACCCCGCGCTTCAAACGCCGGCGGGGCTGGAATTGCCGGGGCTCCGTCACGGATGTCGCGCCTCAAACGCAGGCGGGGCCGGATCGGCGTTCGTGGGGCTGGGTTCGTGCGGGATGATGGGGGTATGCCTTCCGCACTGCCCGACGGTGAACCCATGCCCGAAGACGGCTCGCTGCCGTCGCATGCCCTGGAAGGGGCGGGGGAGCGGCCGCTCGGGTTCTACCTGCACGTCCCGTACTGCGCCACGCGCTGCGGGTACTGCGACTTCAACACCTACACGGCCACCGAGCTGCGGGGCACCGGAGGCGTGCTCGCCTCCCGGGAGAACTACGCCGACACCCTGATCGACGAGGTCCGCCTCGCCCGCAAGGTGCTCGGCGACGACCCGAGGGCCGTGCGGACGGTGTTCGTGGGCGGCGGTACGCCGACGCTGCTGCCCGCCGGGGACCTCGTCCGGATGCTCGCGGCGATCCGGGACGAATTCGGCCTGGCCGAGGATGCCGAGATCACGACGGAAGCCAATCCGGAGTCGGTCGGCCCGCAGTACCTGGCCGAGCTGCGCGCCGGCGGCTTCAACCGGATCTCCTTCGGCATGCAGAGCGCGAAGCAGCACGTCCTGAAGGTGCTGGACCGCACCCACACGCCGGGCCGCCCCGAGGCGTGCGTCGCGGAGGCGCGGGCGGCGGGGTTCGAGCACGTCAACCTCGACCTGATCTACGGCACCCCGGGGGAGTCGGACGACGACTGGCGTGCGTCGCTCTCGGCGGCGCTGGGGGCCGGGCCGGACCACATCAGCGCCTACGCGCTGATCGTGGAGGAGGGCACGCAGCTGGCGCGGCGGATCCGCCGGGGCGAGGTCCCGATGACCGACGACGACGTGCACGCCGACCGGTACCTGATCGCCGACGAGGTCATGGCCGAGGCCGGGTACCACTGGTACGAGGTGTCGAACTGGGCCACCACCGAGGCCGGGCGCTGCCTGCACAACGAGCTGTACTGGCGCGGCGCCGACTGGTGGGGCGCCGGCCCGGGCGCGCACTCGCACGTGGGCGGGGTGCGCTGGTGGAACGTGAAGCACCCCGGCGCGTACGCCGCCGCGCTCGCGGAGGGGCGCTCGCCCGGCGCCGGGCGGGAGCTCCTGTCGCAGGAGGACCGGCGGGTGGAGCGGATCCTGCTGGAGCTGCGGCTCGTGGACGGCGTCCCGCTGTCCCTGCTCGCCCCGGCCGGGCTCGCCGCCTCCCGCAAGGCCCTCGCCGACGGGCTGCTGGACGCCGCGCCGTACGAGGCCGGGCGGGCCGTCCTGACCCTGCGGGGGCGGCTGCTGGCCGACGCCGTGGTCCGGGACCTGGTGGACTGATCACTCCACGGAGTGAATCGCTGCGAATGAGCGCAGGCGCGGCCTAGCCTGTTCGTAGCCTTCTGTCGCATACCCGGCGGCAGAAGTGGAGGGCACGGAGATGACCGCTGTGGACGATCGCCGGATGACCGAGTACTTCGAGAGCTTCGAGGCTCCCGAGGGGGTCAAGGTTGAGCTCCTCAGGGGGGAAATCGTGATGATGGCGGGGCCCGACGTGGTCCACAACCTGATCGTCCTGTTCGTCCAGCGGCAGATCCCGGTCGGATGCTGGTACCCGCTCCAGACGCAGGACGTGGACATTCCGGCGGAGTCGTCCGAGCCGCAGCCGGACCTCGTGGTCCTGCCGACCGAGGCAGCGCCTGAGTCGGGCCGTTTGGTGCCCGCCTCAGCTCTGGCGATGGTGGTTGAGGTCGTCTCCAAGACCAGCAAGCTGCGCGACCACGTGACGAAGCGCTCCATCTACGCGGCGGGCGGCATCCCCACCTATTTGATCATCGACCCCTTCCAGGCCAAGTGCGTGGTGCTGACCGAACCCTTCGGCGCCGGAGACGAAGCCGACTACCGGACCGAGCGGACCAGCAAGTTCGGTGAACCGGTCCCGCTCGACGTCCTCGGTGTCACGCTCGACACCGCGGAGTTCGGCACCCTGCCGTAGCTCAGACAGGTGCCGTCACGAAGTCGATCAGCTCCTCGACGCGGCCCAGGAGCGTCGGCTCCAGGTCCTTGTAGGACGTCACGCGGGACAGGATGTGCTGCCAGGCGGCGCCCGTGTTCTCCGGCCAGCCCAGGGCCCGGCAGACGCCCGTCTTCCAGTCCTGGCCGCGGGGGACCACCGGCCACGCAGCGATGCCCAGCGCGGACGGCTTCACCGCCTGCCAGACGTCCACGTACGGGTGGCCCACGATCAGGACGTCCGCGGAGGTCACCGACGCCGCGATACGGGACTCCTTCGAGCCGGGCACCAGGTGGTCCACCAGGATCCCCAGGCGGGCGTCGGGGGCCGGCGCGAACTCCGCCACGACGGCCGGGAGGTCGTCGATGCCCTCCAGGTACTCCACCACCACGCCCTCGATGCGCAGGTCGTCGCCCCAGACCCGCTCCACCAGCTCCGCGTCGTGCCGGCCCTCGACGTAGATCCGCCCCGCCCGGGCCACCCGCGCCCGGGCACCCGGAACGGCGATCGACCCCGAGGCCGTACGGGCGGGCGCCGACGGGCCCCGGGGCGGGCGGACCAGGGTGACCACCGCGCCCTCCAGCAGGAACCCCCGCGGCTCCATCGGGAACACCCGCCGCTTGCCGAAGCGGTCCTCCAGGGTCACCGTGCCCGCCTCGCAGGCCACCACCGCGCCGCAGAAGTCCGTACCCGCCACCTCGACCACCAGGTCGGGTTCCGCCGCCACCTCCGGCACGGCCTTGGGTCGCTTCCACTGGGGGGTCAGGTCGGGGGAGTACTCGCGCATCCGGCCGACAGTAGGAGAGCCGGGCGGGTCACGCCTCCGACACGCCGAAACGGGCTGCCAGTGTGGCGCGTTGCGCACGCACGAAGTCCGCCCGGACCACCGCTCCGTGACCCGGCACGTACAGCGCGTCGTCACCGCCCAGCGACAGCAGCCGGTCCAGGGCGGCGGGCCACTGCCCGGGCATGGCGTCCGGGCCCGCCATGGGCTCGCCCGACTCCTCGACCAGGTCCCCGCAGAAGACCACCTCGCGCTCGCCCGGTACGAAGACGGCCAGGTCGTGCCCGCTGTGCCCGGGCCCCACGTTGGCCAGCAGCACCTGCAGCCCGCCCAGTTCCAGCGTCCACTCGCCCGACACCGCGTGCCGGGGCAGCACCAGCAGGTCCACCGCCTCCGCCGCCTCCGCCTCCGCGAGCCCCTGCCGGACCGCGTCCTCGCGCAGCTCCTCGCGTTCCGCCGCCAGCAGCGAGTCCAGCCCGACCGCCCCGAACACCTCGGCCCCGGAGAAGGCGGCCCCGCCCAGGACATGATCGAAATGGCCGTGCGTGAATGCGATATGGGTCACGTGCCGGCCCGTCAGCCGCTCCGCCTCGGCCCGCACCTCGGCGCCCTCGCGCAGGCACGACCCGGGGTCGATCAGAAGGACCGAGTCCTCGCCCACCACCAGCCCCACGGTGCAGTCCCACACCGGCAGCCGCCGCCGGCCGGCCCGTCCGGTCAGCCGTTCCCAGCCCGCCTCTTCCCAACGCACGTCCATGCCGCGACGCTACCCTGGCGGGCCTCCCTTGCCAGGGTCTTACTACCCGGCCGTACACTGAGCGGGGGATCTCTGGCACTCGAACGACCTGAGTGCCAACGAACACGGCAACGGACCAGCTGGAGGTGTGCGCGCGATGCTCAGCGAACGCAGACTCGAAGTGCTGCGCGCCATCGTCCAGGACTACGTCGGGACGGAGGAGCCGGTCGGTTCCAAGGCGCTCACCGAGCGGCACCGGCTCGGCGTCTCGCCCGCCACCGTGCGCAACGACATGGCCGTGCTGGAGGACGAGGGCTACATCGCCCAGCCCCACACCAGTGCCGGCCGGATCCCCACCGACAAGGGCTACCGGCTCTTCGTCGACAAGCTGGCGGGGGTCAAACCGCTGTCGTCGCCCGAGCGCCGGGCCATCCAGAACTTCCTCGACGGCGCCGTCGACCTCGACGACGTCGTCGGCCGCACGGTGCGGCTGCTCGCGCAGCTCACCCGGCAGGTCGCGGTGGTCCAGTACCCGAGCCTGACCCGGTCGACCGTCCGGCACGTGGAGCTGCTCTCGCTCGCTCCCGCGCGCCTGATGCTCGTACTGATCACGGACACCGGACGCGTCGAGCAGCGGCTCATCGACTGCCCGGGTCCCTTCGGCGAGACCTCGCTGGCCGACCTGCGGGCCCGGCTCAACAGCCGGGTCGTCGGCCGGCGCTTCACCGATGTACCCCCGCTCGTCCAGGACCTGCCCGAATCCTTCGAGGCCGAGGACCGCGGCACCGTCTCCACGGTGCTCTCGACGCTCCTCGAAACCCTGGTCGAGGAAGCCGAAGAGCGGCTGATGATCGGCGGCACCGCCAATCTCACCCGCTTCGGACACGATTTTCCCCTGACGATCAGGCCGGTGCTCGAAGCACTCGAGGAGCAGGTCGTGCTCCTCAAGCTGCTGGGCGAGGCCAACGAGTCGGGAATGGCCGTACGGATCGGGCATGAGAATGCCTACGAGGGACTGAACTCCACGTCCGTCGTCTCGGTCGGTTACGGTTCGGGCGGCGAAACCGTCGCCAAGCTCGGCGTGGTCGGACCGACCCGCATGGATTACCCCGGAACGATGGGAGCGGTACGCGCAGTGGCACGTTACGTCGGACAGATCCTGGCGGAGTCGTAAGTGGCCACGGACTACTACGCCGTTCTCGGCGTGCGCCGCGACGCATCGCAGGACGAGATCAAGAAGGCCTTCCGTCGCCTCGCGCGTGAACTCCACCCGGATGTGAATCCGGACCCGAAGACGCAGGAGCGCTTCAAGGAGATCAACGCGGCTTACGAGGTGCTCTCGGACCCGCAGAAGAAGCAGGTCTACGACCTCGGCGGCGACCCGCTGTCCTCGTCCGGCGGTGGCGGCGGCGCGGGCGGATTCGGGGCGGGCGGCTTCGGCAACTTCTCCGACATCATGGACGCCTTCTTCGGCCAGGCCTCGCAGCGCGGCCCGCGCTCGCGGACCCGCCGCGGCCAGGACGCCATGATCCGCCTCGACCTGGAACTGGACGAGGCGGCCTTCGGGACGACCAAGGACATCCAGGTCGACACGGCCGTCGTCTGCACCACCTGCTCCGGCGAGGGTGCCGCCCCCGGCACCTCGGCGCAGACGTGTGACATGTGCCGTGGCCGCGGTGAGGTCTCGCAGGTCACCCGGTCCTTCCTGGGCCAGGTCATGACCTCGCGCCCCTGCCCGCAGTGCCAGGGCTTCGGCACCGTGGTCCCGACCCCGTGCCCCGAGTGCGCGGGCGACGGCCGGGTCCGCTCCCGTCGCAGCCTCACGGTCAAGATCCCGGCCGGTGTCGAGAACGGCACCCGGATCCAGCTCGCGGGCGAGGGCGAGGTCGGCCCCGGCGGCGGCCCCGCCGGCGACCTGTACGTGGAGATCCACGAGCTGGCGCACCCGACCTTCCAGCGGCGGGGTGACGACCTGCACTGCACGGTCACCATCCCGATGACGGCGGCCGCGCTGGGCACCAAGTGCCCGCTGGAGACGCTGGACGGCCTGGAGGAGATCGACATCCGGCCCGGCACCGGGTCCGGCCAGGCGATTCCGCTGCACGGGCGCGGCGTCACGCACCTGCGCGGCGGCGGGCGCGGCGACCTGATCGTGCACGTCGAGGTCACCACCCCGGGCAAGCTGGACGCGCAGCAGGAGGACCTGCTGCGCCAGCTGGCGAAGCTGCGCGGCGAGGAGCGGCCGATGGGCCAGTTCGCGCCGGGTCAGCAGGGGTTGTTCAGCCGTCTGAAGGACGCGTTCAACGGTCGCTGACCGACCGGCGACCACCCGCACGAGCCCGGCCAGGGGATTCCCCGGCCGGGCTCGTCGCATGAGCCGGGCGCGGGCCGAAGGCCGGCCGAGAAGCGGACTATGCCAGGCGAATGCCATGATTCGGCCCCCCGCTTGGGACGTGGCACGATGCAGTCCATGTCCTCCGCGCCGAACGGTCCCTCCCCGTACCCGATCGTGCAGGCTCCCATGGCGGGCGGCGCCTCCTGTCCGCCGCTCGCCGCCGCCGTGTGCGAGGCGGGCGGACTGGGCTTCCTGGCGGGCGGCTACAAGACCGCCGACGGGATGTACCAGGAGATCAAGCAGGTGCGCGCGCTCACCCGGCGCCGCTTCGGGGTCAACCTCTTCATGCCGCAGACCGGCTACGTCGACCCGGCCGCCGTGGAGGCGTACCGCGGGCAGCTCGCCGGCGAGGCCAGCTGGTACGAGATCTCGCTCGCCGAGGAGGACATCATCGGCACCAGCGACGACGGCTACGACGCCAAGCTCGCCATCCTCCTCGAAGACCCGGTCCCGGTCGTCTCGTTCACCTTCGGCTGCCCCTCCTCCGCGGCCCTCGCGGCCCTGCGCAAGGCCGGTACGTACACCGTCGTCACGGTCACCTCCGTCGAGGAGGCCTGGTCCGCCCAGCAGGCGGGCGCCGACGCCGTCTGCGTCCAGGGCGTCGAGGCCGGCGGCCACCAGGGCACCCACCGGGACGACCCCCAGGCCGACGGCACGGCGGGCGTGGGGCTCCTCGCGCTGGTGGCCCAGGTACGGGAGGCGGTGGCGCTCCCGATCATCGCGGCGGGCGGCCTCATGCGGGGCTCGCAGATCGCGGCGCTGCTGGCGGCGGGCGCCGAGGCGGCGCAGCTCGGGACGGCCTTCCTGGCCTGCCCGGAGTCGGGCGCGCACCCGGTGCACAAGAAGGCGCTGACGGACCCGCTGTTCGTCCGCACGGAACTGACCCGGGCCTTTTCCGGGCGGCCGGCGCGGGGGCTGGTGAACCGCTTCATGCGGGAGCACGGGCCGTACGCCCCGGCCGCGTACCCGCAGGTCCACCACCTGACCTCGGGGCTGCGCAAGGCGGCCGCCGCGGCCGGGGACCCGCAGGGCATGGCCCTGTGGGCGGGGCAGGGGCACCGGCTCGCGCGTGCGCTGCCGGCGGGGGAGCTGGTGGAGGTGCTGGCGGCCGAACTGGCCGAGGCACAGAGCACGTTGAAGGCAAGGCAGATGAGGAGTGCGTCATGACGGCCCCGGTGTTCGTGGTCGAAGAGGTCCCCGCGGGAGCGGAGTTCGTCCTGGACGGCCCGGAGGGCCGGCACGCGGTGTCCGTGAAGCGGCTGAACCCGGGCGAGGCGGTGGTCCTGACGGACGGCCGGGGCGGCTGGGCGGAGGCGGTCGTCAAGGCGGCGGAGGGCAAGGACCGGCTCGTCGTGGCGGTGTCCTCGGCGGGGCGGGAGCCGGAGCCGCCGGTCCGCATCACCGTCGTCCAGGCCCTGCCCAAGGGAGACCGCGGCGAGCTGGCCGTCGAGACGATGACCGAGACCGGCGTGGACGCGATCGTGCCCTGGCAGGCCTCGCGCTGCATCACGCAGTGGCGCGGCGACCGCGGGGCCAAGTCCCTGGCCAAGTGGCGGGCCACGGCCCGGGAGGCGGGCAAGCAGTCCCGCCGGGTGCGCTTCCCGGAGGTGGCCGAGGCCATGTCCACCAAGCAGGTGGCGGCGCTGCTGGCGGGCGCCGACCTGGCGATGGTCCTCCACGAGGACCGCGACACCCCCTCCGGGGCGCTGGCCACGGCCGAGCTGCCCGCCACCGGCTCCGTCGTCCTGGTGGTCGGCCCGGAAGGGGGCGTCTCCCCGGAGGAGCTGGCGGTCTTCGCCGAGGCGGGGGCCCACCCCTACCGCCTGGGCCGCTCCGTCCTGCGGACCTCCACGGCCGGCACCGCGGCCACGGCGGTCCTGCTGGCCCGCACCGGGCGCTGGGCCTGACGGCCGGCCGCTGATGAACGGCCGTCGCTGATCGGCCGCTGTCGACCGGGCGGCGTTGACCGGCCGCCGTTGACCGGCCGCCGTTGACCGGCCGTCGTTGATCGCCCGCCCCCCGGGGCGGCGCGGGGCTGGATACGATGCCCGGACCGATCAACGTCACGGGAGGCTCAGCAATGGCCGGGGAACCGCAGGCCGACTGCCTGTTCTGCAAGATCGTCGAGGGGCACATCCCCGCGACCGTGGTCCGGGAGACCGAGACCACGGTCGCCTTCCGGGACATCAACCCGCAGGCGCCCACGCACGTGCTCGTCATTCCCAAGGTGCACTACCCCGACGCGGCCTCCCTCGCCGCCGCCGAGCCGGGCGTCGCCGCGGACATACTGCGCGAGGCCGCCCAGGTCGCCGCCGACGAGAAGATCGACGACCACGGCTACCGGATCGTCTTCAACACCGGCTCCGGCGCCGGGCAGACCGTCTGGCACGCCCACGCGCACGTCCTGGGCGGCCGCGGCCTCCAGTGGCCCCCGGGATAGCACGTGTCCGTACGAGAGTTCGTGGTGCTGGGCACGGCCAGCCAGGTGCCCACCCGCCACCGCAACCACAACGGCTACCTGCTGCGCTGGGACGGCGAGGGCATCCTCTTCGACCCGGGCGAGGGCACCCAGCGCCAGATGCTGCGTGCCGGGGTGGCCGCGCACGACATCAACCGGATCTGTATCACCCACTTCCACGGTGACCACAGCCTCGGCCTCGCCGGGGTGATCCAGCGGATCAACCTCGACCAGGTCCCGCACCCCGTCACCGCGCACTACCCGGCCTCGGGGCAGAAGTTCTTCGACCGGCTGCGCTACGCCACGGCCTACCGCGAGAGCGTCCCGCTCCACGAGGAGCCGGTGGCCGCGGACGGGCCGCTGGCGCGCGGGGCCTCGTACGTCCTGGAGGCCCGGCTGCTCTCGCACCCGGTCGAGTCCTTCGGCTACCGGATCACCGAGCCCGACGGGCGCCGCATGGTGCCGGAGCTGCTCGCCCACCACGGGATCAAGGGACCCGACGTCGGCCGGATCCAGCGCGAGGGGCAGCTCGGCGGCGTCACCCTGGACGACGTCAGCGAGCACAGGCCCGGACAGCGGTTCGCCTTCGTCATGGACACCCGGCTCTGCCCCGGCGTGGACGCGCTCGCCGAGGGCTGCGACCTGCTGGTGATCGAGTCGACCTTCCTCGACGAGGACGAACGGCTGGCCACCGACCACGGACACCTCACCGCCGGCCAGGCGGCGCGGGTCGCGCGGGACGCGGGCGTACGGCACCTGGTGCTGACGCACTTCTCGCAGCGCTACACGGACCCCTCCGAGTTCGAGCGCCAGGCGCGTGCGGCGGGCTTCGAGGGGGAGCTGACGGTGGCCGCCGACCTGGTGCGGGTGCCGCTGCCCAAGCGGGGCTGAGCCGGACGCGGTGCCGGGGCTCCCCGCGCCGGCCCCCGTGCCTCGACCGCGGCACGACTGGACGGGTAGGTGATCTGCGCCACACTGGGTTTTGGTTCTGGCCCGGTCGGGCAGGACTGGCAGCTTTCCAGCGAAACGGCCCTTCGAGCACCCCGGGGAGTACACCGTGACCAGTAGGGACTTCGACAGCCGCGCGGCAGCGGTGGACCCGCTCGGTCCCGTGCGCGACCCCGAGGAGCCGGGCTGTGACGTCTTCCTGACCGGAACGGTCTTCCTCGACATCATCTTCACCGGCCTCGACTCGGCTCCGGTGCGCGGTACGGAGTCCTGGGCCCGCGGCATGGGCTCCAGCCCCGGCGGCGTGGCCAACATGGCCACCGCCCTGGCCCGGCTCGGTCTGCGCACCTCGCTGGCCGCGGCCTTCGGGGACGACCACTACGGCGAGTACTGCTGGGACGCCCTTGAGCAGGGCGAGGGCATCGACCTGTCCATGTCGCGCACCGTCCGCGGCTGGCACAGCCCCGTCACCGTCTCGATGGCCTACGAGGGCGAGCGCACGATGGTCTCGCACGGCCACGAGGCCCCTCCGCCGGCGGGCCCCGGGCCCTTCCCGCAGTGCCCGCCGAGAGCCCGTGCGGCCGTGGCCGCGCTGGGGCCCGGCCGCGGCGAGGAGTGGATCGGCGAGGCCGCCCGGCGCGGCTCGCGGATCTTCGCGGACGTGGGGTGGGACGAGAGCGGCCGGTGGGACCTGGGGGCCTTGGCCGACCTGGAGCACTGCGAGGCCTTCCTGCCGAACGCGGGCGAGGCCATGCGGTACACCCGCACCGACTGTCCGCGGGCGGCGGCCCGGGCGCTGGCGGAGAAGGTGCCGATCGCGGTGGTCACGATGGGCGCGGAGGGCTCGTACGCGGTGGACGGGCGCACCGGGGAGACGGCCCACGTCCCCGGGATCACGGTGGACGAGCTGGACCCCACGGGCGCGGGGGACGTGTACGTGGCGGGCTTCGTCACCGGCACCCTGGCGGGCTGGCCGCTCGCCGACCGCCTCGCCTTCGCCGGGCTGACGGCGGCCCTGTCGGTCCAGGAGTTCGGCGGCTCCCTGTCGGCCCCCGGCTGGCCCGAGGTGGCCCACTGGTGGCGGGCCGCCCCGGAGGCCCTGCGCGGCCGCTACGGCTTCCTGGACGACCTCATCCCGCCTGCTGCCGGCCCGGCGGCCCGGCGCAGGGCCGTGCCGACGATCGGCTTCCGGCACTCGGCGTAGGGCGTGCCCGGGGCCCGGAACGCGAGGGTCCGCGGGCGGCCGGTAAAACCTCTCGGGGAAGCCGCGGCGGCGACGTACGCTTGGTACTCCGGAGGTCGTCGATCGGCGCGGCCCCTCAGCGGGAGGTATGCGCAGGCCACAGTGCCGGCCCATGACTCAGACATCGACAGCCCACATCCCCGCGCCGGGGCAGGCGCGAGCGCACTTCACCGTACCGGCGACGCACCCGATGGTGACGGTGCTCGGCTCGGGCGACGCCCTGTTGCGCGTGATCGAGAAGGCCTTCCCGAAGGCCGACATCCATGTTCGGGGCAATCAGGTCAGCGCGATCGGCGCGGCGGCGGAAGTCGCGCTGATCCAGCGACTGTTCGACGAGATGATGCTGGTGCTCCGCACCGGGCAGCCGATGACGGAGGACGCAGTGGAACGCTCGATCGCCATGCTCCAGGCGAGCGCCAATGGGAACGGCGACGGCCCCGCGGAGACGCCTGCCGAGGTGCTCACCCAGAACATCCTCTCCAGCCGCGGACGCACCATCCGCCCCAAGACCCTCAACCAGAAGCGGTACGTCGACGCGATCGACAAGAACACGATCGTCTTCGGCATCGGCCCCGCCGGTACCGGCAAGACCTACCTCGCCATGGCCAAGGCGGTCCAGGCCCTGCAGTCCAAGCAGGTCAGCCGGATCATCCTGACGCGGCCCGCCGTCGAGGCGGGGGAGCGGCTCGGCTTCCTGCCGGGCACCCTCTTCGACAAGATCGACCCGTACCTGCGCCCGCTCTACGACGCGCTGCACGACATGATCGACCCGGATTCGATCCCGCGGCTCATGGCCGCCGGGACCATCGAGGTGGCACCCCTGGCCTACATGAGGGGTCGCACCCTCAATGAGGCCTTTGTCGTCCTCGACGAGGCGCAGAACACCACCGCCGAGCAGATGAAGATGTTCCTGACCCGGCTCGGCTTCGACTCGAAGATCGTCGTCACCGGTGACGTCACCCAGATCGACCTGCCGGGTGGCGCCAAGAGCGGTCTGCGTCAGGTCCAGGAGATCCTCGAAGGGCTTCCGGACATCCACTTCTCGCGGCTCACGTCCGAGGATGTCGTCCGCCACAAGCTGGTCGGCCGTATCGTCGACGCGTACGAGAAGTACGACGACGGCCAGCAGCAGGCCGCGAACGGCCACCAGCGGAAGTAGAACCCAGCGCACCATGTCGATCGACGTCAACAACGAGTCCGGAACCGAGGTCGACGAGCAGGCGATCCTCGACATCGCCCGCTACGCGCTCACCCGGATGCGGATCCACCCCCTCTCGGAGCTCTCCGTCATCGTCATCGACGAGGACGCCATGGAGCAGCTCCACATCCAGTGGATGGACCTGCCCGGCCCGACCGACGTCATGTCCTTCCCGATGGACGAGCTCCGGCCGCCGACGAAGGACGACGAGGAGCCCCCGCAGGGGCTCCTCGGTGACATCGTGCTCTGCCCCGAGGTCGCGAAGAGGCAGGGCGAGGAAGCCCCGACGCAGCACTCCATGGACGAGGAGCTCCAGCTCCTGACCGTCCACGGAGTGCTGCACCTCCTCGGCTACGACCACGAGGAGCCGGACGAGAAGGCCGAGATGTTCGGCCTCCAGGCGGCCATCGTCGACGGCTGGCGCGGTGAGCGCGGCATGACCGGTCCGTCGCCGGCACCGACCGTCTCGTGAACGCGGCCCAGCTCATCACCGGGGCAGTGCTGCTGGTGGTGGTGGCCTGGTTCGCGGCGTGTGCCGAGTCCGGCATCGCCCGTATTTCCAGCTTCCGCGCCGAGCAGGCCGTACGGGAGGGCCGGCGCGGCAGCGAGAAGCTCGCCCAGGTCGCCGGCGACCCCACCCGCTACCTCAACGTGGCCCTGCTGGTCCGCGTCACCTGCGAGATGGCGGCGGGGGTGCTCGTCACCTACGTCTGCCTCGACGAGTTCGGCGAGAACTGGACCGCGCTGCTCGTGGCGATCGCCGTCATGGTGCTGGTCTCCTTCGTCGCCGTGGGGGTCTCCCCGCGCACGATCGGCCGCCAGCACCCGCTGAACACCGCGACGGCCGCCGCGTACGTCCTCGTGCCGCTGGCCCGGGTCATGGGGCCGATCCCGCAGCTGCTGATCCTCATCGGCAACGCGCTCACGCCCGGGAAGGGCTTCCGCAAGGGGCCGTTCGCCTCCGAGGCCGAGCTGCGCGCGATGGTGGACCTCGCGGAGCGGGAATCGCTGATCGAGGACGACGAGCGCCGGATGGTGCACCAGGTCTTCGAGCTCGGCGACACGCTGGTGCGCGAGGTGATGGTGCCGCGCACCGACCTGGTCTGCATCGAGCGGTACAAGACGGTCCGTCAGGCGACCACGCTCGCCCTGCGATCCGGCTTCTCGCGCATCCCGGTGACCGGGGAGAACGAGGACGACATCGTCGGGATCGTCTACCTGAAGGACCTGGTCCGCAAGACGCACATCAGCCGGGACGCGGAGTCCGACCTGGTCTCGACGGCGATGCGGCCGGCCGTCTTCGTGCCGGACACCAAGAACGCGGGCGATCTGCTGCGCGAGATGCAGCAGGTGCGCAACCACGTGGCCGTCGTGATCGACGAGTACGGCGGCACGGCCGGCATCGTCACCATCGAGGACATCCTCGAGGAGATCGTCGGCGAGATCACGGACGAGTACGACCGGGAGCTCCCGCCGGTCGAGGACCTGGGCGGGGACCGCTACCGGGTCACGGCGCGGCTGGACATCACCGATCTCGGTGAGCTGTTCAAGGTCGACTCCTTCGACGACGAGGACGTGGAGACGGTCGGCGGTCTGCTGGCGAAGGCGCTGGGCCGGGTGCCCATCGCGGGCGCCTCGGCGCTGGTGGAGCTGCCGGACGGGCGTCCGCTGCGGCTGACGGCCGAGTCCCCGGCGGGGCGGCGGAACAAGATCGTCACGGTGCTCGTGGAACCGGTGGACGCGGACGGGTCCGCGGGGGAGGAGGGGGAATGACCCCGGAGCGGCTGCGGGAGTTCTGTCTGGGCTTCAACGCGGCGGTGGAGGAGTTCCCCTTCGGGCCGGAGACTTCGGTGTTCAAGGTGCTGGGCAAGGTGTTCGCGCTCACGGCGCTGGACGCGCAGCCGCTGAAGGTCAACCTCAAGTGCGAACCGGAGCAGGCGGTGCGGCTGCGCGAGGAGCACGAGGCGATCGTGCCGGGCTACCACATGAACAAGCGGCACTGGAACACGGTGACGGTGGGCGGGCCGGGCGGCCTGCCGGACCGCCTCGTGCGCGAGCTGGTGGAGGACTCGTACGACCTGGTGGTCGCGGGTCTGCCGCGGGCGGAGCGGTTGCGGCTCGACCGGCCGTGACGGTGCGCCCGGGTCGGCGGCGGGGTGGTCGTGCGGGGGCGCGGGGGCGCTCCCTATGCTTTCGACCATGAGCGAGAGCACTGGGATCGACCCCGAGGACAGCAAGATCATCACGCTGGCGCGCAGCGCCCGGGCCCGCAACGGCGTTCCCGAGGGGGCGGCGGTGCGCGACGAGACGGGCCGCACCTACGTCGCCGGGACGGTGGAGCTCGACTCCCTCAAGCTGAGCGCGCTGCAGACCGCGGTCGCGATGGCCGTGGCGAGCGGGGCGCGGTCCCTGGAGGCGGCGGCGGTCGTCAGCGCGGCGGACGCCCCGGCGGAGGCCGACCGCGCGGCCGTCCGCGATCTCGGTGGCCCGGGCACGCCGGTGCTGCTGGCGGGCCCGGACGGCACCCTGAAGTCGACGACCCCGGCCGGCGCCTAGCCTCCCGGCGGGGTTGCCGACGCCCCTCGCCCGCCCGGGCCAAATCCAGCCGCGCCTGCACCATCCCAGCCTCGTCGGGACCATCCCAGCCCCGCCGCGCACACTCCAGCCTCGCCGGCGTTCGAGGCGCGGGGTCCGGGACGAAGCCCCGATCTTTGAGCCTCGCCGGCGATTGAGGCGCGGGGGCTGGGGCGGCGCACCAGGGAACCCGGCTCCGCCGGGCACCGGGCTCTGCCCGGACCCGCGCCTCAAACGCCGGCGAGGCTGAATTTGGCCGAGGCTGAATGTGGCCCGGGCGAGCCCCAAGCTGCCAGCGGGGCGGGACGTGGCCCGGGCGAGTCCGAAGGTGGCCGCGAGGCTACGAGGCCAGGGGTGCGGACCGCCGGAGGCTAGCGGCGGCGGCGAATCACCATGGCCATCAGCGCCGCCATCGCGCACAGCGCGCCCGACGCGTACCAGACCACGTCGTACGAGCCGGTCACGTCGCGCGCCAGGCCGCCCAGGAAGGCCACCACCGCCGCGCCGACCTGGTGCGAGGCCAGGACCCAGCCGAAGACGATCGCGCCGTCGTCCCCGTAGTGCTCGCGGCACAGCGCGATCGTCGGCGGGACGGTCGCGACCCAGTCCAGGCCGTAGAAGACGATGAAGAAGACCAGCGGCGGCTGTACCGAGGGCGCCAGCAGGATCGGCAGGAAGAGCAGCGAGATCCCGCGCAGGGCGTAGTAGACGGCGAGCAGCCGCCGGGCCTCGAAGCGATCCGTGAACCAGCCCGAGGCGATCGTGCCGATCACGTCGAACACGCCGATCACCGCCAGCAGCCCGGCGGCCGCCGTCACCGGCATGCCGTGGTCGTGGGCGGCGGGCACGAAGTGCGTCCTGACCAGCCCGTTGGTCGAGGCCCCGCAGATCGCGAAGGTGCCGGCCAGCAGCCAGAAGGGGCCGGTCCGGGCCGCGTCGGACAGCACCTTCACCGCCCGCCGGGCCGCGCCCGGGACCGGGACCGGCTTCTGCGCGTACGTGCCCCCGTACGGCGCCAGGCCCACGTCCGCCGGGTGGTCGTGCAGCAGCAGCCAGACGAAGGGGACGACCGCCAGCGCCGACAGCGAGACCGTCACCGTCGCCGGGCGCCAGCCGTGCTGGTCCACCAGCCAGGCCAGCAGCGGCAGGAAGATCAGCTGGCCGGAGGCCCCCGCCGCACTGGCTTGCGCTTCGCCGTCGGCCCTGCACTCCGACCGCCGTCGCTCTTGAAGGTATGTAGGTTGTATGGCTTCTCAGCCATCCCCTCCTGCTTCGGCAACGTGAGCCGGTAGATCACCGGACCGTCCGGCACCTTGCCCGTCTTCGTAAGCCAGCCAGCCTGACGCAGCCTGCCGACGATCTTGTTGACCGTCTGCTCTGGAGCCTTCCCGCCGTAGCCGAGTTCCCTGGCGATCGTCCCGTTCGACGGGCACGCGTTCTCACCCGAGTCGTAGTCCGCATACGACGCCATCGCGACGCCGACCAACTTCTCTGCGGGCTTCATGTCGGAGCGCACAAGCGCACGGCGCCATACGTGTTCCTGTATCTCGGGCCTCCCTTCCCCATCGGCCCCGCCCCACCAGTGCGAGGGAACCGCAAGGTACCGGGCACGGCACGGAAGAGTGCAGGTCACTGGCGTGTGAGGCGCCTCTCAAAATGCGGTCACTCACTGGCCTGCCCTCGCTACGCTGACGCGATGAGCCATCCAGACAGCGCCCCTGACTACGACCTTGCGTTCGCCCTCCAGGTCACCGGCTTCGAGTTGGCCACCGAACCGCCAGCCCCTGACACCCCACTCGGCCGCATCCGCGCCTTCGCCGCCGAGCATGGGTTCGACGCACTGACCCATGAGCACTTCGAAGCGGCGATACGAGGAACACTCTGAAGCACTGGTGTTGTCGGCGACGGGTGAAATCTGACCGCTGAACGGCGGATCAACGGTGACCCACCTCGCGATCGTCTGATCATCCTGGCGGCAGCGGCAGCGGCAGCGGCAGCGGCAGCGGCAGCGGCAGCGGCGGAGTCCGGGCCGGAGCCCGAGGCGGGGGTTGTCGTGGTCACGCCGACAGCTTCCGGCCGGCGGGGCACCGTACGACAGTGGCCTGGCTGTCACGCTTCGGTACGATCGGGCCATGGAGCCGTTGCCGCACCGCATCGTCGTCCTCGCTCTCGCCGGGCTGCTCCCCTTCGAGCTCGGCATCCCGCACCGGATCTTCGGGCGGGCCAAGGATCCGTCCGGGCGGCCGCTGTACGAGATCCTCACGTGCGGGCTCGCCCCCGGGCCGGTGCGCACGGACGCCGACTTCGCGATCCAGGTCGAGCACGGACCCGAACTGCTGGCCACCGCCGACACGGTGGTGGTACCGGCCTCGTACGAACTGGGCCCGGTGCACGAGTACGGCACGCTGACCGACGAGCTCGCCGCGGCCCTCGCGCACATCCGGCCCGGCACGCGGCTCGTCTCCATCTGCACCGGCGGCTACGTGCTGGCCGCCGCCGGCTACCTGGACGGCCGCCCGGCCACCACCCACTGGGCCTCGGCCGAGCACTTCCAGCGGCTGTTCCCCGCCGTGCGGGTCGACCCGGACGTGCTCTACACCGACGACGGGGACGTGCTCACCTCCGCCGGCGTCGCCGCCGGCATCGACCTCTGTCTGCACATCGTGCGCCGCGACCACGGAGCGGCCGTCGCGAACGGCACGGCCCGGCGGACCGTCGTACCGCCCCACCGGGAGGGCGGACAGGCGCAGTTCATCGAGCGCCCGGTGCCGGAGCCGCAGCTCGCCAGCACCACGGCGGCGCGTGCGTGGGTGCTGGACCGGCTCCACGAGCCGCTCAGGCTGACCGACCTGGCCCGGCAGGAGGCCATGTCGGTACGGACCTTCACGCGCCGCTTCCGGGAGGAGGCGGGCGTCAGCCCCGGGCAGTGGATCGTCGGCCAGCGGGTGGAGCCGGCCCGGCGGCTGCTGGAGCAGACGGACCTGCCGATGGAGCAGGTCGCGCGGGAGAGCGGCTTCGGCACGGCGCAGTCGCTGCGCAAGCACGTGCAGGCGGCGCTGGGGGTCAGCCCGACGGCCTACCGGCGCACCTTCCGTGCGTCGGGCGGGCCGGGGGGCCTCGGGAGCCGTGGTGGTACGGGCCACGCCGACGACCCCGGCCGCGGGGCCGGCCCGGGGATCCCCGCAGCCTCGGCGGCCTCGTGAGCCCCGTGAACCCCACCGGTACCGGCATTTCACCATCTCCTGATGGGCCATCAGTTTTTGCCGGACCCGTGCATTGACTTCTCCCGCCGCCCGCTCGTGAATGGCCCCCTGCGCAGGGCTCGGCGCGAGGGAACCCAGGGGGCGGGCAGTGCGAACAGGGGCACGGAACCGGAGATGGTCGGCAGCCGTCGGCATGGCCGTGCTCGCGGCCACGACCGGGGGCGCCCTGAGCGGGCCGGCCGCGGCCGAGGGCGAAACGCCCCCCGGCCAGGTGACCTTCCCGACGCAGTGCCTGGCGCCCCAGGAGGCCGGAATCCCGCCCGCCGACGGCCCGACCACCGCACGCGTCACCGTCGACGACCCGGCCCCGCAGGTTGGCGACACCGTCACCGTGACCTACCAGGTGCTCGCGACCCCCGCCCTGAACCCGATCGCCGGCGAACTCCCCGCCGATGCGCTGACCCCGACCGGCCGGATCGTCCTGGCCGGCGCCCAGAGCGGCGAGGTCACCGTGGTCGGCGCCAAGCGCAACGACCCCGTCCCGGCCGGCGCGCCCCTCCCCGCCGTCACCATGACCGGCACCTTCACCGTCACCGCGCCCGGCGAGATCACCCTGGCCCCGGGCGGCTACACGCTGCACACCAGCCACCTGCTGGACCTCGGCACCAGCTGCACCGCCGCCGGCCCGTCGGCCACGCCCGTCTCCGAACGCCTGACCGCGACCGAGCTGCCCACGGCCAACCTGCGCAGCGTCTTCCTCGGCGCCGCGTACGGACGACCGGGAGCCAAGGTCAAGGTCACCGCCGCCGGCTTCCCCCCGGGCGCGACCGTGACGGTGGCCGGGCGGGCGGGCGCCGCCGAGACCGCAGACCGGGAGACCGCCACCGCCGACGAACGGGGCACGGCCCTGGTGGAGCTGCCGGTCACGGACAAGGCCACCACCGCGGTGATCGCCTATGAGGGCGCGGCCTGGTCTGCGCGGCGGGGCTCCGGACCGGCCGCGTACACGGTCATCGACGCCGTCGACGCCACCCCGGTCCCGACACCGACCCCGACGCCGATCGCGCCGCCGACGGGCACCCGGAAGGTCACGGTCACCGTCGAACCGGGCGCGCTCGGCATGACCCAGACGGGCGAGGACATCACCCTGGGCGCGGTCCCGTACGGCGACGGCGGCGCGGCCCCCGGCCGGATCGGGACCGTGACCGTCACCGACGCCCGCGGCGGCCCGGCCGGCTGGTCCCTGATCGGCAAGGTCACCGACTTCACGGGACCGGGCGGGATCCGCATCCCGGGCGCGTCCCTGTCCTGGACCCCGTCGTGCGTGGCGGCCGAGGGCAGCAAGAGCCCCTGTACGCCGGGCAGCGCGGGTGTGGTCGGGCCGGGCGGCGCGGTCCTCGCCTCGGCGCCCGACGCTCCGCTGGTCGGCGGCACCTTCACGGTCGACGCGGCGGTGACGCTGCAGGTGCCGCCGTACACCCCGCCGGGTGCGTACACGGCGGTCCTGACGCTGACCCTGTCGTGACGGCCCGGATGCGGCGGAGGCTGCCGCTGCGCGGAGCCCCGGGCTCTGCCCGGACCCTCCCCCAGCTACCGCTGGGAGGTACCCCCTGCTCAAACGCCGGCGGGGCTGAAGTTCAGCCCCGCCGGCGTTTGAGGCGCGGGGTCTGGGGCGGAGCCCCAGGGAACGGTGGAAGGGCGGGTAGGGGACAGCTCCGCGCAGCGGTCGCCCGGGCCGGATCGGCCTTGCTGCTCGCGGCGACCGGACTCGTCGTCGGACTTGCCGGGACGGCCACCGCCGCCGACAACGGGCAGTGGTCCGTGCTGCCCGCCGCGACGGGCGTCGGGCAGCGGCCGTACTTCTATCTCGCCGCCGCGCCGGGCCAGACGGTCGCCGACGCCGTCACCCTCACCAACCGCACCGACCGCCCCCGCACCTTCCGGCTCTACGCCGCCGACGCCCACAACACCGCCCGCGACGGCGGCTTCGCCCTCCGCGGCCCCGACGAGCCGCGTCTGGCCACCGCCGCGTGGGCGAAGCTCGACCGGGAGCGGGTCACCGTACCGGCCCGGGCGTCGGTCGGCGTCGGCTTCACCGTCACCGTCCCCGACCGGGCGGAGCCCGGGGACCACCCCGGCGCCATCGTGGCCCTGGAGGACCGGCCCGCGACCACCACCGCCCGGGGGATCGGAGTCCAGCAGGCCGTCGCCGCCCGGCTCTACCTGCGGGTGACCGGACCCACCGCCCCCGCCCTCGTCGTCCGGGGAGTCGCCGTGGAACGGCGCGGCGCCGGCGCGGAGGTCTCGTACACGCTCCACAACATCGGCAACGTCACCCTGCGCCCCCGAGCCACCCTCACCGCCTCCGGCGCCCTCGGCCGGCGGCTGCTCACCCGCGGGCTCGCCGGGCTGCCCGCCGAACTGCTGCCGGGTCAGGAAGTGCGGCTCAGCACCCGCTGGGAGGGCCCGCCGGCAGGGGAATGGGCCGAGGTCACGGTGCGCGCGCGGGCCGACGGAACCACAGCTCAGGGACGTGCAGGCTACGCCGCGCACCCCTCGCTGACGGCCATGCTCGCCCTCGCTGCCGTGATCTGGTCGGCGCTGGGAGCCGCATCGGGGAGAATGGCCCGTATGAGCGATCGTTCCCCCGAGTCCACCAGCCCGCACCGTGCGGGCTTCGCCTGCTTCGTCGGCCGCCCCAACGCGGGGAAGTCGACCCTCACCAACGCACTCGTGGGCACCAAGGTCGCGATCACCTCCAACCGGCCGCAGACCACCCGCCACACCGTCCGCGGCATCGTGCACCGCCCCGACGCGCAGCTCGTCCTCGTCGACACGCCCGGCCTGCACAAGCCGCGCACGCTGCTCGGCGAGCGCCTCAACGACATCGTGCGGACCACCTGGGCCGAGGTCGACGTCATCGGCTTCTGCCTGCCGGCCGACCAGAAGCTCGGCCCCGGCGACAAGTTCATCGCCAAGGAGCTCGCGGGGATCAAGAAGACCCCCAAGATCGCCATCATCACCAAGACCGACCTGGTCGAGTCCAAGGTGGTGGGCGAGCAGCTCATCGCGGTCCACCAGCTCGCCGAGGAACTGGGCTTCGAGTGGACCGAGATCGTTCCCGTCTCGGCGGTCGGTGACAGCCAGGTCCAGCTGCTGGCCGACCTGATCGCGCCGCTGCTGCCGGAGAGCCCGCCGCTGTACCCGGAGGGCGACCTCACCGACGAGCCCGAGATGGTCATGGTCGCGGAACTGATCCGCGAGGCCGCGCTGGAGGGCGTACGGGACGAGCTCCCGCACTCCATCGCCGTGGTCGTCGAGGAGATGATCCCGCGGGAGAACCGCCCGGCCGACCGCCCGCTGCTCGACATCCACGCCAACGTCTACATCGAGCGGCCGAGCCAGAAGGGCATCATCATCGGCCCGAAGGGCTCCCGCCTGAAGGAGGTCGGGATGAAGTCGCGCAAGCACATCGAGGCGCTGCTCGGGACCCCGGTCTTCCTCGACCTCCACGTGAAGGTCGCCAAGGACTGGCAGCGGGACCCCAAGCAGCTGCGCAAGCTCGGCTTCTGACGGGCGACGCCACACGCCGCACGCCACACCCCACACGCCACGACGTACGGACGCGGCCCCGCACCGGGGCCGCGTCCGTACGTCGTTCGGCGTCGTTCCGCTACGCGGGCCGGCGCACCCGCACCACGTTGTCCGTCCGGGTCCCCGGCGTGCCGTCGGGCTGCTCCTGCACCCGCTCGGTCTCCTCGGCCCGCAGCACCTCCCAGCCCGCCGTGACCGGCTCCAGCTGTCCGAGGACCTCCTCGGGCGTCGGGAAGTGCGCCTCCTCGCGGTCCTCCTGCCACGGGGCCCAGCCCGCGTGGCCGACCACCAGCAGGGTGCCGCCGGGGGCCACGGCCGCCGCGGCCGTCCGCAGGACGACGTCACGGGGGAAGTCCCCGTAGTTGTGCAGGAAGCACGCCGAGACGAGGTCGAACTCCCCCTGCGGGAAGGACTCCGTCAGATCGTGCCGCGCGAAGGAGACGCGGTCCGCGACCCCGGCCTCCGCCGCGTGCTCGGCCGCCCGGCCGAGGGCGACCCCGGAAATGTCCGTCCCGGTGACGGTCCACCCGCGGCGGGCCAGCCAGACCGCGTCGCCGCCCTCCCCGCAGCCGAGGTCCAGGGCCCGGCCCGGGGCGAGGCCGGACGCCTCGTGCACCAGCATGGCGTTGGCCTCGCCGCTCCAGATCCGGTCGCTCTCCTCGTAGCGGCCGTCCCAGAACTCCTCGCCCGCCGCGGTCCCGGGCGCGGGGGAGTGGTGGGAGTGCGTGTGCGTGTGCTCGGTCATTGCGTCCTCTTCCAGTACGGGTGCCGGTACGGCCGATGCTCCGCCCGTCCGCCCGTACGGGCAAACCCTGTTGCCGTTCCGGCAAACCGTCCCGTCAGCCCGTGGGGTCCGCCGGCGGCTCCGCGATCAGGGCCGTGGCCACCCGGCGGAAGCCGATGCGGGCGTAGACGCGGGCCACGGCCTCGTCGCCGGCCGAGAGGAAGACCGTACGGGCGCCGCGCGCGCGGGCCTCCGCGACGAGGGCGGCCGTGACACCGAGGGCCAGGCCCTGGCGGCGGGCCGACGGGAGGGTGCCGACGCCCACCACCTCAACGACGTCGCCGACCGGGTTGTACTGGCCCGAGCAGAGCACCACGCCGTCCCGTACGGCCGAGGCCAGGACCGTGCTGCCCGCCGCCAGCTTTCCGGACACCCGTGCCCGGCCCTCCTCGGCCGCAGGCTCGGCCATCGCCGCCGCGAGTTCCGCGGGGCCGGCCTCGCCCACCGCGGTTCCCGGGGCCGCGAAGGCCAGGGCCGGGACCGTCACCGCGGCGGTGAGCAGCGGGTCGTCCGCGCCGAGCAGACGGACCTCCGGGTGCGGGGGAAGGGCCTCGGCCGAGAGGTCCAGCACCATCAGCGGGTGCGCGTGGACGTGGAGTCCCGCCGCCTCCACCGCGGCCCGCAGCGAGGGGCTGGTTTCGGCCACCCACTCGAAGGCCTCGGGGACCTTCAGCTCCCGCTGGCGCTGCCAGACCCGTTCCACGTCGGCCCGGCTCGCCTCGGGGCCGCCGAGCGCGGGCCGCGCGTAGTAGGGCCAGCCCGAGCCCTCCTGGACGAACAGGGTCAGCGGCCCGAAGTCCTCGGCGCGGGCGCCGCCCACCCGCGGCACCGTGTCGTAGTACCGCTCCAGCTCGGACAGCGTTGAATCGATCATGTGGTCGGTCATCCGGTCATCCAAGCAAAGGGGTGCTGCCCGGGCACCTCCTTTCAGGAGCCCCTCTCAGGCGCTCTCCTTCAGGCGCCCTCCTTCAGGACCCGTGAGATCAGCGCCCGCTGGGCCTCCGACAGGGTCGGCTCCCGGCAGGTCACCGTCCGCCCGTCCACCGTGATCCGGTACGCGAACCCGTCCCGTACCCGGTCCGCCGGATCGCCCGGCGGACCGGGCCGCAGCGCGAGCCCGGCCAGGGCCCGCCACTCGTCCTCGTCCGGCAGGCCCGCGGTGTCCACCTCGGCCCGGCGCTCGATGCCCGCGAAGCCGCCCGTCCGTACCACCTCGATGCGCATGGGAGCCGTTCTACCCCGTGAACGGGACGCCCACCGCGGACCACGCCTTCTGCAGCGCCTGGTGCTCGGCGCCGCCGTCCCCGTACCGGGTGACGGCCGCCGCCGTCGAGAGCCGGGCGAACTCCGCGAAGTCCGCCTTCGGGGTCAGGTCCCCGCCGGTCAGGGTGTCGTACCAGATCTGCCCGGCCCGCTCCCAGGCCTTGCCGCCCAGCTCGGTCGCCGCGATGTAGAAGGCGTGGTTGGGGATGCCCGAGTTGATGTGCACCCCGCCGTTGTCGCTGTGGGTGTTCACGTAGCCGTCCATCGTGGCCGGCTGCGGGTCCTTGCCGAGCTCGTCGTCGTCGTACGCGGTGCCCGGCGCCTTCATCGAGCGCAGCGCGACCCCGGTCACGTTGGGGCCGAGCAGCCCGGCCCCGATCAGCCAGTCGGCCTCCTCGGCCGTCTGCTCCAGCGAGTACTGCTTGATCAGTGCGCCGAAGACGTCCGACATCGACTCGTTCAGGGCGCCCGACTGCCCGCGGTACCGCAGGTTCGCCGTGTACTGGGTGACCCCGTGGGTCAGCTCGTGCCCGATGACGTCCACCGACACGGTGAAGTCGAGGAAGAGGTCCCCGTCCCCGTCGCCGAAGACCATCTGCCGGCCGTCCCAGAAGGCGTTGTTGTAGTCCTCGCCGTAATGGACGGTCGCGTCGAGCGGGAGCCCGGAATCGTCGATCGAGCGGCGGCCGAAGCCCTTGAGGAACAGGTCGTAGGTCGCCCCGAGGCCCGCGTAGGCGCGGTTGACGGTGGCGTCCTTGTTCACGGGGTCGCCCTCCCCCCGGACCTTCGTGCCGGGCAGCCGGGTGAGGTGCTCGGCGTCGTAGACCGTCCGGTCCGGATCGTCGGAGGCCGGCGCCGCGAGCGTGGGGACGATCCCGCGCACGGCGGTGACGCGGCGCCGGGTGCGCAGCAGGGAGTCGCGTTCGAGGGTGCGCTGCGCGAGGTCGGCGCGCCGGGAGTCCGCGGACAGGGCGGCCTTGTCGAGGAGGTGCGGCGGCACAACGGTGCAGAAGACGGGGTGGCGGTGAGCGTGGGAGGCATCCATGCCCGGCAATGTGGCAGTGGGTCATGTCGGTGTCACTAGCTGCGACCATGATTCATTAAGTCGTCTGAAAGCGGAGCCGCCGGGTTGACGGATCACCCTGACCCGGTGGGGCAAAGCGTGGCGTAGCTCACATACAGTACAAATCGGACCCCGGGGTCTTGCATACTGAAACAGGTCCTCGCGATACGGCGCGGCTCGGCTAGGCTCGGTCCATCATGCGTTTCGGGCTGCTTCTCCTTAGCTGCCGCGGCGAGGGTCTGTAGTCGTAGGCCGGCCCCCTCCCCGCGGAGTTTGGTGTTGCGGATTTACGACCGCCGTCGGCCGTCCCAGCGAACTACACGCGGACACGCGAGGAGCCCCACGCCATGAGTCAGCACACTTTCGTCGGTCGCCCCACGCCCATCACGAACGCGACCCACGCCCAGAAGTCCTCCGGCATGCCGATCCACAAGTACGGCCGGTACGAGCAGGTGGACATCCCGGACCGCACCTGGCCCGACGCCCGCGTGACCAGGGCTCCCCGCTGGCTGTCCACCGACCTGCGCGACGGCAACCAGTCGCTGATCGACCCGATGACCCCCGCCCGCAAGCGCGAGATGTTCGACCTGCTGGTGCGCATGGGCTACAAGGAGATCGAGGTCGGCTTCCCGTCCTCCGGCGACACCGACTTCGCCTTCGTTCGCTCCATCATCGAAGAGGGCGCGATCCCGGACGACGTCACCATCTCCGTGCTGACCCAGGCCCGCGAGGACCTGATCGAGCGGACCGTGGAGTCCCTGGTCGGTGCCAAGCGCGCCACCGTGCACCTGTACAACGCGACCGCCCCGACCTTCCGCCGGGTCGTCTTCCGCGGCTCCAAGGAGCAGATCAAGCAGATCGCCGTCGACGGCACCCGCCTGGTCATGGAGTACGCGGAGAAGCTGCTGGGCCCCGAGACCGTCTTCGGCTACCAGTACAGCCCCGAGATCTTCACCGACACCGAGCTGGACTTCGCCCTGGAGGTCTGCGAGGCCGTCTGCGACGTCTGGCAGCCGGCCGAGGGCCGCGAGATCATCCTGAACCTGCCCGCCACCGTGGAGCGCTCGACGCCGTCCACGCACGCGGACCGCTTCGAGTGGATGGCCCGCAACCTGACCCGTCGCGAGCACATCTGCATCTCCGTGCACCCGCACAACGACCGCGGCACCGCCGTCGCCGCCGCCGAGCTGGCCCTGATGGCCGGCGCCGACCGCATCGAGGGCTGCCTGTTCGGCCAGGGCGAGCGCACCGGCAACGTCGACCTGATCACGCTGGGCATGAACCTGTTCTCGCAGGGCATCGACCCGCAGATCGACTTCTCGCAGATCGACGAGATCCGTCGCACCAGCGAGTACTGCAACCAGATGGAAGTACACCCGCGCCACCCCTACGCGGGCGATCTGGTCTACACCGCCTTCTCCGGCTCCCACCAGGACGCCATCAAGAAGGGCTTCGACGCCATGGAGGCCGACGCGGCCGCCGCCGGCAAGACCGTCGACGACATCGAGTGGGCCGTCCCGTACCTGCCCATCGACCCGAAGGACGTCGGCCGCTCCTACGAGGCCGTCATCCGGGTCAACTCGCAGTCCGGCAAGGGCGGCATCGCCTACGTCCTGAAGAACGACCACAAGCTGGACCTGCCGCGCCGCATGCAGATCGAGTTCTCCCGGATCATCCAGGCCAAGACCGACTCCGAGGGCGGCGAGGTCACCCCGAAGGCGATCTGGTCGGTCTTCGAGGACGAGTACCTGCCCAACCCCGAGAACCCGTGGGGCCGCATCCAGCTGCGCTCCGGTTCGACGGCCACCGACAAGGACGGCACGGACACGCTGAACGTCGAGGCGGTCGTGGACGGCGTGGAGACGGTCCTGAACGGCACCGGCAACGGCCCGATCTCGGCTTTCTTCGACGCCCTGGCCGGCATCGGCATCGACGCCCGCCTGCTGGACTACACCGAGCACACCATGAGCGAGGGCGCCTCCGCCGTGGCCGCCTCGTACATCGAGTGCGCGATCGACGGCCGGGTCCTGTGGGGCATCGGCATCGACGCCAACACCACGCGCGCCTCCCTGAAGGCGGTCATCTCCGCCGTCAACCGCGCGGGCCGCTGACGCCCGTCCGTGACGCGAACCCCGCTCCTCCTGCCGGAGGGGCGGGGTTCCGCCGTTCCCGGGCACCCCGGACGGTCGTCAGCGGGCCAGATAGCCGCCGTCCACCGGCAGGATGACGCCCGTGACGAACGAGGCCGCGTCCGAGGCCAGGAAGGCGATCACCCGGGCCACCTCCTCCGGTTCGCCGAGCCGGCCCATCGGGTGCGCCCCCGTGATCTCCTCCAGGTACTCCGGTCCGCCCGGCTCGTCCTTCAGGGCGAGCACCCGCTCCGTACGGATGGTTCCCGGTGCCACCGCGTTGACCCGGATCCCGTGCGCGGCCCACTCCACCGCGAGGTGCTTGGTCAGCCCCGACGCGACGAACTTCGCGGGTCCGTACGCCGCCTGGCGCGCCTGCCCGGCCACCCCCGAGATCGAGGACACGCAGACCAGCGCCCCGCCGGGCCGCGGCTGCCCGGTCATCGCCTCGATGGCGTACTTGCAGGTGAGGAACATCCCCCGGCCGTCGACCGCCATGACGCGGTCCCAGTCCTCGGGGGTGGTCTCGCGTACATCCGAAAGGGGGATCACCCCCGCGTTCGCCACGGCGACGTCGAGGCGCCCGTACGCCTCCACCGCGGCGCGGACCATCGCGCGGTTGGCCTGCGGATCGGCGACGTCGGCGGTGACCGCCGTGACCTCGCACCCCTCGGCGGCCAGTTCCGTACGCAGGGCCTCGACCCCGGGGCCGTTGATGTCGGCCGCGGTCACCCGGGCCCCCGAGCGGGCCAGCAGCAGGGCGGTGGCCCGGCCGATCCCGCTCGCGGCGCCGGTCACCAGACAGGACTTCTCGTTCATGCGGCAGACCCTAGGGGTGTCCCGCCGATCAGTCCGGGCACGCGGCGGAGGCGGGGGCGCAGATCGGCCAACTGCGGGCAGCGGCACATGTTGTCTTGTCACACGACTGACACATCCTCACCGATGTGGCTAACATCACGCCCACCCGGCGATGTTGCCGGAAGGTTACGGAGGTGCGACGTGCTGCCAGTTCGGGGTGGGGACGGCCGGAAGCTGACGGTCTGGGGCATCCGTACCACCTGGAGCACCGTGGGCGACGGGGAATTCTTCTGCCCCGCCTGCGGTGGAGACCGGAACTACCGCAGGCGCACCGGCCGCCGCCGGTTCACCGTCCTCGGACTGCCGCTGCTGCCGCGCGGGCAGGCCGGGCCCGTCGTCGAGTGCCAGGGCTGCCGTGCGCGCTTCGACACCGACGTGCTGGACCACCTCACCACCACCCGCTTCACGGCGCTCCTGCGCGACGCCGTGCACACGGTGGCGCTGGCCGTGCTCACCGCGGGCGGGACGGCCTCCCGCAGCGCGCTGGAGGCCGCGGTGGGCGCCGTACGGGCCGCGGGCTTCCAGGACTGCACCGAGGAGCAGCTGGAGTCCCTAGTCGAGGCGCTCTCCACGGACGAGGGCCGGCTCGGGCTGTACGACGTCCCGGAGTGCTGCGGGGCCGCGCTGTCGATAGAGCTCCACGAGGCGCTGGAGCCGCTGGCCCCGCACCTGGCGGCCCCGGGCCGCGAATCGATCCTGCTGCAGGGCGCCCGGATCGCGCTCGCGGACGGCCCGTACATCCCGGCCGAGCGCGAGGTGCTCTCCACCGTGGGCTCGGCGCTGCGGATCGACGCGGACGAGGTGGCGCGGCTGCTGTCGGCGGTGCGCGCGCCCTAAGGCGTTTCCGCGATGAACCGGCGCAGGGCCGCGCACAGGCCCGTGGGGTTGTCCAGCGGGATCAGCGTGCGGGCGTCGGGGATCTCCACGTACCGGCCGTGCGGCAGCAGTCCAGCGAGCCGCCGGCCGGTCTCGGGCGGCATCATGCGGTCCTCCGCGCCCCGGGCGACGAGGGCGGGCCGGTCGAAGGTCCGCAGCCGCTCGGCGGCGCGCAGGTAGGTGTCCTTGCGGGTGCCGCGCAGGAAGGCGGAGAGGTCGCGGCGGATGGCGGGGTCGCTCAGCAGCGGGCCGTACCGGCGGCGGACGAGCTCGTACGGGATCGGGCGCTTGGCCATGCCGCCCAGCGAGCTCCGCATCCCGGCGAGGAAGGGCGAGCGGAAGGACTGCAGGAGCAGGAAGAGCCCGCCCGGAACGCGGTTCGCGGCGTGCAGGGTCCGGCCCTGGACGCCCGGAGGGTAGTTGTCGAGCGCCTCGCATGAGGTGAGGACGAGGCGGCCGATGCGGTCGTCGTGGTCGCCGACGAGGAGCTGCGCGGTGCCGGCGTCGTTCTGGACGAGGGTGACCGCGCGCAGGTCGAGGCGGTCCAGGAACTCGGCGAGCAGGGCGGCGATTCCGTGGGCCGAGAGGTCGGCGCCGGGGCGCATGGGGCGGCGGTGGCTGCCGAGCGGGAGGACGGGGACGACGACGCGGAAGTCGGTCCGGGCCGGCCGCTCCCCGGAGCCTGTGCTGACGGCGGCGACGGCGGCGGCCGCGATCGTGGCGGCGGCCGCCCGGGCCTGAGTCCGGCCCCGAAGCCGTCCGAAAGGGTTCCGTACGAGGTAACGATCCGGCCTCACGGGGGGCGGAATCTCGCCTGGTGAACATTCCGTGAATGGCGGAAGCCGCTGCTCCGGGCCCGGAAGAGCCACCTGTGGGGCGCCCGGAACGAGGGCTTCTCCTTTGCGCGGCCGAATGGCTGCAACGTATGGAGCCGCAGGTCAGGGTGTACGGCCTTCGCGGGCGCAGGGCCGGATGACCTTCGTCCGGCGGGCGTCGCGCATACTCCTGTGTCAGACCCTTCGCCACTGTAGAAACCAACAGATCCGGAACGCCTGATCGTCAACAGTTTGTAGAAGTCGACGATATCTGTGAGGCCCCCCACAGGCGTTCAATTCCGGTCACACGACGAGACGCCGTTGGTAACACAGCGGGCCTTCGATTCACGTGAACGCACTGACAACCCTGGCGGACCAACGGGTTAGCGACCCACTCCGGCCAGGGATAACCAGATCTCCTCTCACTTACCTACCTTGAAGGGCAAGGCTGAGATGGCACGTGTCGCCGCCCGGCTTTCCACCGAAGGAAAGCGGAGCACGCACCCGGTCGACGAGGTGCTCCCCCTCCCCAAGCTCGCGCTGTACGGCTTCCAGCACGTACTCGCCTTCTACGCCGGCGCGGTGATCGTCCCGATCATCGTCGGCAACGCGCTGAAGCTGAGCCCTGAACAGCTCGTCTACCTGATCAACGCGGACCTCTTCACCTGTGGTATCGCCTCGATCATCCAGGCGTGGGGCATTGGCCGGATCGGCGCGCGACTGCCGCTGATCCAGGGCGTGACCTTCACCGCCGTCTCCCCGATGATCGCCATAGGCCTCGGCGCGGGCGGCGGGACCGCAGCCCTGCTGGTCATCTACGGCGCGGTCATCACCGCCGGTATCGCCACCTTCGCCTTCGCCTGGCTGCCCGCCAAGGCGTTCCGGACGGTCATGCGACTGTTCCCGCCGGTCGTCACCGGCACGGTGATCACCGTGCTGGGCATCGTCCTGCTCCCGGTCGGCCTCAACGACGCGGCCGGCGGCCTCGGCAGCCCCGACTTCGGCGACCCGAAGCACTTCGCCTACGCCGGCGGCACCATGCTCTTCATCCTCGTCCTGATGAAGATCGGCAAGCCGTTCCTCTCCAGCATCTCGATCCTCCTCGGCCTGGTCGGCGGCACCGCGGTCGCCTTCCTGCTCGGAGACGCGAAGTTCGGCGACGTGGGCAAGTCCGACTGGATCGGGGTCACCACCCCGTTCCACTTCGGTGTCCCGAAGTTCGAGTGGTTCCCGATCGTCCTGATGCTCATCGTCATGCTGATCACCATGGTCGAGACGACCGGTGACACCTACGCCGTCGGCGACATCGTCGGCAAGGACGTCGACAGCGAGACCGTGGCGCGCGCCCTGCGGGCCGACGGCGCCGCGACCGCCCTCGGCGGTGTCCTCAACTCTTTCCCGTACGTCGCCTTCGCCGAGAACGTCGGCCTGGTGCGGATGACGAAGGTGAAGAGCCGGTTCGTGGTCGTCGCCGCGGGTGTCTTCATGATCATCCTGGGTCTGCTGCCCAAGGCCGCCGCGATCGTCGCCGCCGTCCCGCACGGAGTCCTCGGCGGCGCCGCGACCGTCATGTTCGGCATGGTCGCCCTGGCCGGCATCCAGACCCTGGCCAAGGTGGACCTCAAGGAGGAGAAGAACGCGCTGATCGTCGGCGTCTCCCTCGCCTTCGCCCTGCTCCCCGCGACCGTCCCGGTCTTCTTCACCAAGCACATGGACGCGGACCTGTCCTCGCTCCTCAACAGCGGTGTCACCCTGGGTGCCACGGCCGCCATCGTCCTCAACCTGATCTTCAACGGCCTGGCCAAGGACGATGCCCACGACACCCCCCGGGCCGACACCCCGGCCGTCGCCGGTGCCGGGGACGACACCCCGGACGACGGCAAGGTCGCCGCGGCGGTGCCCGCCCAGGCGGCGTCCCCCGCACCCGGTGCCGAGAAGGCGGACGACGCGGAGGCGTCCCCGTCCGCTCCCTGATCCTCCCAAGGGGTGGTGACCCCTCGCCCGGACCCCGGTCCGGGCGAGGGGTCAGCGCTGTCCCTGCGCCGGTCCCCGTACGGGACAATGGGCGCATGAGTCTGTTCCGCGACGACGGCATCGTGCTGCGCACCCAGAAGCTGGGTGAGGCGGACCGCATCATCACGCTGCTGACCCGAGGCCACGGCCGGGTGCGGGCCGTCGCCCGCGGGGTCCGGCGTACGAAGTCCAAGTTCGGCGCCGGGCTGGAACCTTTCTCCCACGCCGACGTGCAGTTCTTCGCCCGCGGCAGCGAACTGATCGGCCGCAGCCTCCCGCTCTGCACCCAGACTCAGATCATCGCCCCGTACGGCAACGGCATCGTCACCGACTACGCCCGCTACACCGCCGGCACCGCCATGCTGGAGACCGCCGAGCGGTTCACCGAGAACGAGGGCGAACCCGCCGTGCAGCAGTACCTGCTGCTCGTCGGAGCCCTGCGCACCCTCTCCCGCGGCGAGCACGAACCGCATCTGATCCTCGACGCCTTCCTGCTGCGCTCCCTCGCCGTCAACGGCTACGCGCCCAGCTTCGAGAACTGCGCGAAGTGCGGGATCCACGGCCCCAACCGGCACTTCTCCGTCGCCGCGGGCGGGGTGATATGCGGCGACTGCCGGGTGGCCGGCAGCGTCGTACCCTCATCAGAGGCCATCGCCCTGCTCAGCGCCCTGCTGACGGGCGACTGGGGGTATGCCGACGCGTGCGAGGCGCGTCACGTGCGGGAGGGCAGCGGGCTGGTCTCCGCCTATTTGCACTGGCATCTGGAGCGCGGGCTACGCTCCCTGCGATACGTCGAGAAATAGGAGCTGGGCAATGGCACGACGCGGGATTCTGGGACGCTCTCGCCGCGAGTACAAGGTTCCCGAGCCGCACCCGTCCGGTGCGCGCCCGCCGAAGATCCCCGGCGAGCTGGTCCCGAACCACGTGGCCGTCGTCATGGACGGCAACGGCCGCTGGGCCAAGGAGCGCGGCCTGCCGCGCACCGAGGGCCACAAGGTCGGCGAGGGAGTCGTGCTCGACGTGCTCAAGGGCTGCCTGGAGATGGGCGTCAAGAACCTCTCCCTGTACGCCTTCTCGACGGAGAACTGGAAGCGCTCGCCCGACGAGGTCCGCTTCCTGATGAACTTCAACCGCGACGTCATCCGCCGCCGCCGCGACGAGATGAACGAGCTGGGCATCCGCATCCGCTGGGTCGGCCGCATGCCGAAGATGTGGAAGTCGGTCGTCCAGGAGCTCCAGGTCGCACAGGAGCAGACCGTCGACAACGACGCCATGACCCTGTACTTCTGCGTGAACTACGGCGGCCGCGCGGAGATCGCGGACGCGGCGCAGGCGATCGCCCGCGATGTGGCGGCCGGCCGGCTGGACCCGTCGAAGGTCAACGAGAAGACCCTCGCGAAGTACATGTACTACCCGGACATGCCGGACGTGGACCTGTTCCTGCGCCCCAGCGGCGAGCAGCGCACCTCCAACTACCTGCTCTGGCAGAGCGCGTACGCCGAGATGGTCTTCCAGGACGTCCTGTGGCCGGACTTCGACCGCCGCAACCTGTGGGCGGCCTGCCTGGAGTACGCCCAGCGCGACCGCCGCTTCGGCGGGGCCGTCCCCAACCAGGCGGAGGGCTCCGGAACCACGGGCTGAGCTGCCGTTATCCTCACCCGATGAACACGGGTGAGGATCACAGAGTGCGGCAGGCGGAGCAGACCGGGCAGGGCGGGGCGGCGGCGGAGCAGGCCGGGCAGGAGCCCGAGCAGGTCTCCCTCGTCTACCGGCTGGCGCTCGACGACATACGGGGGGCGGTCCGGGCGCGGGCCCGCCGGACGAGCGCAGGGCGGGCGGAGACGCTGCTCCTCCCGCTGCTGTCGGTCGCCGCCGTCGTGGGGTTGTGCCTGCTCCAGGGGACCCTGTCGATCGTGACCGCGGTCTCGGCGGCGGTGGCCCTGGTCGTCGCGACCTGCGGTGTCTTCTCGCTCCGGCGCGGCATGGCCCGCCAGGTGTACTCCGTGGTGGAGCAGTACGGGGAGTGCCGCACGGTGGCCGGCGAACGGGGCACCGCGACCACGGGCGAGACCATGTCGTACACGATGGACTGGAAGCTCTTCCCCCAGTACACCGAGACGCCGGAGCTGTTCGTCCTCGTCGGGGGCACGCGCGCGGCCGCGATCGGCGTGCTGCCGAAGCGGGGCGCCCAGCACCCCGCCGACATCGACCGCCTGCGCGCGATCCTGGACCGGAACCTGCGCCGGGTCTAGCCCGCCGGTCGGCGGGTCCAGGCGCGGGCGCCAGGCGGCTCTAGGCCGCGGCCGCGCAGTCCGCGCAGGTGCCGAAGATCTCCACCGTGTGGGCCACGTTCACGTAGCCGTGCTCGGCCGCGATGGACTCCGCCCACTTCTCCACGGCCGGGCCCTCCACCTCGACGGCCTTGCCGCACTTGCGGCAGACCAGGTGGTGGTGGTGGTCCCCGGTGGAGCAGCGGCGGTAGACGGACTCGCCGTCGCTGGTGCGCAGGACGTCGACCTCGCCGGCGTCCGCGAGCGACTGGAGGGTGCGGTAGACGGTGGTCAGGCCCACGGAATCACCACGGTGCTTGAGCATGTCGTGGAGTTCCTGGGCGCTGCGGAACTCGTCCACCTCGTCCAGCGCCGCCGCCACTGCGGCCCGCTGCCGGGTGGATCGTCCTCGTACTGGCGCGGTATTCATCTCGCCAGGCGCAGTCGCCACCGGTTCCTCCTCGTATCGGCCTGCGGCCATTGTGCCAGGCGGCCGAGCACCCCAGGAGTGTCCGGCGGCTCTGCCCGGCCCCGGCCCTCCTCCTAGACCTTGACGTCGTCCCGCGTGCACACCTCTTGCGCTGCCCGGGCCGCCTTCGCGCGGCGCCGGGCCAGGGGGGTCGACAAGGCCGTCATCACCATGAAGACGCCGATGGCGAGCAGCACGATGGTCGCGCCGGACGGCGCGTCGACGTAGTACGTGGAGACCGTGCCGGTCAGGGAGACGAGCAGGGAGATCAGCATCGCCAGCGACAGGGTCGCGGTGAACCCGCGGGTGACGCGCTGGGCGGCCGCGACCGGGATCACCATCATGGCGCTGACCAGCAGCAGGCCCACGATGCGCATGGCGACGGTGACGGTGACCGCGGCGGTCACGGCGATCAGCAGGTTCAGTGCGCGCACCGGCAGGCCGGTGACCCGGGCGAACTCCTCGTCCTGACAGACGGCGAAGAGCTGCCGGCGCAGGCCGAGGGTGACGGCGAGGACGAACGCCGCGAGGATCACGACGGCGGTGACGTCCTCGGGCGCGACGGTGGTGATCGAGCCGAACATGGCGCTCAGCAGATCGGTCGTGGTGCCGCCCCCCACGTTGATGATCATGACGCCGCCCGCCAGGCCGCCGTAGAACAGGATGGAGAGCGCGACGTCGCCGCTGGTCTTGCCGCGGGAGCGGATCATCTCCATGCCGACCGCGCCGACGACGGCGACCAGCGTGGCCATCCACACGGGGCTGGTGTGGAGCACGAAGCCCAGCGCGACACCGGTCATGGCGACGTGGCCGAGGCCGTCGCCCATGACCGCCTGGCGGCGCTGGACGAGGTACGTGCCGATCGCGGGCGCGGTGATGCCCACCAGCACGGCGGCGATCAGCGCGCGCACCATCAGGGGGGAGTCCAGGAGGTCCATCAGCTCAGCAGTCCCGTCCGCAGGGGCTCGGCGTCGTGCGCCGCGTGGGGGTGTACGTGGTCGTGGCCGGGCAGGGCGTGCTGCCCGACGGCCTCCGGAGGCGGGCCGTCGTGGACGACGCAGCCGTCGCGCAGGACGACGGCGCGGTCGATCAGGGGCTCCAGCGGGCCCAGCTCGTGCAGGACGAGCAGGACGGTGGTGCCGGCGGCGACCTGCTCGCGCACGGCGCCTGCGAGGACCTCCTGGTTGGCGAGGTCGATGCCGGCCATCGGCTCGTCCATGATCAGCAGTTCGGGTTCGACGGCGAGCGCCCGGGCTATCAGGACGCGCTGGTGCTGGCCGCCGGAGAGGGCGTTGACCGAGGCGTCGGCGTAGGACTCCATGCCGACGAGGACGAGGGCCCGCTCGACGGCGGCCCGGTCGGCCTTGCGCAGGAGACCGAAACGGGAGCGGGCCAGCCGGCCGGAGGAGACGATCTCGCGGACGGTGGCCGGGACGCCGCTGGCGGCGGTGGTGCGCTGCGGGACGTACCCGATGCGCGACCAGTCGCGGAAGCGCTTGAAGTCGGTCCCGAAGAGGGACAGGGAGCCGTCGGTCAGGGGGACCTGGCCGACCACGGCACGCACGGCGGTGGACTTGCCGGAGCCGTTGGCGCCGAGCAGGGCGACGACCTCACCGCGGCGGACGGTGAGGTCGACCCCGCGCAGCACGGGGCGCGAGCCGAGCGAGGCCGTGGCCCCGCGCAGGGATATGACGGGCTGGTCATCCGCCTGTCGGGGCGAGGACTGCATGGCGCGCGCCTCCGTTGCTGCTACTGCCATCACTTGCTACCGAGTGCCTTCTGGAGGTTCTTCAGGTTGGACCGCATGACCTCGAAGTAGTCAGCGCCCTGGGACTTGTCGGTGATTCCCTCGAGCGGGTCGAGGACGTCCGTCTTCAGGCCGGTGTCGGCGGCGAGGACCTTGGCGGTCTTGTCGCTGGCCAGGGTCTCGAAGAACACGGTGGAGACGTTCTCCTGCTTCGCGAAGGCCTGGAGCTCCTTCATCCGCGCCGGGCTGGGCTCGGACTGGGGGTCGACCCCGGAGATGCTCTCCTGGTCCAGGCCGTAGCGCTCGGCGAGGTAGCCGAAGGCGGCGTGGGTGGTGATGAAGGTCTTGGAGGCCGTGTTGGTCAGGCCGTCCTTGAACTCCGTGTCCAGTGCGGCCAGTTTGGCGACCAGCTCGTCGGTGTTCTTCCTGTAGTCCGCGGCGTGGTCGGGGTCGGCCTTCTCCAGGGCCGCGCCGACGCCCTTGGCGATCTCCGCGTACTTGGCGGGGTCGAGCCAGACGTGCGGGTCCTGGCCGGCCTCGCCGTGGCTGTGGCCGTGCGCCTCCTCGGCGTGCTCGTCGCCCTCCTTGTGGGCGTGGCCCTCCTCGTCGTGACCCGGCTCGGCGCCGTGGTCGTGGCCGGAAGCGCCGTGCGATGCGAGCGTGGTGAGGGTCGCGGCGTCGACGGTGTTCTTCACGCCGGCCTGGGCGACGGCCTTGTCGACGGCGGGCTGCAGGCTCTTGAGGTAGAGGACGACATCGGCGCCGGAGAGCCGGACGGCCTGCTTCGGGGTGATCTCCAGGTCGTGCGGTTCGACGCCGGGCTTGGTCAGCGTGTCGACCTTCACGTGGTCCTTGCCGATCTGCTCGGCCAGGTACTGCAGTGGGTAGAACGACGCCGTCACGCCGACCTTGCCGTCCTTGGAGCCGGTGCCGGCGGCCGCCCCGGAGCAGGCGGTCAGGGCCGTGGCCCCGAGGGCGACGGCTCCGGCGAGGGCGGCGGTGGGTATGAGGCGTCGTACGTTCATGACATCCATTTTCATCAAAGATGGAAACGATTGTCAAAAACCCAGGTGGGAGGGCCCTGCGGGCGGCCGTGAAGGGGTATCCGATTTGAAAGGGGGGGTGCGGGCGCCGGTAACCTGAGGCATTCGCCGTTCGTCCTCGTAATGAAGAGAGCACCGTGGCCGCCGACAAGATCGACACCATCGTCAGCCTGAGCAAGCGCCGTGGCTTCGTTTTCCCTTGCAGTGAGATCTACGGCGGCTCCCGGGCTGCCTGGGATTACGGCCCGCTGGGTGTCGAGCTCAAGGAGAACATCAAGCGCCAGTGGTGGAAGGCGATGGTCACCGGGCGTGAGGACATCGTCGGCCTCGACTCGTCCGTGATCCTTGCCCCCGAGGTGTGGGTGGCCTCCGGCCACGTCGCGACCTTCTCGGACCCGCTGACCGAGTGCACCGCCTGTCACAAGCGGCACCGCGCGGACCACCTTGAAGAGGCGTACGAGGCCAAGCACGGCCGTCTGCCCGCCAACGGCCTCGCCGACATCAACTGCCCCCACTGCGGCGTGAAGGGCCAGTTCACCGAGCCCAAGCAGTTCTCCGGCATGTTGGAGACCCACCTCGGCCCGAGCCAGGACACCGCCTCCAAGGCGTACCTGCGCCCCGAGACCGCCCAGGGCATCTTCACCAACTTCGCCCAGGTGCAGACCACCTCGCGCAAGAAGCCCCCGTTCGGCATCGCGCAGATGGGCAAGTCCTTCCGGAACGAGATCACTCCGGGCAACTTCATCTTCCGCACGCGCGAGTTCGAGCAGATGGAGATGGAGTTCTTCGTCAAGCCGGGCGAGGACGAGCAGTGGCAGGAGTACTGGATGCAGGAGCGGTGGAACTGGTACCGCGACCTCGGCATCCGCGAGGAGAACATCCGCTGGTTCGACCACCCGAAGGAGAAGCTCTCCCACTACTCGAAGCGCACCGCCGACATCGAGTACCGCTTCAACTTCGGTGGCAACGAGTTCTCCGAGCTCGAGGGCATCGCCAACCGCACCGACTTCGACCTCAAGGCGCACTCCGCGGCCTCCGGCCAGGACCTCCGCTACTTCGACCAGGAGTCCAAGGAGCACTACACCCCGTACGTCATCGAGCCGGCGGCCGGTGTCAACCGCGCCATGCTCGCCTTCATGCTCGACGCGTACAACGAGGACGAGGCCCCCAACGCCAAGGGCGTCATGGAGAAGCGCACCGTGATGCGCCTCGACCCGCGCCTGGCCCCGATCAAGGTCGCCGTCCTGCCGCTGTCCCGCAACCCGCAGCTGTCGCCGAAGGCCAAGGGCCTCGCCGCCGACCTGCGTAAGTTCTGGAACATCGAGTTCGACGACGCGGGCGCCATCGGCCGCCGCTACCGCCGCCAGGACGAGATCGGCACGCCGTTCTGCGTCACCGTCGACTTCGACACCCTGGACGACAACGCGGTGACCGTGCGCGAGCGCGACACCATGAAGCAGGAGCGCGTCTCCCTGGACCAGATCCAGACCTACCTCGGCAGCCGCCTGCTCGGCTGCTAGGTCCCGCCGCAGAAAGACCGGTGGCCCGGTGCGCTGACAGCGCACCGGGCCACCGGTCTTTCTGCGGTGCTCAGGCCGGCCGGGCCGCCGCGCCGTCCTCGGCGGCGGCCGCCGCCGAGGACGGCGCGGCGCTCGCCCTCGGCCTGCGAGCGCTTGCCGTGGCGGGCGGTCCACACGCCGAGGGCGGCCAGCACGCCGTAGATCATGAACGGGCTGACGGTCACCATGGTCTTGGTGTCCAGGTTGTATGCCAGGACGATCCGGACCAGGGCTTCGACGACATAGGCCACACCCCACACCAGCGTCATCCGGTTCATGGTGGTGCGGAAGCCCTCGTACTGCCACAGGCCGTTCCACCAGGCGGTGCTCGCAGGGGTGCCGTCGGTGGCGAACTTGCGGCCGAAGTAGAACATCAGCGGGCGCGGCGCGAGCAGCGTCGCGAGGCACAGCAGCCCGAACAGCCCGGTCACGCCGGAGTCCTTGATCAGCAGGGTCCTCGCCGAGTGGTCGCCGACGAGCGAGACGACGGCCGTGATCACCAGGAACACCAGGGTGACGACGGCGAACTCGTCGAGCTCGCGGCGCCAGGCCAGGCTGATGACGCTGTCGAGCGTCGTGGGTGGACATGGTCCCCCCTGAAACATGCCGGATGAGTGCGGTAGGGGGGACCGTAGGGCACTTGATGGCATGAGCAAGCCAAATGCGCCCAAGATGATCATCAAATGTCCGGACCGGAGCGTTCCGGACGGACCGGGCTCCGCGTCAGGCGCGCAGGCCCCGGACGACCAGGGAGGTGACCGCCTCGAACTCCGTGAAGATGGTCGGCGAGAGCCATTCGGCCGCGTACTGCGGGTCGTGGAAGCGGCCGGTTGCGTCGAAGACCGCGCGCGCGGCGGCCGGCACGTCGTCGGCGGCGAGCGAGCCGGCCGCGACGCCCTCGGAGATGATCCGGGCCAGCTGGTCGATCAGCTCGGTCAGGTGCGCGTCCACCACGTCGCTGTTCTCGGCGAGCAGCACGGTGTAGGTGGCGAACAGTTCGGGTTCCGCCCCCGCCTTGTGCCGCTTGGCCTCGAAGAGGGCCTCCAGCCACGCCTCCAGCTTGGAGGGCGCGCTCTCGCCCGGGGCGGAGGTGATCTCCTCCAGCATGACGACGCTCTTGGCGAGCCAGCGGTCCGTGACGGCCTCGCGCAGGGCCGCCTTCGACGGGAAGTGCCGGTACACGCTGCCGTGGCTGACTCCCAGGGCACGGGCCACGTCCACCACGGTCGCCTTGGTGGGGCCGAAGCGGCGCAGCACCTCCTCGGTGGTTTCGAGGATGCGCTCGGGTGTCAGGGGCTCGGCAGCAGCAGGTGGCATGGGTACGACCGTACCGCCGGTTCAGTGCTCGCTGTCGAGGTGGGCCATCTGGGCGGCCGGGTACCGCTCGCCGGCCGCGGAGCCGGCGGGCACGGCCGCCTCGATGGCGGCCAGGTCGGCGCCGCTGAGGGTGACGTCCATGGCACCCAGTGCCTCGGAGAGCCGGTCCCGGCGGCGGGCGCCCACCAGCGGCACGATGTCGACGTCGTGCCGGGGGCCCTGCGCGAGAACCCAGGCGATGGCGGTCTGGGCGACGCTCACGCCCTTGTCGTCGGCGACCTTGCGCAGCGCGTCGACCAGGTCGAGGTTCCGGTCGAGGTTGTCGCCCTGGAAGCGCGGGCTCATGCCGCGGAAGTCGCCGGGGGCCAGCGCGCGGTCGCGGGTGAAGTGGCCGCTGATCAGGCCGCGGGACAGCACTCCGTACGCCGTGACGCCGATGCCGAGCTCGCGGGCGGCCGGCAGGATCTCGTCCTCGATGCCGCGGGAGATCAGCGAGTACTCGATCTGGAGGTCGGAGATCGGGGCCACGGCGGCGGCACGGCGCAGGGTGTCCGCGCCGACCTCGGAGAGGCCGATGTGGCGCACGTGTCCGGCCTGGACCGCCTCGGCGATGGCCCCGACGGTCTCCTCGATCGGCACGTCCGGGTCCACGCGGGCGATCCGGTAGATGTCGATGTGGTCCCGGCCGAGCCGCTGGAGGGAGTAGGCCAGGAAGTTCTTCACGGCCTCGGGCCGGCCGTCGTACCCGGTGAAGCCGCCCTCCACCGTGCGCAGGGCGCCGAACTTGACGCTGGTCAGCGCCTGCTCGCGGGCCGCGGCGGGGGCGGTGCGCAGGGCTTCGTTGATCAGCAGTTCGTTGTGGCCCATGCCGTAGAAGTCGCCGGTGTCGAGCAGTGCGTGGGTGCCGTCGGGGACGGCGTCCAGGTAGGCGTGGATCGTCGCGATGGACTCGGCGCGGTCGGCCTCCCCGTAGAGGGCGGACATCCCCATGCAGCCCAGCCCCAGCGGGAAGACGGAGGGGCCGGTGCTGCCGAGGGTGCGGCGGGCCGCGGTCGCGGTTGCGTGGATGCTCTCGTTCTTCGTCATGGAACGAGAATGACATGACGAGTGACAGATTTCAATATCTGTCACTCGTCAGGGTCAAGAGAGGATCCGCAGGGCCAGGGCCGCCGCCGCGACCAGGGCGAGCACGGCCGCCGGTGCGAGCTCGTAGTCCTTGACCCGGAGGTGGCTGATGACGGCGCCGATGAAGTAGAGGGTCACGCCGGCGGCGGCGGCCACGCCCAGCGGAGTCACCCACAGGCCTGCGACCAGGCCGATCGCCCCGGCGGCCTTGAGGCCGGCCAGGCGCGGCAGCCAGGAGTCCGGGACCTGGACCCTCTGCATGTTCGCGACGATCTGGTCGTTGCGCTGGAGGGTGAAGGTGGCGGAGGCGGTGAGGGCGAGGGCGAGCAGGGTGCCGACGACGGCGTAGGCGATGAACATGGAAATCTCCAACGGTAGAAGTTGTGAAACCATTGAATAGCATCAACGATATGAGAGATGCAATCGTTTCCCGGTTGTTACGATGTGGACCATGACGGCAGACCAGGACGGATCGCACCCTCCGCAGCGGCTGGGCCTGTTGCTGGCCTGGCACGGGTCGGTCACCCAGACCCGGATGAAGCGGGCGCTCGGCGCGGCCGGGCTCACCCCGAGGCACGCGATGACGCTGATGCACCTGGAGGACGGCCCCATCAGCCAGCGGGCCCTCGCCGAGCGGCTGGAGGTGGACCCGAGCGTCCTCGTCGGGATCCTGAACGACCTGGAGGGCGAGGGCCTGGCCGAACGCCGCCGGGACCAGGCCGACCGCCGTCGCCACAACGTGGCCATCACCAGTGCGGGGGAGGCCGTCCTCGGCAAGACGAACGCCGCCCTCGACGAGGTCGAGAGCGTCATCTTCGCGGGCCTGTCGGCCCAGGAGTGCGACCTCCTGCGCGGCCTCCTCGGCCGGGTGAACACCTCGGCCGAGGACTTCAACTGCGACGAGTAGACGCGTAGACGCGTAGACGACTGGGCGAGTAGACGACCAGGCGCGGTCAGGCGCGCGGGGACCCCGCCGCCGCGGAAGGGCTGACGGGCTCCTCCAGGGTGCGGGCCGTGCGCTCCGCCGTCGCGCGGGCCCAGCTGCCGCTCGTCGCCGCGCCCACGACCAGGACGAGCGCGCCGCAGACCGTGATGATCCACCAGGCCGGCTGGGCCGCCGCGGAGAAGTCGGCACCGCCCGCCAGCCCGGCCGCCAGGACGGAGCCGATGACCGCGACGCCCAGCGTGCCGCCGGTCTGCCGGCTGGTGGAGGCGATGGCGGCCGCGACGCCCGCCTGGGAGCGCGGCATCCCGGACACCGCCGTATTGGTGATCGGCGCGTTCACCATGCCGAAGCCGAGCCCGAACAGCACGTACCCCGTGAACAGCAGCGGGGTGGACGTCTCGGCCTCGAACAGGGCGAACAGCAGCCCGCTGCCCGCCATCGCGACGCCCGCGATCAGCAGGCAGATCCTGGGTCCCCGGCTGCCCACCAGCCGCCCCGCCAGCGGAGCGAACAGGACGGTCAGCGCCGCCATCGGCAGCATGTAGAGCCCGGCGTTCAGGGCGCTGAGCCCCAGTACGTCCTGGAGGTAGAGAGTGTTCAGGAAGAGGAAGCCGGCCAGCCCGGCGAACGCGCTGATCGCGATCACGGTCGCCCCGCTGAAGGGCGCGCTCCGGAAGAACCGCAGATCGATCAGCGGCTCCTCGCGCCGGGGCTCGTAGACCAGCAGCCCCACGAGCGAGCCGACGGCCACCACGGCGCATCCCAGGATCAGCGGCGAGCGCCAGCCGGCGGTCGGGGCCTCGATGATCCCGTACGTCAGGCTGCCGAGCAGGCCCATGACCAGCACCTGCCCCACCGGGTCCGGGCGCCGCGGCCGGGCCGCCCGAGACTCGGGGATGTGGCGCAGGGTCAGGAAGAGCGCCGCCAGCCCGATCGGCAGGTTGATCAGGAAGATCGAGCGCCAGCCCACGGTGTCCACCAGGACCCCGCCGATCAGGGGGCCCGCGGCCATGGAGACACCGCCGACCGCGCCCCACACGCCGATCGCCCGGGCCCGCTGGGCGGGATCGGTGAAGGTGTTGGTGATGATCGACATCGCCACCGGGTTGAGCATCGCGCCGCCGACGGCCTGGACCATCCGGAAGACGATGAGCCAGTTCAGGCTGGGGGCGAGCGAGCACAGCAGGGAACCGGCGGTGAAGGCCACCAGGCCCGCCACGAACACCTTGCGGCGGCCGATCCGGTCGGCCGTGGAGCCCGCGAGCATCAGCAGCGAGGCCAGCACGAGGGTGTACGCGTCGATGGTCCACTGCAGCCCCGCGACCGAGGCGTCGAGATCCCGGCGCATCGAGGGCAGCGCGACGTTGAGCACGGTGTTGTCGAGGCTGACGATCAGCAGGCTCATGCAGCAGATCGCCAGGACGAGCATGCGCTGCCGGTGACTCGGCTCGATCATGCCGCCGATGCTACGTCCGCCCCACCCCCTCGGCATGCGGGACAATGGGCGGATGACCACGCTCCCCCCGCCCCTTGCGATCGGCCCGCACACCGTGCAGCCCCCGGTGGTGCTCGCACCCATGGCCGGCATCACCAATGCCCCGTTCCGTACCCTGTGCCGCGAGTTCTCGGGCGGCAAGGGGCTGTTCGTGAGCGAGATGATCACGACGCGCGCCCTGGTCGAGCGCAACGAGAAGACCATGCAGCTGATCCACTTCGACGCGACCGAGAAGCCCCGCTCGATTCAGCTGTACGGGGTCGACCCGGCGACGGTCGGCAAGGCGGTCCGCATGATCGTCGAAGAGGACCGCGCCGACCACATCGACCTCAACTTCGGCTGCCCGGTCCCCAAGGTGACCCGCAAGGGCGGCGGATCGGCCCTCCCGTACAAGCGCAACCTGCTGCGCGCGATCCTCCGCGAGGCCGTCGCCGGCGCCGGCGACCTGCCGGTGACCATGAAGATGCGCAAGGGCATCAACGACGACCACCTCACCTACCTCGACGCCGGCCGGATCGCCGTCGAGGAGGGGGTCACGGCCATAGCCCTGCACGGCCGCACCACCGCCCAGCACTACGGCGGCACCGCCGACTGGGACGCCATCGCGCGGCTCAAGGAGCACGTGCCGGAGATCCCCGTGCTCGGCAACGGCGACATCTGGTGCGCCGAGGACGCGCTGCGCATGGTCCGCGAGACCGGCTGCGACGGCGTGGTCGTGGGCCGGGGCTGCCTGGGGCGGCCGTGGCTGTTCAACGACCTGGTGGCGGCCTTCGAGGGGCGCCCGGAGGACTTCCACAAGCCCACGCTGCGCGAGGTCTCGGCCACGATGCTCCGCCATGCACAGCTGCTGGGGGAGTGGATCGGTGACGAGGCGCGCGGGGTGATCGACTTCCGTAAGCACGTGGCCTGGTACCTCAAGGGCTTCGCCGTCGGGTCCGAGATGCGGGGCAAGCTCGCGGTCACCTCTTCGCTGGCCGAGCTGGACGCTCATCTGAGCGAGCTGGATTTGGATCAGGGATGGCCCGAGAGCGCGGACGGCCCGCGGGGCCGGACGTCCGGAAACAACCGAGTTGTCCTGCCGGACGGCTGGTTGAAGGACCCGTACGACTGCGCGGGCGTGAGCGAGGACGCAGAACTGGACACCTCCGGAGGCTGACAAATCGCCCTCCGTTGTGCGTGATATACGCCACGCATGGGAAGGGTTTCGCTCAGATGAGCACCGAAGTCACGGGTAAGACTTTCAAAGGGTGGCACTGGGTGCCACCCTTTGTGTGTTCAAGTCTTGAAGGCAAATGTATCGATGATCGCTCATCCGGGCGTGATCAGGCCTCAAAGCGACCCTCACCCTTCGGGGTGTGAAGGCTCATCCGGGTTTCTGACTACCCATGAGTTACTTTCGATCTGCTGGCGCACGGGTGGTTACAGCCGTATGACGACCAAGTGGACGTACCCAGAAGCCTTCGATCTGGGTATGTTCCTGGCCGTCAGGGCAGCCACCGAGCCTCGAGGAGTCGAGACCCGTGTCGGAAAACAAAGATCAGAAGTTCGTCTACGACTTCACCGAGGGAAACCGCGACCTCAAGGACCTTCTCGGCGGCAAGGGAGCCAACCTCGCCGAGATGACCAACCTGGGTCTCCCGGTCCCTCCCGGCTTCACCATCACCACCGAGGCCTGCAAGGTCTACCTCGACAGCGGCACGGCCCCGGCCGAGCTGCGCGACGAGGTCAGCGCCCACCTTGCCGCCCTCGAGGGGAAGATGGGCAAGAAGCTCGGACAGTCGGACGACCCGCTGCTGGTCTCCGTGCGCTCCGGCGCCAAGTTCTCGATGCCGGGCATGATGGACACCGTCCTGAACATCGGCCTCTCCGACGAGTCCGTGACCGGCCTTGCCTCCCAGGCCGGTGACGAGCGCTTCGCGTGGGACTCGTACCGCCGCCTCATCCAGATGTTCGGCAAGACCGTCCTCGGCGTCGAGGGCGAGCTCTTCGAGGACGCCCTCGACGAGGCCAAGGCCGCCAAGAAGGTCACCGTCGACACCGACCTCGACGCCGCCGACCTGAAGAAGCTGGTCAAGGTCTTCAAGAAGATCGTGGCCAAGGAAGCCGGCCGCGAGTTCCCGCAGGACGCCCGCGAGCAGATGGACCTCGCCGTCGAGGCCGTCTTCAACTCGTGGAACACCGACCGCGCCAAGCTCTACCGCCGCCAGGAGCGCATCCCGAGCGACCTGGGCACCGCGGTCAACATCTGCTCCATGGTCTTCGGCAACCTGGGCCCCGACTCCGGCACCGGCGTCGCCTTCACCCGCGACCCCGCCAGCGGCCACGCGGGCGTCTACGGCGACTACCTCCAGAACGCCCAGGGCGAGGACGTCGTCGCGGGCATCCGCAACACCGTTCCGCTCGCGGACCTGGAGGCCATCGACAAGGCCTCGTACGACCAGCTCATGACGATCATGACGACGCTGGAGAACCACTACAAGGATCTCTGCGACATCGAGTTCACCATCGAGCGCGGCCAGCTGTGGATGCTCCAGACCCGCGTCGGCAAGCGCACCGCCGGCGCCGCCTTCCGCATCGCCACCCAGCTCGTCGACCAGGGCCTGATCGACGAGGCCGAGGCGCTCCAGCGCGTCACCGGCCACCAGCTCGCCCAGCTGATGTTCCCGCGCTTCGACGAGGCCGCCTCCACGACCCTCCTCGGCCGCGGCATCGCCGCCTCCCCGGGCGCGGCGGTCGGCAAGGCCGTCTTCGACTCGTACACGGCCGTCAAGTGGTCCCGCTCCGGCGAGAAGGTCATCCTGATCCGCCGCGAGACCAACCCGGACGACCTGGACGGCATGATCGCCTCCGAGGGCATCCTGACCTCGCGCGGCGGCAAGACCTCGCACGCCGCCGTCGTCGCCCGCGGCATGGGCAAGACCTGCGTCTGCGGCGCGGAGGAGCTCGACGTCGACACCAAGCGCCGCCGCATGACGGTCGGCGAGACGGTCATCGAAGAGGGCGACGTCGTCTCCATCGACGGCTCCACCGGCAAGGTGTACCTGGGTGAGGTACCCGTCGTACCCTCCCCGGTCGTCGAGTACTTCGAGGGCCGCATGCACGCCGGCGCCGACGACGCCGACGAGCTCGTCGCCGCCGTGCACAGGATCATGGCGTACGCGGACCGCGTCCGCCGCCTGCGGGTGCGCGCCAACGCCGACAACGCCGAGGACGCGCTGCGCGCCCGCCGCTTCGGCGCCCAGGGCATCGGCCTGTGCCGCACCGAGCACATGTTCCTCGGCGAGCGCCGCGAACTGGTGGAGCGACTGATCCTCGCGGACACCGACGAAGAGCGCGAGGCGGCACTCAGTGCCCTCCTGCCGCTGCAGAAGAAGGACTTCGTCGAGCTGTTCGAGGCGATGGACGGCCTGCCGGTCACCGTCCGCCTGCTGGACCCGCCGCTGCACGAGTTCCTGCCCGACATCACCGAGCTCTCGGTGCGCGTCGCCCTCGCCGAGTCCCGCAAGGACGCGAACGAGAACGACCTGCGCCTGCTCCAGGCCGTGCACAAGCTGCACGAGCAGAACCCGATGCTGGGTCTGCGCGGCGTCCGCCTCGGCCTGGTCATCCCCGGCCTGTTCAAGATGCAGGTCCGGGCGATCGCCGAGGCCGCGGCCGAGCGCAAGAACGCCAAGGGCGACCCGCGCGCCGAGATCATGGTCCCGCTCGTCGGCACCGTGCAGGAGCTGGAGATCGTCCGCGACGAGGCCGACCAGGTCATCGCCGAGGTCGAGGCCGCCACCGGCACCAGCCTCAAGCTGAGCATCGGCACCATGATCGAGCTGCCGCGCGCCGCCCTGACGGCCGGGCAGATCGCCGAGGCCGCGCAGTTCTTCTCCTTCGGCACGAACGACCTGACCCAGACCGTGTGGGGCTTCTCCCGCGACGACGTCGAGGCCAGCTTCTTCACCGCGTACCTGGAGAAGGGCATCTTCGGGGTCTCGCCCTTCGAGACCATCGACAAGGACGGCGTCGGCGCGCTGGTCCGCAGCGCGGTGGAGGCCGGCCGGGCCACCCGCCCCGACCTCAAGCTCGGCGTCTGCGGTGAGCACGGCGGCGACCCCGAGTCCGTCCACTTCTTCCACGAGGTCGGCCTCGACTACGTCTCCTGCTCGCCGTTCCGGATTCCGGTGGCGCGCCTGGAGGCCGGTCGCGCGGCCGCCGAGGCGAAGGGCAGCGACAGCCGCTGACACCCCGGCCCCACCAAGGGCCCCATAGACCGCGCCTGCCCCCGGGTTCCCTGACTGCCCGGTGGCGGGCGCGCCTATTTTTTGTGTTCAACAAATCTTTACGCCAGCAGGCGGTGGACGGATCCCCACCCGTCCACCGCCGCTGTCATTCTGCCGGGCACGTCGGCGCTTCCCGGTGCGACCGACCGCCAGGCCCCGCAAAGCCCCCCACGGCCTTCGCGGAGCGTTTCGGTCGCACCGGAGTGTGCCCGGCGGAGTACAGGATTTCGGTTGTCACGCCCCTGCCGAAAGGGGTTTCAACTGTGGCCGAAAGGGCGTGGTGACCACGTGTGACGGCGTGCATACTCATGGAGCGGGGGGATTGCGGTTGCACAGGTGGGGGTTCGGTGCTGCGTATCCATTTCACTGGAGTGGACCTGGCACGCGTACGGATGGCAGGGCGTCCCGATGCGTTGTGGGAAACGATTCTCAGCTTTCACCGCTTAAGAGACCGGCGCGATGCCCGGTTGTTCGGTGAATGGCGGACGGAAACCCGGAGCAGGTTGAATAGTGAAACACGCACGCTCGGTATGCTCATACCGAGTCGTGGTTATTTCCCCGATTTCCTGACCCCCGTGGAGGGGCAGTACGGGTGGGACGTGGGCCTCGACGCGCTGCGCGGGATCCGTCCCGAGCGGATGCGGCGCGAGCTGCAGCTGCTGGGCGCCGGTGCGCCGATGACGCCGCGGCTCCGGGAGTTCATGGACGACGGCGGCAAGCAGCTGCCGCGGCTCATGGGCGAGCTGCGCGCGTACCACCGGGCGGCCGTGGAGCCGTACTGGACGCACATCCAGGCCCAGATCGAGGCCGAGCGGGCCGCGCGCGGCCGGGCCCTGCTGGACGGGGGCGCGGACGAGCTGCTGGCCTCGCTGCCGCCGATGCTGCGCTGGCGGGCTCCGGTGCTGGAGTGCGACTACCCGGTGGACCGGGACGTACGGCTGCGGGGGCGCGGGCTGCTGCTCCAGCCGTCCTTCTTCTGCCGGCGCACCGCGGTGACCCTGCACGACCCGGAGCTGCCGCCGGTGCTGGTCTATCCGGCCGCCGCGCAGCTCGCCTCGGCGCCCGCGGGGGGCGAGGGGGGCCGGCCGGTGGAGGAGCAGCGCCAGCGCACCCTGGGCAGGCTGGTCGGGCACACCCGGTCGGTCGTGCTGCGGGCCATAGGGGACGGGGCGACCACCAGTGAGCTGGCCCGCCGGGCCGGTGTCTCGCTGGCCTCCGCGAGTCAGCACGCGTGCGTGATGCGGGAGGCGGGGCTGGTGACCACGTTGCGCCGGGGGAACGCGGTGCTGCACACCGTGACGCCGTTGGGGGCTGCGCTGCTCAAGGGGGGTGCGGTGGCCTCGTGAACGTGCCGCACCCCGGCGGGGTTGACTCCCGTCGGGGTGCGGTGCGGTCCCGGTGGTGCGGTGCGGCGCCGTTGCGGGGGCGCTGCCCCCGGGCCCCCGCGCCTCAAACGCCGGCGAGGCTGAAAGATCGCCTCAAACGCCGGCGAGGCTGAAAGATCGCCTCAAACGCCGGCGAGGCTGAAAGATCGCCTCAAACGCCGGCGAGGCTGAAAGATCGCCTCAAGCGCCGGCGAGGCTGAATGTGGCCCGGCGGGGCTGAATGTGGCCCGGTGGGGCTGAGGGTGGCCCGGTGGGGCTGAGAGTGGCCCGGGGTGGATTTCAGGTGCGGAAGGGGCCCGTCACCTCGTAGGTGATGCCGCCGGACGAGCTGCCCGTCGTGCCGCGCTGGCTGGAGAAGTAGAGGCGGTTGCCGGCGGGGGAGAAGGCGGGGCCGCAGATCTCCGAGGAGGACTGGCCGGTGATCCGCAGGAAGGGGGCCACCACGTCGTCCGGGGTGATCACGCAGATCTCCATGTTGCCGCCGTCCTCGGCGACGTAGAGGTCGCCGTACGAGGAGCCGGTGACGTTGTCGACGCCGGTCAGCGGGGCCGCGCCGCCGGGCACGAGCGAGTCGTCGTAGGCCAGCTCGTAGGTGTTGTTCGTGAGGTTGAGCTGCCAGACCCGGTTGTCGCCCTTGGTGGTGAACCAGACCGTGTTGTTGGCGTAGTGGCAGCCCTCGCCGCCGTTGAACTTCTTCGAGCCGGAGACCTGGCTGCGGGTCGCGGTCGGCGAGCCGTCCGGGTCGGGGACGTTGGCCCAGGTGAAGGAGCCCGAGGTGGCGGTGCCGGCCTTGAGGACCTGGAGGGTGCCGGAGGAGAGGTTGCCCCAGGTGGTGGGGATGAACCGGTAGAAGCAGCCGCTCGACTCGTCCTCGGTCAGGTAGATCACCTGGCGCACCGGGTCGGCGGCGGCCGCCTCGTGCTTGAAACGGCCCATCGCGGGGCGCTGTACGGACGCGTTCACGCCGTACGGGTCGGTCTCGTAGACGAAGCCGCGGTCGACCTCCTCGCAGGACAGCCAGGTGTTCCACGGGGTCTTGCCGCCCGCGCAGTTCTGCCGGGTGTTGGAGAGGATCCGGTAGGCGCCGGTGACGGTGCCGGAGGAGTTGAACTTCACCGCGCTCGCGCCGCCGGAGGGGTTGATCTCCGAGTTGGACACATAGATCCAGCCCGAGCCGTCGACGAAACACGCACCGCCGTCGGGGGCGTTGTGCCAGGTGTACGAGGTACCGCTGACGGTCTGGCCCGAGCGGGCGATCACCCGGCTGGTGAAGCCGCTGGGCAGCATGATGCCGTTGGAGTCCGCCGAGCCGAGCGCCCCGTAGGGTCCGGCACCGGGCTGGGCGGGCGCCGCGTAGGCCGCCCCGTGCATCAACGTGCCGCCGAAGGCGGCGGCCGACGAACCGATCACTGCGCCGCGCAGGAAGGTACGACGTTCCACGGTCACTCCTGTGGGAGGAAGGCCCCGCGGCCGGTCGGACGCGGGGTCGCATGCGTCGAGGAACCTAGGGGGCGCCAGTTGACGTGGCGCCAACTCCTCATTACGCACGAGCGACCGCTCGACGTTCAATCCTCAAGCAGAGACTTCAGTGCCTGGAGGCGCTCCTTCCAGAACGCCTTGTAGACCTCGACGGCATCGGCGTCGGCCAGTTTCGTGTGGCCGAGCCCCACTTGCGTACGGTCTGCGCCCTTGGGGGTGAGGTAGACGGAGACGCGGCTGCTGCCGCCGTCCCAGTCGGCGGTGACGGACTTGCCGGGCCGGTGGGTGCGCAGGGTGAAGTCCTCGTGCGGCAGCCAGCGTTCGCGCAGCGCCGCGTCGGCGAACGCCGCCGTGACCCGTTCGGCGCCGGCGCCCACGGTGCGGCTCGCACTGGCCTGCCAGTCGCCGTCGCAGGACTGCCCGACCTCGCGCATCCCGCGCTCCTGCTCGTAGCCGACGGTGACCGACTGGGCGTACCAGCCGCTGACCCCGTACGCGTCCACCAGGCGGCGGGCGATCTCGGTGTGCGTCCGCCCGGTCGCGCCCCATCCGTCGAGCTCGGCGAACCAGGCGGACCAGTCCCGGCCGGTCTCGGCGGCCAGGGTTTCGTCCGACAGTTTCTCGGTGATCTTCTTGACGGCCATGCTCCGACGCTACTGCGCGGCGGGCGGACCGGCACGGTGTGACGTATCACGGGACTTACGGGACTTTCTGCCCTGGGAAGGCCTCCGGCGGGAGAGGAGGGTGGAACCATGAACCGCTCCGCTGCCGCCGGCGACATCTCGGGCCGCGCCGACCTCGACGTCGTGCTGCGCCGCTTCTACACGGCCGCCTTCGCCGACCCGCGGATCGGACCGTTCTTCACCGAGATCGCGGGCACGGACCTCGACGTCCACCTGCCCCGGATCACCGACTTCTGGGAACGGTCCCTCTTCCGCACCGCCGCGTACCGGCGCAACGCCTACGCCCCGCACGCCGCGCTGCACTCGGTGCGCGCACTGACCGCCGCCGACTTCGGCCGCTGGGTCCAGCTGTGGAACGCGACGATCGACGGACTGCACCGCGGGCCGAACGCCGAGCGGGCCAAGGCGCAGGGCGAGCGGATCGCACTGACCCTGCTCAAGCGCCTGGCCGGCCCGGACGCCCCGCTGCGGAGCGAGGACGGGCTCGGCTTCATCCCGCTGGCCGCGCTGGAACTGCGCTCAGCGGCCTGACCTGCGGTTTCGCAGGTCAGGCAGGAATCTCGAAAAAACTTCGCGGGGAGCGATGAGTTTCCCGGGACCCCGCGGTCTACCTCTCGAAAGCGCCGAAGTGCGGAAGTGCCGAAGCGCAGAAGCACCGAGCACCGCCATCCGAGAGAAGAGGGACCTCGATGTCCGCCACCATGATCTTCGTCAACCTGCCGGTCAAGGACCTGGAGGCCGCCAAGGCCTTCTGGAGCAAGCTGGGCTACTCCTTCAACGCCCAGTTCAGCGACGAGAACTGCGCCTCGATGGTCATCAGCGACACCATCGTCGCGATGCTCCTGACCGAGGCCCGCTACAAGGACTTCACCCACAAGGAGATCGCGGACGCGACGAAGACCTCCGAGGTGCTGCTCTGTCTGAGCGCGGCCGGCCGCACCGAGGTCGACGAGCTGGTGGACGGGGCCCTGGCGGCCGGCGCCACCGAGCCCCGCCCGGCCCAGGACCACGGCTCCATGTACGGCCGCGCCTTCGACGACCTGGACGGCCACACCTGGGAGATCATGTGGATGGACCCGGCCGTGATCCAGAACCAGGGCTGACCTCCCGCCGCGGTCAGGAGGTCACGGCGGTCCGCACCGGGTAGGTCCGGACCGCCACCTCCTCGTCGTCCAGACAGCGCCCCGACTCCAGGTCGAAGCGCTGCTTCAGCAGCGGCGAGGCCACGAAGGGCCGGCCCTCCACGGTCCCGAGCAGTCCGCGCGAGAGCACGTGCGCCCCGGTGAAGGGGTCCTGGTTGCCGATGGCGTACGGGCGCCCCGCGCGGTCGACGAAGACCGCGGCCTGGCTCCCGTCGGGCAGCAGCGCCGCGACCCCGCGACCGGGGATCAGCGCGGACAGCTCGCACACCGTCAGCCAGCCCTGCGCCACTTGCAGTTCCACGGTCATCGGACGGCACCTCCTATGGTCAGGACGGCCAGGTCGGGCTTGACCTGGTCGCGTTCGGGGACGAACTTCACGGTCGGGTCGGGGGCGCCGGGCGCGTTGACGAAGGACACGAACCGGCGCAGCCGCTCCGGGTCCTCCAGCGTCTCGGCCCACTCGTCCCGGTAGTGCGCCACGTGGTCGGCCATCAGGGACTCCAGCTCCGCACACAGCCCGAGCGAGTCGTGCACGACCACGTCCCGCAGGTGCGCCAGGCCCCCCTCCAGCCGCTCCAGCCAGGTGGAGGTCCGCTCCAGCCGGTCGGCGGTGCGAATGTAGAACATCAGGAACCGGTCGATCAGGCGGACCAGTTCCGCGTCCGACAGGTCCTGGGCCAGCAGGTCGGCGTGGCGCGGGGTGGCCCCGCCGTTGCCGCCCACGTAGAGGTTCCAGCCGCTCGCCGTCGCGATGACCCCGAAGTCCTTGCTCTGCGCCTCCGCGCACTCGCGGGCGCAGCCGGAGACCGCCGACTTGAGCTTGTGCGGGGCGCGCAGGCCCCGGTAGCGCAGCTCCAGGTCGATGGCCATCCTGACGCTGTCCTGGACGCCGTAGCGGCACCAGGTCTGCCCCACGCAGGACTTCACCGTCCGCAGGGCCTTCCCGTACGCGTGCCCGGACTCGAATCCGGCGTCGACGAGGCGTGCCCAGATCCGCGGGAGCTGGTCCACACTCGCTCCGAAGAGGTCGATCCGCTGCCCGCCGGTGATCTTCGTGTAGAGGCCGAAGTCCCGGGCCACCTCGCCGATCACGATCAGCTTGTCGGGGGTGATCTCACCGCCGGGGATGCGCGGCACGACCGAGTACGAGCCGTTGCGCTGCAGGTTCGCGAGGAAGTGGTCGTTGGTGTCCTGGAGGGCGGCCTGCTCCCCGTCGAGGACGTAGCCGCTCGCGCCGAGGGTCGGGGCGAGCGAGGCGATGATCGAGCCGACGGTGGGCTTGCAGACCTCGCAGCCGTTGCCGCCGCGGGCCTCCGGGCGGCCGTGGCCGTCGAGGAGCTGCTCGAACGAGGTCAGCCGGCGGGTGCGGACGATCTCGTAGAGCTCGGCCCGGGTGAAGGGGAAGCAGCCGCACAGGCCCTTGTCCGCGGCGGCGGGCAGCAGCTGCCCGATCACCTTGACGCAGCTGCCGCAGCCCGTGCCCGCCTTGGTGCACTTCTTGACCTCGGTGAGGGTCGCGCAGGCGGCGATGGCCTTCTTCGTGACGTTGTGGCAGGAGCAGATCACCGCGTGGTCGGGGAGCGAGGACGGGCCGAGCGCGACGGGCGCGCCCAGCCCGGCGGGCAGGACCAGCTGCTCGGGGGAGACGGGCGGGACGCTGCCGGTGAGCGGGCGCAGCAGGCCGTACGAGTCCGCGTCGCCGACCAGGACCCCGCCGAGGAGGACCCCGTCGGGGGAGACGACCAGCTTCTTGTACACGCCGGAGCGGGAGTCGGACCAGACGACGTCCAGGCTGCCGGGCGTGGCTCCGTGGGCGTCGCCGAAGGAGGCCACGTCCACGCCGAGCAGCTTGAGCTTGGTGGAGAGATCGGCTCCGGTGAACTCCTTCTCGCGGCCCAGCAGGTCGTCGGCGGCCGTCTCGGCCATCTCGTAGCCGGGGGCGACCAGACCGTAGACGCGGCCGTCGACGGCGAGCGCGCACTCGCCGATGGCGTAGACGTACGGGTCGGAGGTGCGGCAGCGGGCGTCGACGGAGATGCCGCCGCGCTCGCCGACGTCCAGCCCCGCGTCACGGGCCAGCTGGTCGCGGGGGCGGACGCCGGCGGAGAAGACGACCAGTTCGGTGTCGACGGTGGAGCCGTCGGACAGCTTCATGCCGCTGACGCGGCCGTCCTCGCCGGTCACCACCTCCTGGGTGCCGACGCCGGTGTGGACGGTCAGGCCCATGGACTCGATGGTGCGCAGCAGGGCGGCGCCGCCGCCCTCGTCGACCTGGACCGGCATCAGGCGCGGGGCGAACTCGACGATGCGGGTGGCGAGGCCGAGACCCTGCAGGGCGCCGGCCGCCTCCAGCCCGAGGAGACCGCCGCCGACGACCGCGCCGTGGCTGCGGTCCTTGGCGTACTCCTCGATCGCGAGGAGGTCCTCGATGGTGCGGTAGACGAAACAGCCCGGGGCGTCCTTGCCGGGGACGGGCGGCACGAAGGGGAAGCTGCCGGTGGCCAGGACCAGGACGTCGTACGGGAACACCTGCCCGGAACGGGAGGTGACCGTGCGGGCGGCCCGGTCGATGCGCTCGGCGGGGTCGCCGAGGTGCAGGCTGATGCCGTGCTCCTCCATGAACCCGGCGGGCGTCATCGACAGGTCCTCGGCGGTGCTGCCGGAGAAGTACGAGGTCAGGTGCACGCGGTCGTAGGCGGGCCGGGGCTCCTCGCAGAGCACGGTGATCCGGTGCGTGGCGGTGACCCCGCGCTCGGCGAGTGCCTCCAGGTAGCGCTGGCCGACCATGCCGTGCCCGATGAGCACGATCGTGGGCAGGGGCTCGGGCATGTCAGTGGCCTCCGTCGTCGGTGAGCAGGTGGAACAGGTCGTGCGGGGATTCCCCGCCCTCCCAGGTGCGGGCGAGGGCCCCCACGGTGGAGAGTTCGCCGAGCAGGACCCCGCCGACGAGGTCGCCGCCGCGCAGGACGACCTTGCGGTAGGTCCGGCGGGTGGCGTCGGCGAGGCGGACCACGTCGTCGCCGGGGCGGGGGGTGGTCTCGCCGAAGGCGGCGAGGTCGAGGGAGCCGTGCTCGGTTCCGCCGAGGGTGAGGCGGGTGAGGGCGCGGGTGCCGGTGTAGCGAGCGGGGCCGCCTCCGGTGAGGACCGCGGCGAGGGCGTCGGCCTGCTCCAGGGCTGCGCCCGCCAGGCCGTACACCTGGCCGGCGTGCTCGGCGCAGTCGCCGATGGCGTGGATGCGGGGGTCGCTGGTGCGGAGCCGGTCGTCGACCACGATGCCCTTGCGGATCTCCAGGCCGGCGGCCTGGGCGAGGCCCGTGCGGGGGCGTACGCCGCAGGCGAGCACGACGAGGTCGGCGTCGAGCCGGTACCCGTCGGCGAGCTCGACCCCGGTGACCTTGCGCGGAGTGTCCCCGCCCCGCCGCCTCCCGGGCTCTGCCCGGACCCGCGCCTCAAACGCCGGCGGGGCTGAAAGACCGGGGCTCCGCCCCGCACCCCGTGCCTCAAACGGCGGCGGGGCTGAAAGACCGGGGCTCCGCCCCCGACCCCGCGCCTCAAACGCCGGCGGGGCTGGATTCAGCGGAGCTGTGGACGACGTGATCAGGCCGCGGACCCGGCATTCTGTGTGGATCTCCACGCCGAGGTCGGTCAGGTGCGTGGCCAGCAGGGCGGAGGCGTCGGCGTCGAGTTGGCGTTCCATCAGGCGCTCGCCCTGCTGGGCCAGGACCACCACCGCCCCCCGCGCGGCGAGCGCACGGGCCGCCGAGACGCCCAGCAGGCCCCCGCCGATCACCACCACCCGCACTCCGGGGCGTACTGCCGCCGAGAGCGCCAGGCAGTCGTCCATCGTGCGGAACGCGTGGACCCCGTCCGGGAGGTCCCGCCCTTCGGGCTCGAACAGCCCGCGCAGCGGCGGGAGCACCGCGTTCGAGCCGGTGGCCAGCACCAGCGTGTCGTACCGCTCCACCGTGCCGTCGTCGCCGTGCACGGCCCGCTCCGCGCGGTCGATGCGCACCGCGCGCACCCCCCGCCGCAGCGCGGGGCCGGGCGCCGGGAGGGCGGTCACCTCGGGCGCGTAGCGGCCCGCGAGGACCTCGGCGAGCAGGACCCGGTTGTACGGAACGTGGGACTCCTCGCCGAGCACGGTCACCGCCGCGGCCGGGCCGAGCCGCTGCGCGAGCCGCAGGCCCGCGAGGCCGCCGCCGATCACCACCACACGCTGTTCCGAGGTCATGCCCTGAGCGTGCGCCGCCGCTGTTTCCCCTCGGCATCGCTCCTGTTACCCGGACGGAACGCCGACCTCAGCGCCCGGGTTAAGGGCCCGTGAGGCCATCCTCAAGGCCGCCTTAAGCGCCGTCGGCGCCGCCGCGGCGGCCCGTAGCGTGATCCGCATGCGAGATGCGGCAGTGCGGGTCAGGGGCGGGATGCTGGGCGGTGCGGGGGTGGTGACCCTGCTCTGGGCGGCGCAGGTACGGCCCTCGGCCCGGCCCGACGCGCTGTTCGCCACCGCCGCGCACCTGACCGGCCTGCTCGCCGGATACGGGGTGCTGGTGCTGCTGTTCCTGATGGCCCGGGTGCCCGCAGTCGAGCACGGCGTCGGCGCCGACCGGCTCGCGCGCTGGCACGCGTTCGGCGGCCGGTACGTGCTCCTCCTCTGCTTCGGGCACGGGCTCTTCGCCCTGCTCGGATATGCCGTGCACGAGGGTGTCGACGTGGTCTCCGCCGTCCGGGAGCTGCTCGCCTACCCCGCGCTCGCCGCCGCCGCGGCCGGGACCGTCCTCCTGGCCGCGGTCGGTGTGACCTCCGCCCGATCGGTACGCCGCAGGGTGTCGCACGAAACCTGGCGCGGGGCGCACCTGCTGGTCTACCTCGCCGCCGCCCTCGCCTTCGGGCACCAGCTCGCCGGGCCCGACCTCGCCGTGGCCGGCTGGTTCTGGGCGCTCGCCCACACCGCGGTGGCCGTCCTGCTGGTCTGGTACCGCGCCGTGGTCCCCGTACGACAGGCCCTGCGGCACGCGCTGCGGGTCGCGGACGTCCGGGTCGAGGGGCCCGGGGTGGTCTCCGTCGTCGTCTACGGGGAGCACCTGGCGGAACTGCGCGCCGAGCCGGGCCAGTTCCTGCGCTGGCGGTTCCTGGAGCGGCGGCTGTGGCACACCGCCCTGCCGTTCTCGCTGTCCGCGCCGGTCCGCGGGAACGCCCTGCGGATCACCGTGAAGGGACTCGGCGGGCACTCGCGCCGGATCCGCCGGCTGCGCCCCGGCACGAGGGTCCTGGCCACCGGGCCGTTCGGCGCGCTCACCGCCGCCCGGCGGACCCGGCCCAAGGTGCTGCTGATCGCGGGCGGGGTCGGGATCACCCCGATGCGGGCCCTGTTCGAAACGCTGCCGGGCGGTCCCGGGGACATCACCCTGCTCTACCGGGCCGGGGCCGAGGAGCACCTGGTCCTGCGCGCCGAGCTGGAGGCCATCGCCGCCGAGCGGCAGGCCGGGCTGCACTACCTGCTCGGGCCGTCCGGGGCGGCATACAATCCGCTGGCCCCGCAGGCGCTGAGCGGGCTGGTGCCGGACCTGGCGGAGCACGACGTGTACCTGTGCGGGCCGCCGGGGATGGCCGAGGCGACCCGGGGCGCGCTGCTGCGGGCCGGGGTGCCGGCCGGGCGGATCCATTCCGAGTGCTTCAGCTTCTGAGCCCCGCTCCGCGCGCTGCGCCCTGCTCGCGTTCCCTGAGTCGCCCTGGTCCCAGTGCCCCGGGTTCCGTGCGTTCCCGCGTTCCGTGCGCCCGCCGCGTTCCCCCCCCCGTTCCCCCCCCGTTCCCCCCGTTCCCCGCGTTCCCGCGTTCCGTGCGCCCGCCGCCTTCCCCGCGTTTCCCGCGTTTCCGAGGAGTCACCGCCCCATGCGTCACCCGCTGCACGTCGCCCTGTCCGTCCCCGTCCCCGCCGGCGCCACGGCTCCGTCGGCCGCCCGCCACCGCAAGCCGCGCAGGCCCTCGGCGGTGCGGGCCGGGCTGGCCGCACTGGCCGCCGTACCGCCCGCGCGGCGGCTGGCGGCGGGGCTGGGGGCGGCCAGCGTGCTGGCCGCGACCGTGCTCACGGCGGTCGTGGACCCGGCGGCTCCGGTCGCCCCGGACCGGGTGCCGGCCCGGCAAAGCTCAACCTTTGCGCAAGTTTCCGGAGATTGATGGCTCCTGCACCCAACTGGTCCATAGGGTCGACTCCGTGCCTGAGATATCAACGACCATGATCATCGTGTTGTGCGTGGCGGCCGCGGCGGCCGGCTGGATCGACGCGGTGGTGGGCGGCGGCGGCCTGCTGCTCCTGCCCGCGCTCCTCCTCGGCCTGCCGAACGCCCACCCGGCCACCGTCCTCGGCACCAACAAGGCCGTGGCCATCGTCGGCACCGCCGGCGCCGCCGTGACGTACGTGCGCAAGGCCCCGGTGGACGTGAAGCTCGCCGTCCGCATCGGCGCGGCCGCGCTGCTCGGCTCGATGGGCGGCGCCGCCCTCGCCGGCGGCATCAGCAAGGACGCGCTCCGCCCGCTGATCATGGTGGTCCTCGTGGTCGTCGCCGGCTTCGTGCTCTTCCGGCCCGCCTTCGGCGCCGCCCCCTCCGCCTCGCCCGTCAGCCGGCAGCGGGTGCTGCTCGCCATCGGGCTCGCCGGCCTCGGCATCGGCTTCTACGACGGCCTCATCGGGCCCGGTACCGGCACCTTCCTGGTGATCGCGCTCACGGCGCTGCTCCACCTCGACCTGGTGACCGCCTCCGCCACCGCCAAGATCGTCAACTGCTGCACCAACGCCGGGGCGCTCGCGATGTTCGCCTACCAGGGCATGGTGCTGTGGCAGCTGGCCGCGCTGATGGCGGTGTTCAACCTGGCCGGCGGCATGATCGGCGCGGGCATGGCCCTCAAGAAGGGCAGCGGCTTCGTCCGCGGCGTGCTGCTGACGGTGGTGGGCGCGCTGGTCATCAAGCTCGGCTTCGAGCAGTGGGGCTGACCGTCCCCCGTTCCGCCTCCGGGACGCACTAGTACGTGCCGGTGAGGTGCGCGAAGACGACCACGTTGCCGCGGTAGCCCGTGCGCGGCGAGAAGCCGCCGCCGCAGGTGATCACCCGCAGCTCGGCCTGCGTCGAAGGGCCGTACACGCGGGTGTCGGGGAAGGCCTTCGCGTCGTAGACCTCGACCGCGTGGACCGTGAACACGGCGGTACGGCCGTCCGCCCGCGGGATCTCGATCGCGGCCCCGCGGCGCAGTGCGCCCAGGTCGTAGAAGACCCCCGGCCCCGCGGAGTCGTCCACGTGCCCGGCGATGACGGCGGTACCGGTGGCGCCCGGGGTGACGCCCTCGCGGTACCAGCCGGCCAGGTCGGGCCGGTCGGGCGGAGGCACTTCGAGGCTGCCGTCCCGCGCCAGTCCGAGCCCCGTCAGCGGGGCGTCGACCCGGATGGAGGGGATCCGGATCCGGCCGGGCGGGGAGCCGGGCAGCGGGGCGATGCCGGGTCCCACGGCGCCCGCGGCACTCAGGGCCTCGGCGGGGGAGGGCAGCGGCGGCCCGACCGGCTCGCGCGAACCGCTGGTGACGAGCCAGAAGCCGATGCATGCGGCGAGGACGACGAGTCCCCCGTGGCGGGCGGTCGGGGTGCGGGCGGCCCGCGCCGGGGAGCGCGCACCGGATCCGGGGCGGTCGGCGGCCGTGGGCCAGGGCTGCCGGTCGGAGCCCCGGACGCGACCGAAGTCGCCACCCATGCGTACCCCCTCGGCTTCGATGTCGGGGTGACTGGCCGTCGCCCGGCCCCGCGAACGGGGGGGACCTCGCGGGGCGGGCGACGGGGGACGGTACCGGTCGGACCGCGGCCGGGGCCGCGGTGGGCGTCCGTCAGCTCCGCGTGCCGCTCGCCCGGCGACGCAGGAGCCAGGTACCGCCGACGGCGGCAGCGGCCAGCACGGCCGCTCCCACCGCGATCTTGGCGGGGTCGGTGGTGGTGGTCGTGCCACCGCCCATCCCCGTGTTGACGTGGCCCTGCGGGCCGCGGTCGGTGACGACCAGGTCGCCGGTGGCGAACTTGCCGTTCGCGCAGGTCGCGCCGATGGAGTAGGTGCCGGCGCGGGTGCCGCGGGCCACCTGGAACTGACCCACGACCACCTCCTTGTGGGTGCCGGGGACCAGCTTGAACCGGCCCCCGCCGACCGTGGTGGCATCGCCCTCGGCGTGGCTGCCGCGGCCGCAGGCGGTGGTGTTCACGGTGACGGTGGCACCGGGGGCGGCGGACTTGGGCCACACCTCCAGCGGGGCGAAGTCCCCGGGCGCGAAGCTCACCATGCCGATCTCCGCGGCGGCGACCGCGCCGGCGACCGGCCCGGTGAACGCGGCGGCGGTCAGCGCGGTCGCGGTCAGCGCGTGTGCGGTACGTCGGCGCATGAGGACACTCCTCGTAGACACGGGGTCGTGTCTACGAGGAAACCCGGCCCGCCCGCCGCCCGCCTGCTGATGTCCCGTCAGCTCCGCCCATGCGCGCTCCTCCGGGGGCCGTTCCCGCAGTTCAAGGCCAGGGTGCGGCCATCCGGGCGGGCCGGTCCGTCCGGGTGACCGAGGGCCGGGGCATGCGAGGGTCCCGGGCACCGCGAGGTTGCGCGGCAGCGGTGCGTACGGTGGTGGGGCGCAGGGAAAGCCGGGACCTTCGGCCCGGCCGGCGGGCCGCTGCGCCTGATCCGAGGGAGGGCCCCGTGACACCGGTCGAACGGCCACAAGATCCGACCGCTCCGCTCCCGTTCTTCGTCTACGGGACCCTGCGCCCGGGGGAGGTCAACCACGACCTGTTCCTGCGCGGCCGCACGGCCGCCGAGGAGCCCGCCGTCCTCCTGGACGCCGCGCTCTACGACGGCCCCGGATACCCGTTCGCGGTCCACCGCCCCGGCTCGGCCGTCGTCGGGGAGCTGATCACGGCGGCGCCGCGCGCGTACGGGGAACTGCTGGCCGCGCTCGACCGGCTGGAAGAGTACGGGGGCCCGGGCCGCCCGGGGAACATCTACGACCGGATCGCCCGCCCGGCCCTGCTGCCGGACGGCACCCCGGTCCGTGCCTGGGTCTACCTGGCGGCCCCGCTGATCGCCCGCGACCTGCGGGAATCCGGGACCGAGATAGCCGGCGGCGACTGGTTCAAGCGCCGGAACGCGCCCGCCGAGTAGCGGCGGTCACAGGCCCTCGGCGCCGCGGTTGCGCAGCCGCCGGCCGTACTGCTGGAGCACCCACAGCTCCTCCTGGACCGCGGCGTGCTGCTCCGGCGGGGCCTGTGGGCTCAGGCGGGTCATGGTGCCCTGGATCTCGAGGACCCGGCGATCGACGGCACGCAGGCGGACCTGGACCAGCTGGACGCCGGCGTAGATCTCGTCCACCGTCTTCGCGTGGATGGCCTCCACCGCCAGCTCCGTGACCATCGCGCGGACGGTGTCGTTCGGGGCGGCGTCGCGGACCCGGGCCAGGTAGTCGTCGGCGGCCTGCGAGGCACCGCCCGCGTCCAGGATCGCCTGGCGCACGGCCGCGTAGGGCGGGGCGGTGAACTCGTCCATCCCGTACGCGTCGAACGCGGGGGAGACCAGCGCAGGCCGCTGGAGCGCCAGCTTGAGCAGCTCCCGCTCGGTGCGGTGGGCGGGGCTGCGCAGGTTCAGGGCGGGTCCGCCGCCGACCGGCGGCGGCGTGGCGGGGGCCGCCTCCTGGGGGCGGCCCCGGCCCTGCTGCTGCGGCTGGTTGCCGCGCTCCCGGGCCCACCGCGCCAGCTGCGCGACCCGCTTGACGACGAACGGCTCGTCGAGGATGCCCAGCATCCCCGCCAGCTGGACCGCCGACTCGTGCTGGATCGAGAGGTCCTTGATGCTCGCTACGACCGGCGCTGCCTCGGCCAGCGCGGCCGCCCGCCCCGCCGGGTTCTCCAGGTTGTGCCGCGACACGATGTGCCGCAGGGCGAACTCGAACAGCGGTGTCCGGGCCTCCACCAGGCCGGACACGGCCGCGTCCCCCTGCGCGAGGCGGAGGTCGCACGGGTCCATCCCGCCGGGGGCGATGGTGATCGAGGTCTCCGCGGCGAACTTCTGGTCGTCCTCGAAGGCGCGCAGGGCCGCCTTCTGCCCGGCCGCGTCGCCGTCGAAGGTGAAGATCACCTCGGCGGTGGCGTTGTCCATGAGCAGCCGGCGCAGGATCTTGATGTGGTCCCCGCCGAAGGCGGTGCCACAGGTGGCGATCGCGGTGGTGACCCCGGCCATGTGGCAGGCCATCACGTCCGTGTAGCCCTCGACCACCACGGCCCGGGACGTCTTCGCGATCTCCTTCTTCGCCAGGTCGATGCCGTACAGCACCTGGGACTTCTTGTAGATCGCAGTCTCGGGCGTGTTCAGGTACTTCGGGCCGTTGTCGTCGTCGCGCAGCTTGCGAGCGCCGAAGCCGACCACCTCGCCGCTGATGTCGCGGATCGGCCACATCAGCCGGCCGCGGAAGCGGTCGATGGGCTTGCCGCTGCGGCTGTCCTGGGCGAGCCCGGAGGTGATGAGTTCCTTGTCGGTGAAGCCCTTGCCGCGCAGGAAGCGGGTCAGGTGGTCCCAGCCGGCCGGGCTGTAGCCCACGCTGAAGTGCGCGGCCGCGGCCTGGTCGAAGCCGCGCTCCGCGAGGAACTTGCGGCCGATCTCCGCCTCGGGGCTGCCGAGCTGGTCGACGTAGAACAGGGCGGCGGCCTTGTGCGCCTCGACCAGCCGGATGCGGTCACCGCGGCCGCTGGTGCCGGCGGTGTAGCCGCCCTCCTCGTACCGCAGGGTGATGCCGGCCAGGCCGGCCAGGCGCTCGACGGCCTCCGAGAAGGAGAGGTGGTCGATCTTCATGACGAAGTCGAGGGTGTCCCCGCCCGCCTGGCAGCCGAAGCAGTGGTACAGGCCCTTGCTGGGGCTGACCTGGAAGGACGGGGACTTCTCGTCGTGGAAGGGGCACAGGCCCTTGAGGTTGCCGCCGCCCGCGTTGCGCAGCTGGAGGTACTCGGAGACCACGGCGTCGATCGGGACCGCGTCCCGTACCGCCTTCACGTCGTCGTCGTTGATCCGTCCTGCCACCCGTGAAGTCTACGGCCGGGCGTACGCAAACCCGTCAGGCACCCCTGCGGTCCGTCCCGCCGGTCAGGCCGGGCCCGTGGCCCGGCCTGAGGGGACCCGCAGGGACCCGCCGTCAGCCCTCGATCAGCGAGGAAAGCGGAATCGAAGGATCCGCCAGGGCCTCGCGGTCCACCGGCTTCTTCGACCTGATCAGGGCCTGGATGTGCTCCGTGACATCCCACACGTTCACGTTCATCCCGGCCAGCACCCGCCCCTCCGACAGCCAGAACGCGATGAACTCCCGCTTGCCCGCGTCCCCGCGGATCAGCACCTGGTCGTAGCCGCCCGGCGGCGCGTACCCCGAGTACTCCAGACCCACGTCGTACTGGTCGGAGAAGAAGTACGGCACCCGGTCGTAGCTGACCGGCTGTCCCAGCATCGCCCGCGCGGCCGCCGGGCCGCCGTTGAGCGCGTTGGCCCAGTGCTCGACCCGCAGCCGGGTCCCGAGCACCGGGTGGTGGGCGGCGGCCACGTCCCCGACCGCGTAGACGTCCGGGTCCGAGGTGCGCAGGGACTCGTCCACCGCGATCCCGCCGCCGTGCTCCCGGTCGACCAGGGCGAGCCCCGAGGTCTCGGCGAGCGCCGTCCGCGGCGCGGCCCCGATCGCGGCGAGCACCGCGTGCGCCGGGTGCTCCTCCCCGTCGTCGGTACGGGCGGCCAGCACCATCCCGTCGTGCCCCACGATCTCGGTCAGCCGCGCCCCGAAGTGGAACCGCACCCCGTGATCGGCGTGCAGGTCCCCGAAGAGCCGGCCGATCTCGGGGCCGAGCACCGCGTGCAGCGGTGTGGCCTCCGGCTCGACGACCGTGACCTCGGCGCCGTACCCGCGGGCCGCGGCGGCGACCTCCAGGCCGATCCACCCGGCGCCCGCGATGAGCAGGTGGCCGTTGTCCCGGCCGAGTCCGGCGAGGACCCCCTTCAGCCGCTCGGCATGCGCGAGGCGCCGCAGGTGGTGCACCCCGGCCAGACCGGTGCCGGGGATGTCCAGGCGGCGCGGCTCGGCGCCGGTGGCCAGCAGCACCTTGTCGTAGTGCAGGACCGTGCCGTCGCCCAGGACCACCTTCTTGGCGTCCCGGTCGAGGTGGACCGCCGGCTGGCCCAGGTGCAGCTCCACGTCGGCGGCCGCGTACCAGGACGGCTCGTGGACGAAGACGCTCTCGCGGTCGTCCTTGCCCATCAGGTAGCCCTTGGACAGCGGGGGCCGTTCGTACGGATGGTCGCGCTCGTCGCCGATCAGGATCACCCGCCCCGTGAACCCCTCGGACCTCAGCGTTTCGGCCGCCTTTGCCCCGGCAAGCCCCGCGCCGACGATGACGAATGTCCGGTGTGCGTCGACCACCTGATGCCTCCTCATAACCTCTCCGCCACATGCGACCACATGCGAGCGTCCCGCACTGAGCCTGCCGCGTGAAGGGGGAGTGGCTCGATCGGCTCACCCTTCGGCGCGTCGGGCGCGACGGGTGAGACGTGCGTGCAGGGAACGGGCGGATGCGTCGGTGAGGCACGCGATCTGGTCGATGACCGCCCGCTTCCTGGCCCGGTCGTCCTCAGCCGTGTCGAAGATCGCCCGGAACTGGGGGTCCAGCCCCTCCGGGGCGCGGGCCATGAGCGCCTCCGCGACTTCGGCCAGGACGATGCGCTGGTCGGCGCGGATCCGCTCCTGCTCGTCGCGCTGCATGACGTACAGGTCGGCGACCGCCTTGAGCACCGCGCACTCGTTGCGCGCCTCGCGCGGGATCACGAGTTCGGCGCCGTACCGGGTGAGCCGGCCCGAGCCGTACGCCTCCCGGGTGGCGCCCTCGGCCGCCAGGCAGAAACGGCCGATCAGCTGGCTCGTGGCGTCCTTCAGCCGGGCCTGCGCAACGGCCGAACCGTCGTACCCGTGCGGCCACCACTCCTGCTCCATCAGCCGGTCGAGGGCGGCCCGCAGCTCCTCGGGCGCGGTGTCGGCGGGAACGTACCGGCCGATGGCGACGCGCCAGATCGCCGTGCGCTCGGGCTCGGAGAAGAGGAGGTTGGGGTCGAGGTGGCCGGCGTGCAGGCCGTCCTCGAAGTCGTGGACGGAGTACGCGACGTCGTCCGCCCAGTCCATGACCTGCGCCTCGAAGCACTTGCGGTCCGCGGGCGCGCCGCGGCGCAGCCACTCGAAGACCGGCAGGTCGTCCTCGTACGCGCCGAACTTCACCGAGCCGGGATCGGTGGGGTGGTCCCCGCGGGCCCACGGGTACTTGGTGGCGGCGTCCAGGCACGCCCGGGTGAGGTTGAGGCCGACGCTGACGAGCTCGCCGCTCACCGGGTCGGGCACGAACCGCTTGGGCTCCAGGCGGGTCAGCAGGCGCAGCGACTGCGCGTTGCCCTCGAAGCCCCCGCAGTCCTTGGCGAACTCGTTGAGCGCCTCCTCGCCGTTGTGGCCGAAGGGCGGGTGGCCCATGTCGTGCGAGAGGCACGCGGCCTCGACGAGGTCGGGATCACAGCCGAGCGCGGCGCCGAGCTCCCGCCCGACCTGGGCGCACTCCAGGGAATGGGTGAGCCGGGTACGGGGACTGGCGTCCCAGTCGTACGAGCGGCTGCCGGGGGTGACGACCTGGGTCTTCCCGGAGAGGCGGCGCAGCGCGGCGGAGTGCAGCACCCGGGCGCGATCGCGCTGGAAGGCGGTCCGGCCGGGCCGCTTGTCGGGCTCGGCGGCCCAGCGCTCGGTGTCGGCTGCGTCGTAGAGGTCGTCTGCCAGAGCGTGCGTGGTGCCTTCCATGCAGAGACGGTAACCGGAACAACTGACAAACCGGGATCAGGCGGAGACGAGTTCCGGCCGCGCGGTGCCGGCGGGCCGGGCGCAGGCCGTGTCGTAGCGGTGCAGCAGGAGCCGGGCCAGGGCCGGGTGGTCGCCCAGGGGGGCGGCCGCGAGGGCGGGCGACGCCGCGGCGGTCTGGGCGGCGAAGCGGCCGGGAGCGGCGAAGTACGAGGCCACGGCGGTCCGGTGGTGGCCGCGGGCGGCCAGCGCGCGGACCGCCTCGGGGGCGCTCGGCGCGGCGGCGGAGGCGTAGGCCGGGACCACCGGGACGCCGCCGAGGCGGTCGGCGAGCAGGACGGCGGTGCGGCGGGTGTCGGCCGCGGAGTCGGGGTCGCGGGAGCCGGCGGCGGCGAGGACCACGGCGGTGCCGGGGGTCCAGCCCGCCTCCAGGAGCCGTTCGTACAGGGCCTCGACGAGCAGCGGGTGCGGGCCCAGCGGGGCGGCGACGCGGGTGCGCAGATGGGCGGCGCGGGCGGCGGCCGCGGGGAGGTCGTGCTTGACGTGGTGGCCCCGGCCGAGGAGCAGCGGGACGAGCACCGCCGATCCGTGCAGCTCGCCGAGGACGGCGTCGAGCGGCGGCTCGTTCAGCTCGATGTGGCCGAGTCGGACGTCGAGGCGGGGGCGGAGCTCCCGGACCCGTTCGAGGAGGGCGAGGGCGGTGTGCAGGGCTCGGGGGTCACGGCTGCCGTGGGCCACGGCGACGAGGGTGGGCTGCATGGGCGGACTCCGGGTCGGCGCAGGCCGCTGAGCTGGGTGCCCAGCTGGACGGTGATGCGGCCGAGCAGCTCGGCCGTACTGTCGAAGGGGAGGGCGGGGGACTCGGGAGGCTGCACCGGCTCCGTCATGAACCGATCCTGCGCGCCGGAGATTGCCGCCGCGTTGCGCGGGGGTGACGGGTCTTTGCCGGGTGCTCACAGGCCGGTCGGCGCCGCTGTCGGTGGCCGCGCCCGCCGTCCACCCGGGCGGCCCGGTGAACCATGCGGTCCCCGGACGCGTCCTGACCAGCGGACCAGCAACCGAGACACCAGGGGATGGATGATGCGCGGACCGCGCCTGCCGAGAGTCAAGTGGAGCCGGACGGCCGCCGCGCTGCGCACCGTTCGGGCCCGGCGGCTGGCGGTGCAGGTGGTCATGGCGGGCTGCGTGCTGGCGCTGCTGCCCTCGGCGTGGATGCACGCGGTGGCCGCCGACCGGCTGCGGACCACGGCCGACGCGCCCGCCGCCGAGGTGGCCGTGGTGTTCGGGGCCGGCCTGTGGCGGGGGCAGCCCACGCCCTACCTGGCCGACCGGCTCGACGCCGCCGCCGAGCTGTACCGCACGGGCAAGGTCAAGGTCGTCCTGGTCACCGGGGACAACAGCCGCACCGAGTACGACGAGCCGAACGCGATGCGGACGTACCTCACGGGGCAGGGGGTGCCCGACACGCAGATCGTCAGCGACTACGCCGGCTTCGACACCTGGGACTCCTGCGTGCGGGCCAAGGAGATCTTCGGGGTCGAGCGGGCCGTGCTGGTCACCCAGGGCTTCCACATCCGCCGGGCCGTCACCCTGTGCCAGGCGGCGGGCCTGGACTCGTACGGCGTCGGGGTGGCCGACGTGCACGACGCCACCTGGTACTACGGCGAGGCCCGCGAGGTCTTCGCGGCCGGCAAGGCGGCGCTGGACGCGGCCTTCAAGCCCGCCCCGCGCTTCCTGGGACCGAAGGAGCAGGGGGTGTCGCAGGCGCTCGCCGCTCTGGCAGACTGACGCGGCGCCGGATATGCCGATTAGTCATATGCCGGTCTGTCTGTACGAGCGCAGGGGTGGAAACGTGGCTGTGGTGGATCTGACCGGCAAGGTCGTCGTCGTCACCGGTGGAGCCCGCGGCCTGGGCGCCGCCGCGGCGCGGGCCGTCGTGGACGGCGGCGGCAAGGTGCTGATCACCGACGTGCTGGAGGCCGAGGGCGCCGGGACGGCCGCGCGGCTCGGCGGCGCGGCGCGCTTCATCGGCCACGACGTGACGAGCGAGGCCGACTGGCGGACGGCGCTGGAGTACGCGGTCGCCGAGTTCGGCCGCGTGGACGGCCTGGTGAACAACGCGGGCATCGCCACCGGCCAGTTCCTGGAGCACGAGAGCGTCGAGCACTTCCGCCGGGTCGTCGAGGTCAACCTGGTCGGCGCGTTCATCGGCATCAAGGCCGCCATCCCGTTGCTGCGCGCGAACGGCGGCGGGTCCATCGTCAACATCTCCTCCGCCGCCGGCCTGACCGGCCTCGCGCTCACCGCCGGGTACGGCGCCTCCAAGTGGGGCGTGCGCGGCCTGTCGAAGATCGGCGCGGTCGAGCTCGCGGAGGCGGGGATCCGCGTCAACTCCGTGCACCCCGGCATGACGCTGACCCCGATGACCGCGCCCCTCGGCATCCAGACCGGCGAGGGCAACTACCCGGGCGCCCCGATGGGCCGCGTCGGCGTCCCCGAGGAGGTCGCCGCGGCGATCGCCTTCCTGCTCTCCGACGCCGCCGCGTACATGACGGGCGCCGAGCTCGCGGTCGACGGCGGCTGGACGGCGGGCCTGACGGCACAACACCTCACCGGCCAGTGAGCCCTGCGCCGTGCCCGGCGCCCACCGGCGCACATGCGCGTGCCTCCGCAGGGGCCGCCGGGCTACGGTCCGCGCATGGAACAGGACGCACCCCTCGTACGTGACGTCTTCCCTGATCTGACGGCCGAGCTCGTGCGCCTGCTGGAGGAGGAAGGGGAGCGCGAGCTCGCCATCAGCGCGCACGACCTCCGCATGGTCGGGGTCTGCGGCTGCGGGGACGACTTCTGCCAGAGCATCCGCACCGATCCGCACCCGCCGGGCACGCCCTACGGACCCGGCCACCGCAACGTGCCCCTCCTGCCAGAGCGGGGCATGCTGATCCTCGACGTTGTCGACGGCCGGATCGTGTACGTCGAGATCCTCGACCGGCCCCCGATGCACCGGGCCTCACGGGCGGCGCCGGGCGGCGCTGAGGCAGAGCACCCGGACTTGTAACGCGAGGCGGCGGCCGGTGTAACACCGCGGACGCACGCTGGCGTACATGCACACCTCGGACTCCGTCACCGCCACGCACTGCCCGTACTGCGCGCTGCAGTGCGGGATGAACCTGCGGCCCGAGCCGGGCGGCGCGGGCGTGGTGGTGGAGGAGCGCGCCGACTTCCCCGTCAACCGGGGTGCGCTGTGCGGCAAGGGCCGCACCGCCCCCGCCGTGCTCTCCTCCCGGGTGCGCCTCACCGAGCCGCTCGTCCGCACCCACGCCGGGCAGCTGGAGCCGGCCACCTGGGAGGAGGCCCTCGACGCCGTCGCCGGGGGCCTCGCCCGCACGGGCCGCGCGCACGGCCCGGACGCGGTCGGGGTCTTCGGCGGCGGCGGGCTCACCAACGAGAAGGCGTACGCGCTCGGCAAGTTCGCCCGCGTCGCCCTGCGCACCTCGCAGATCGACTACAACGGCCGCTTCTGCATGTCCTCGGCCGCCGCCGCGCACCAGCGGGCCTTCGGGCTCGACCGCGGGCTGCCCTTCCCGCTGGAGGACATCCCGCGCACCGGCTGCGTGATCCTCGTCGGCTCGAACCTGGCCGAGACCATGCCCCCCGCCCTGCGCTACCTCACCGAGCTCAAGGCCAACGGCGGCACCTTGATCGTCATCGACCCGCGCCGCACCCGCACCGCCGACCAGGCGGACCTGCACCTGGCCCCGCGCCCGGGCACCGACCTCGCCCTCGCCCTCGGCCTGCTGCACCTCGTGGTCGCGGAAGGCCGTACGGACGAGGAGTTCATCGCCTCCCGCACCACGGGCTGGGAGGAGGCCCGGGCGGCCGCGATGGCCCACTGGCCGGAGCTGGTGGAACGCATCACCGGCGTGCCGGTCCCCAGGCTCCGCGAGGCGGTGGCGATGTTCTGCGCCCCGGAATCCGCCATGGTCCTCACCGCCCGCGGCCCGGAGCAGCAGTCCAAGGGCACCGACACCGTCGGCGCCTGGATCAACCTGTGCCTGGCCACCGGCCGGGCCGGCCGCCCGCTCTCCGGGTACGGCTGCCTCACCGGGCAGGGCAACGGCCAGGGCGGCCGCGAGCACGGCCAGAAGGCCGACCAGCTCCCCGGCTACCGCAAGCTGACCGACCCGGCGGCCCGCGCCCACGTCGCCGGGGTCTGGGGCGTCGACCCCGCCGACCTCCCCGGCCCGGGCCGCAGCGCCTACGAACTCCTCGATGCCCTCGGCACGGACGTGAAGGCCCTCCTCCTCATGGGCTCCAACCCGGTCGTCTCGGCCCCCCGCGCCGCCCACATCGAGGACCGCATCCGCTCCCTGGACTTCCTCGCGGTCGCCGACGTCGTCCTCTCCGAGACGGCGGCGCTCGCCGATGTCGTCCTCCCGGTGACCCAGTGGGCGGAGGAGACCGGCACCACCACCAACCTGGAGGGCCGCGTCCTGCTCCGCCGCCGGGCCCTGACCCCGCCGCCGGGGGTCCGCAGCGACCTGGACGTCCTGCACGGACTCGCCGCCCGCCTGGGTATCGAGAAGGGCTTCCCGGCCTCCCCGGAGGAGGTCTTCGAGGAGCTGCGCCGCGCCTCGGCCGGCGGCCCGGCGGACTACTCGGGCATCTCCTACGCCCGCATCGAGGCCGAACAGGGCGTCTTCTGGCCCTGCCCCGAGGGCTCCCCGGGAACCGAACGCCTCTTCCTGGACCGCTTCGCCACCGACGACGGCCGGGCCCGGTTCGTCCCCGTCTCCCACCGCGACGCGGCCGAGGTCCCCGACGCGGACTACCCGCTCCTGCTCACCACCGGGCGCGTGGTCGCCCAGTACCAGTCCGGCGCACAGACCCGCCGGGTGGACGAGCTCAACGAGGCCGCCCCCGGCCCCTTCGTGGAACTCCACCCCCGCCTCGCCGCCCGCATCGGCGCGGTCGACGGCAGCCCCCTGGCGGTGACCTCCCGCCGCGGCCGCGCGGTGGCCCCGGCCCGCATCACCGACACCATCCGCGCGGACACCGTCTTCATGCCCTTCCACTGGCCGGGCGAGGGCCGCGCCAACACCCTGACGAACCCGGCCCTCGACCCGGTCTCCCGGATGCCGGAGTTCAAGGTCTGCGCGGTCCGCGTCGAGCCGGCCTGATCAGCGGGCCTCCTGGAAGGTCGGGCGCAGGGCCTCGGCCAGGCGCGCGACGAACGCCTCCTCACCGGGCCCGGCCAGGTGCGGGTACTCCGCCTCGAAGTGCTCCCACTCGGCGCCGACGTAGCCGCTCGGGACCAGGTCCTCGATGTGCGCCAGGTCCAGCTCCGCGTTCGGGTAGGGCCACTCCCCGGCCTCCCGGAACACCTCCTGCACCAGCGCGTTCGGCAGGTGGCAGTGCTCCGCCAGCAGCACGGCGTCGTACAGGTCCTTGCCCTGCGGATGCCGGTCGCTGACGAGCCACAGCACCTTCCACGCCAGCGACAGGGCCGGCGTCGCCGCCAGGACCACCGCCCCGCAGGCGAGTTCGACCGGCTCGGGCGGCTCCGGGAGCTGCTCGTTGAAGACGAAGTCCAGCTGCACCTGCCCGGCCGGCAGGCCCGGCACCGACCACGGCAGGACCATCCGGCGCCCCGGCACCCGGTCGTACGTCCAGATGTCCTCGCACACCGCCCCCGAGGCCTTGATCCCGGCCCGCCCGGCGGCCGCCGCCGCGATGCCGTCCAGCATCTCCGCCGTCCGCCGGCCCTCCATCGGCCAGGTGTGCGGCGCCACCACGAAGTCCAGGTCGCCCGGCTCCCGCGCGGCCTCCCCGAACCGGTCCGCCAGCAGCACGCTCCCGCGCAGCACGAGCGAACCGGCCCACTCGGAGCCCGAGACCGCCAGCAGCACGGCGTCCATCGCGGCCCGCCGCGCCCGCGCCCAGGCGACCGTCCTCTCCGGATCGTCGAAGACCGGGTCGCCCGCCCGGTAGGCCTGGAAGTTGTGCCGCAGCGACGGATCGAAGACGGCCCGCTGCCGCACGTCGTCCCCGGCCACCGGGCGCAGCGTCAGCGGCAGGTGCCGCGCCGCCCGCGTCGCGTCGTCCAGCGGCTCCTGCGGCAGGTGCGTGCTCCGCATCCCGAACTCCTGCCACGAGCTCATCGCGCAGCCTCCTCGAAAGTCGGCGCCAGCAGTTCCAGCAGGCGCCGGGCGTAGCGGTCCCCCGAGGTGTCGATCCCGGGGTACTCCTGCTCGAACGTGCTCCAGTCGGTCCCCCGGAAGCCGTCGAAGACCTCCAAGACGGGCGGCTCGTGAACACCTTCTCCGCAGTCCCATTCCCCCGACTGCCGGAACACCTCCTCCAGCAGCGGGTACGGCAGGACGAGGTCCTCGGCCAGCAGCACCGCGTCGTACAGGTCCTTGCCCTGCGGGTACATGTCGCCGGCCAGCCACATCAGCTTCCAGGCCAGGGAGAGTTCCCGGCCGGCGCCCAGCAGCGGGACCCCCGCCACCTCCACCGGCTCGGGCGGCGCCGGCAGCGGCTCGTTGAAGACGAAGTCCAACTGGACCTGCCCGCCCGGCAGTCCCGGCGCCGCCCAGGGCAGCACCAGCCGGCGCCCCGGGACGCGCTCGTACGTCCAGATGTACTCGGAGACCGCCTGCTCGGAGGGCATGTCCAGGCCCCCGGCCAGTTCCCCGGCCAGCTCCCCGGCCGCCGCCGCGACGGCGTCGAGCATCCGCCCGGTCCGCTCCTCCTCGATCCGCCAGTCCGCCGGGACCACCACGAAGTCCAGGTCGTGCGGCTCCCGCGCGGCCGGGCCGAACCAGTGCCGCATCAGCATGCTGCCGCGCAGCACGAGCGAGTCAGCCCAGCCCGAGGCGCCCACGGCGCGCAGGGCGACCTCCATCGCGGCGCGCCGGGCCCGCAGCCAGGCCTCTCGCACCCGCTCGTCGGGAATCACCGGGTCCAGCGGGCGGTAGGCCTCGGCGAAGTGCTTCAGCGCCGGGTCGAAGGTTTCCCGGGCGGGGGCGTGCGGGCCCGGACCCGTGGCCATCGTGCGCGGTTTCCCGCCCGTGCGCCGCCGCCGTTCGACCGCCGGTTCCGCCGGGTCGTCCGGCCCGCCCGGGATCGACGGCCTCCACTCCGTGCCGCTCATCCGTCCGCCCCCTCCTCGATCCATCCGTCGTCCACCGACAGGTCACTGTCGTACAGGACGAACTCCCGCTCCTCCGAGCGGATTTCGTACCCGGCCGAGCCGAGCGCGGCGACCAGCGCGTCGCAGGCCTGTGTCGCCCCCGCCGCCGTTCCCCGCCACCGCTGGGTCACGAACCGCTCGTGCGCGCCCCCGGTCAGGGCCCGGCGGGCGTTCCACGACAGGTGGGCGCCGTGCGGGGTCACCAGGGACTCCAGGGCCGTGCGGTCGAAGTCCGCCGACAGCCGCAGCTTGAGGTGGTGTTCGAAGTAGCCGCCGCCCGGGCCTGGTGCCTGCGTGGTCCAGGGAACCGTCTCCACCTTCACGCGGACCGGGTCGAAGCCGGCCGCCCGCAGCTGCGGAACCAGGTGCTCGTGGCTCGCGTGGTCCCGCAGCGTCAGCATCGGCTGGGACACCATCCGGCCCCGCGCCAGCACGATGTGCGTGACCTTCAACTCCCGTGCCCGGGACCATGCTTCGAGCCGGTCCAGCTCCGCCTCGTCCGCACAGCGCACCGTCACATGGGTTTCGTACTCAGACATGGAAACGATCATCTCGGACATGCGTCCGATCCGCATCGGGGTTCCGGGCGGGGGGTAACCATGCGTCACGCAGGGGACTCAGAAAGTGCTCGCACGCCCCTCGTGGCCGCGATGTGTCGTACCCCACACTGAGGTGCGGTGCCCCCGTCCTCGGAGCCCTGGAGGTCGCCCCCGTGCAGACCCGGACCCTGACCGTGAACGTGAGCGAGTCCTCGGAGGCCAAGGCCGTGGACGAAGAGCCCGAGGTACTGGAGCTGATCGAGCCGGTGCCCGTGCAGCGCAGGCGGAGCAGCAGCGACAGCGGGGGCGGAGCGGGACCTTCCGCGGATCTGTTCCGGCAGTACCTCCGCGAGATAGGCAGGATCCCGCTGCTCACCGCCGCAGAGGAGGTGGACCTCGCCCGGCGCGTCGAGGCGGGGCTGTTCGCCGAGGAGAAACTCGGCAGCACACCGGACCTCGACTCCCAGCTCGCCCTCGACCTCGACAAGCTCGTCGTCATGGGGCGGATGGCCAAGCGCCGTCTCATCGAGTCGAACCTGCGGCTCGTCGTCTCCGTCGCGAAGCGGTACGTGGGCCGCGGGCTCACCATGCTCGACCTCGTGCAGGAGGGCAACCTCGGGCTCATCCGGGCCGTGGAGAAGTTCGACTACGCCCGCGGGTACAAGTTCTCCACCTACGCCACCTGGTGGATCCGGCAGGCGATGTCCCGGGCCCTCGCCGACCAGGCCCGGACCATCCGCGTACCCGTCCACGTGGTCGAGCTGATCAACCGCGTCGTCCGCGTCCAGCGCCGCATGCTCCAGGAGCGCGGCTACGAGCCCACCGCCGAAGAGGTCGCCGTCCACCTGGAGCTGACCCCCGAGCGGGTCCTGGAGGTGCTCCGCCTCGCCCAGGAGCCGGTCTCCCTGCACGCCCCGGTGGGCGAGGAGGACGACGTCGCGCTCGGCGACCTCATCGAGGACGGTGACGCCACCTCACCCGTGGAGTCGGCCGCCTTCTTCCTGCTGCGCGAGCACCTGGAAGCCGTGCTGTCGACGCTCGGCGAACGCGAGCGCAAGGTCGTGCAGCTGCGGTACGGCCTCGCCGACGGGCGGCCGCGCACCCTGGAGGAGATCGGCCGGATCTTCGGCGTGACGCGCGAGCGGATCCGCCAGATCGAGTCCAAGACCCTCAACAAGCTCCGCGACCACGCCTTCGCCGACCAGCTCCGCGGCTACCTGGACTGAACGGCGGCGGGGCGCCCCGCAAGGCGTCCCCGCCCCCACCCAGCCCCCGCCGCGCCCCTAGTCGACCTCGGCGACCGCCTGCGCGAACTGCGCCGCGTACAGCCGCGCGTACGCGCCGCCCGACGCCAGCAGCTCCTCGTGCGTGCCCTGCTCCACGATCGAGCCGCTCTCCATCACCAGGATCACGTCCGCGTCGCGGATCGTGGAGAGCCGGTGCGCGATCACGAAGGACGTACGGCCGTGCGCGAGCCGCGCCATCGCCTTCTGGATCAGCACCTCGGTACGGGTGTCCACCGAGCTCGTCGCCTCGTCGAGCACCAGGATCACCGGGTCCGACAGGAACGCCCGGGCGATGGTGATCAGCTGCTTCTCGCCCGCGCTGACCCCCGCGCCCTCGTCGTCCAGGACGGTGTCGTAGCCGTCCGGCAGCGTGCGGATGAAGCGGTCCGCGTGCGCGGCCCGCGCCGCCTCCTCGATCTCGGCGCGCGTGACTTCGCGCGAGGCACCGTAGGCGATGTTCTCGGCGATCGTGCCGCCGAACAGCCAGGTGTCCTGGAGCACCATGCCGATGCCGGCGCGCAGTTCCTCGCGCGTCATCTTCGCGATGTCCACCCCGTCGAGGCCGATCTCGCCGCCCGTGACCTCGTAGAACCGCATCAGCAGGTTCACCAGCGTCGTCTTGCCGGCGCCCGTCGGGCCGACGATCGCGACCGTGTGGCCCGGCTCGACCGACAGCGAGAGGTTCTCGATCAGCGGCTTGTCCGGCTCGTAGCGGAAGGCCACCTTGTCGAAGGTCACCTGGCCGCGCAGCTCCCGCGGCCGCTCCGGAACCTCGGCGTCCGGCTCTTGCTCGGCCGCGTCCAGCAGCTCGTAGACCCGCTCCGCCGAGGCGACACCGGACTGCACGAGGTTCGCCATCGACGCCACCTGCGTCAGCGGCATCGAGAACTGCCGCGAGTACTGGATGAAGGCCTGCACGTCACCGATCGACAGGGTGCCGGAGGCGACCCGGAGCCCGCCGACCACGGCTATCAGCACGTAGTTGATGTTCGAGATGAAGAGCATCACGGGCTGCATGATGCCGCTGACCAGCTGCGCCTTGAAGGACGCCCGGTACAGCGCCTCGTTCTGCTCGGCGAAGAGCGCCGCGGACTCCTTCTGCCGGCCGAAGACCTTGACCAGGTTGTGCCCCGAGTACATCTCCTCGATGTGGGCGTTCAGCGCACCGGTCGTCTTCCACTGCGCCACGAACTGCGGCTGCGACTTCTTGCCGATCTTCGCCGCGACGAAGACCGAGAGCGGCACGGTCGCCAGCGCGACCAGCGCCAGCAGCGGCGAGATCCAGAACATCATCGCGAGCACGCCGAGGATGGTCAGCAGCGAGTTCAGCAGCTGACCCATCGTCTGCTGCAGCGTCTGGCCGATGTTGTCGATGTCGTTCGTGGCCCGGCTCAGCACCTCGCCGCGCTTCTGCTGGTCGAAGTACGACAGCGGCAGCCGCGACAGCTTCGCCTGGAGCTCCTCGCGCATCCGGTAGACGGTGCCGTTCATGATGTGGTTCGACAGCCGGGTCGCGACCAGCATCAGCAGGCCGGCCAGGGTGAAGACCACCAGCGCCCAGATCGCCACCACCCCGACGGCGCCGAAGTCGATGCCCTGCCCCGGGGTGAAGTCGGTCCCGGAGAGCATGTCCGCCATGCCGTCGTGGCCGTCGGCGCGCAACCCGTCCAGGGCCTGCTGCTTGGTCGTCCCTGCGGGCATCTCCCGGCCCACGATCCCCGCGAACACCAGGTCGGTGGCCTCGCCCAGGATCTTCGGCCCGACCACCGCGCAGCCGACGCTGGCGACGACGGCCGCGACCATGCCCCAGATCCTGGCCCGGTCGTGCGCGAGCTGGCCCAGCAGCCGCTTGCCCGATCCCTTGAAGTCCATGGAGCGCGTCGCCGGCCCCATCATCATCCGTCCTCCGGGTCCGCTCATGCGGCCTCCGCCTCCGTCAGCTGGGAGAGCACGATCTCCCGGTAGGTCTCGTTGCCGGCCATCAGCTCGTGGTGGCGCCCCTCGCCCACCACCTGGCCCTCGTCCAGGACGATGATCCGGTCGGCGTCGCGGATCGTGGCGACCCGCTGGGCGACGATGACCACGGTCGCGTCCTCCGTCTCGCGGGCGAGCGCCGCGCGCAGCGCCGCGTCCGTCGCGTAGTCCAGGGCCGAGAAGGAGTCGTCGAAGAGGTAGATCTCCGGGCGCTGCACGAGCGTGCGGGCGATCGCCAGACGCTGGCGCTGGCCGCCGGAGACATTGGTTCCGCCCTGTGTGACGGGAGCCTCCAGGCCGCCTTCCAGCGCGGAGACGAACTCCTTGGCCTGGGCCACCTCCAGGGCCTGCCACAGCTCTTCGTCGCTCGCGTCCGGGCGCCCGTAGCGCAGGTTGGAAGCGACGGTTCCGGAGAACAGGTACGGCTTCTGCGGAACCATGCCGACCGTCCTGGCCAGCAGGTCGGGGTCGAGCCCGCGGACGTCCTCCCCGTCGACGAGCACCGCGCCCCCGGTCGCGTCGAACAGGCGCGGAACCAGGCCGAGCAGCGTGGACTTGCCGCTTCCGGTGGAGCCGATCACCGCCGTGGTCTCGCCGGGGCGGGCCACCAGGTCCACCCCGCGCAGCACCGGGGCCTCCGCGCCCGGGTAGCGGAAGTCGGCGCCGCGCAGCTCCAGCAGGCCGCGGCGGGCGAGTTCGCGCACCGGGTCCTTGGGCGGGACCACGCTGGAGTCGGTGTCCAGGACCTCCTGGATGCGCTCCCCGCAGACCTCGGCGCGCGGCACAATCATGAACATGAAGGTGGCCATCATCACGGCCATGACGATCTGCATCAGGTAGGCGAGGAAGGCGGTCAGCTGGCCGATCTCCATGCCGCCGCTGTCGACGCGCATCGCACCGAACCAGATGACGGCGACGCTGGAGATGTTCACGACCACGATGACCGTGGGGAACATGTAGGCCAGGAGCTTGCCGGAGGCCAGCGAGATGCCGGTGAGGTCGGCGTTGGCGTCGCGGAAACGGTCCTTCTCGTAGTCGTCGCGGACGAAGGCACGGATCACGCGGTTGCCGGTGATCTGCTCGCGCAGGACCCGGTTCACGGTGTCCAGACGGTCCTGCATCTGGCGGAACAGCGGCCGCGTCCTGAAGACGATGGCGCCGACCGAGATCCCGAGCACGGGCACCACGGCGAGCAGGACGCCGGAAAGCCGCACGTCGAGCGAGAGCGCCATGGCGATGCCGCCGACGCACATGATCGGGGCCGAGACCATCAGGGTGAAGGTCATCAGCACCAGCATCTGGACCTGCTGGACGTCGTTCGTCGTACGGGTGATCAGCGACGGGGCGCCGAACTGGCCGAGCTCCCGCGCGGAGAAGCTCTGCACGCGGTCGAAGACGGCGGCGCGGACGTCCCGGCCGAAGGCCGCCGCCGTGCGGGCGCCGTAGTAGACCGCGCCGGCGTTGCAGACGAGCTGGACGAGCGAGACGCCGAGCATCAGCGCGCCGAAGCGCAGGATGTAGCCGGTGTCACCGGTCACGACACCGTTGTCAATGATGTCCGCGTTGAGCGTGGGCAGGTAGAGGCTCGCGCTGGTCTGCAGCAGCTGCAGCAGGACCAGCACGGCGACGGGTTTCCGGTACGGCCCCAGATGGGTCCGCAGAAGTCGTATGAGCACGCGCAGGCTCCGGTCGGCAAGATCGAGGGGTTCGACCCATCTTCGGCCAAACGGCCCTGCGATCCCCACCGGATTTCGCAAAGGCCGGTCAAAAGGAGTACCCGGGCGCCCCGGGACCTGGGTCCGTGCACCGGGCGGCGGGGCCGGGCCGGGCGGAGACTGGGAAGACGGGGGCCAGGGGGAAGGCTCCGGACCACCGGAGCAGATCACCGTGGAGGAGTCATGACGGCCACGACACGGGAGCAGGCGCCCGTCGCCTTCGACACCGACGGAGCGGAACTGCGCACGCGCGAGATCGGCGGGGACTTCACCGTCGCGTTCGTGCGGTTCGACAAGGGCGTGGACATGAGCCCGGCGTTCAAGGGGCTGCCGGACGATCTGTGCACGTGCCCGCACTGGGGCTACGTACTCAAGGGCAAGGTCAAGATGCACACCAGGGACGGCGACACGCTCTACTCGGCCGGCGAGGCCTTCTACTGGGCACCCGGCCACGCCCCGGAGGCCGTCGAGGACACCGAGTACATCGACTTCTCGCCGACGGCGGAGTTCGACGCGGTGGTCAAGCACGTGGCGGCCCAGCTGGCCTGAACCGCCACCCGGACGGTGCCCCCGCCCGTCCCTAGAACGCCCCGGGGTGGATCTGCTCGCGCGTCGCGATGTACTGCTGGCGCACCGCCTGCCAGGCCGGGAACTCCTCGCCGGGCTCGAAGACCTGCGCCGCGGGGGCCGGCCAGTGCGGCGGCGTGTGCGGAGCGTGCGTGCCCTGCGCCACGCCGAGCGCCCAGGCCGCCTGACGGGCCGCGCCCAGCGCCGCGTAGTCGGCCGGCGCCGGTACGACGATCTGCGTCCCGAACAGCCCCGGTGCGGCGGCTTGTACGGCGGGCAGCTCGGCCGCCGCGCCCAGCAGGAACACCCGGCGGATCTCGACCCCGCGCGAGCGCAGCACGTCCAGCGCGTCCACCAGCCCGCACAGCATGCCCTCGAAGGCGGCCCGGGCCACGTGCTCCGGCTTCATCGAGTCCCGGCGCAGCCCCGTCAGGGTCCCGGCGGCGTGCGGCAGGTTCGGCGTCCGCTCACCCTCCAGGTAGGGCAGGAGTACGAGGCCGTGCGCCCCCGGCGTCGACTTCAGCGCGAGCGCGGACAGCCCCTCCAGATCGGTGCCGAGCAGCTCGGCGGTGCCGCGCAGGGCCCGTACGGCATTGGAGGTGTTCACGACCGGCAGGTGCATGCCGGTGGCGTCGGCCAGGGAGGTGATCAGCCCGCCCGGCTCCGACAGCGCCTCGTGGTGCACCGCCATCACCGAACCGGAGGCACCGAGCGAGACCACCGCGTCGCCGGGGCCCAGCCCCAGCCCGAGCGCGGCGGCCATCGTCTCGCCGGTGCCGGCGGATATCAGCAGCCCCTCGGGCGTGGTCCCGGCGGCGTCGGCCGGGCCGAGCACCTCGGGCAGCAGCGCCCGGTGCCCGAGCGCCAGCTCGACCAGGTCGGGCCGCCAGGCTCCGGCGGCGGCCGACCAGTAGCCGGTACCGGAGGCGCCACCGCGGTCGGTGGTCCGCCGGGCCGGGCGGCCCAGCAGCTGCCAGACCAGCCAGTCGTGCGGGGACATCAGCACGGCCACCCGGCGGGCCGCCTCGGGCTCGGTGCGGGCCAGCCAGGCCAGCTTCGCGATCGGCTGAGAGGCCTGCGGGACCGAGCCCACCGCCTCGGCCCACGCCTGCCGGCCGCCGAACGCCTCGATCAGGTCGGCGGCGGCGACCTGCCCGCGCTTGTCGTTGCCGACCAGGGCCGGACGCACCAGCCCGCCCTGCGGGTCCAGCGGCAGCAGGCCGTGCTGCTGTGCGGAGACCCCTATGGCCTGGACCCCTTCGAGGAGCCCGCCGCCGGCGGCCTCGCCGAGCGAGAGCAGCCAGGCCTGTGGATCGGTCTCGTGGGGGTGCGCGCCGTCGGGTTCGCCCGTGGGCTGCGGATGGGGTGCGTACCCCTGGCGCAGCACGGCGCCGGTCTCGGTGTCACAGACGACTATGCGTGTGAAGGCGGAAGAACTGTCCAGCCCGGCGACTATCCCCATGTGGTGAATTCTGCCGCACGCGGGGCCGGTATCCACCGCTCCGGAGCCCCCGGAACCTCACAGGTCCCGTGGGCCCCATCGCGCGGACCTGTGTGCCTCAGGTGTTGCTGGTGCCCCATTCGTCGTCGGCGCCGCCGCCGACCCGGCCGCGCAGCCCCCGGACCCGCCCGGCGAGCGAGTCCGGTACGGCGTCGCCGACCTTCGCGCTCACGACGGCGAAGGCCTTCCCGGCGTACTCGCGCCCGGTGTGGCCCGCGGTCTCGGCGGCGTTGCGCACCGCAGGGTTCTGCGCGATCTCCCGCGCGGACTTCTTCAGCTTCTCGTAGCGCTCGCGTCCGGCCCGGGTTCCGAGCACGTACCCGAGGGCCAGTCCGACCACGAACGTGACCTTGTACCGCATGCCTGCCACCCTTCGTCGTGTGGTGCCCGGCCTGCTGGCGATACCGATTGGCGGAGCACCCCCCTGCTTGCGCTAATCTATGACTCGCAACGGGCACTCGCCCCCCGGCAAGGCCGGAGGTGGGCTGTTCGATGCACCGCAGCAATCCCCTGTAGCTCAATTGGCAGAGCAGCCGGCTGTTAACCGGCAGGTTACTGGTTCGAGTCCAGTCGGGGGAGCGCGGTCCCCTGTAGCTCAATTGGCAGAGCATTCGGCTGTTAACCGGAGGGTTGCTGGTTCGAGTCCAGCCGGGGGAGCAAGGAAGAGGAAGAGGGCCCCTACGGGGTCCTCTTCTTTTCTTTGCCGCCTCTTCCGGGAACCGGGCAGCCCTCAGCGCGGTCTCTCTGAACAGGCGAAGCCGATCATGCGAGGCATCCGAGGCAGGAGATCGTATGAGCGGCTATGCTGCGGCAGACGGCGCGCACACGTGTACGCGCCACGCCGTGAAGGGGCGGTAGCTCAGCCGGTTAGAGCAGCGGACTCATAATCCGTCGGCCGTGGGTTCGAGTCCCACCCGCCCCACTGCAAGCCGCAGGTGCAGAAACGATCGCACCTGCGGCTTTGGCGTGTTCCGGATCACTTGCGGGCTTAGAAGTCCTCCGTTTCGTCCGCGAGATGGCGCAGTACGTCCGTCAGGTCCTGGCGGCGGGCGTACGCCACGCGCTGGCGGTGGGCGCCCGAGCCGTCGCGCAGCAGGCGGGCCAGGTTCTTGGCCGCGTGGTCCAGGTCGCCCGAGGCGGCCAGTTCCGGGGCGACCAGGTCCAGCAGGGCCTCCGCGAGGTCCGCCGCGGGGAGCTCCGCCCCCGTGTACGGGTCCAGCCCGAAGCCCTCCAGCCCGTCGTGGGCCGCCCGCCAGCGCGCGAGGCGCAGTACCTCGTCCCGTACGGCCGGCTCCGGGCGCTGCTCCTCGATCTCGTGCAGGGCCGTGGCCACCAGTGCGCGGGCCAGTTCGGCCTGGAGGATGGCCGAGTCGATGTCCGGGGACATGTCGGGCGCCCGGATCTCGAGCGTCGGCCAGTGCCCGGAGGGGCGCAGGTCCCAATAGACCATCTTGGTGTCCAGGGCCGCCCCGGAGCCGAGCAGGGTCTGCACCGAGCGCCGGAAGTGGGCCGTGGACGCGTGGTGCGGAGGCAGACCCGCCGAGGGCCAGCCCGACCAGGCCATCGCCCGCCAGCTGGCATGACCGGTGTCACGGCCGCCCCAGAACGGCGAGTTGGCGGCCAGCGCGATCAGCGTGGGCAGCCAGGGTCTGATCCGGTTGGACACGGCCACCGCCGTGTCCACGTCGAGCGTGCCGATGTGGATGTGGCGGCCGCAGCTGACCAGCGTGTCGGTGAGCGCGCCGAAGCGGCGGTGCTGCTCGCGCTGGCGCGGCTCGTCGTCGGTCAGGTGCAGCGGCCCCTCCACGGCGACGACCGGCGAGGGCGCGGCCAGCAGCCGGCAGCCGTGGGCGCGGGCCGCCCGGCCGAGGGTGCGCCGCAGGGCGGCGAGCTCCGTGCGCAGCGAAGCCGCCGAGTGGGCTATCGGGGTGGAAATCTCCACCTGGTAGCGGGTGCCCTCGGGGTGCAGCTCGCCCGGCAGGCCGCCGGCCGTCGCGAGGACCAGCGGGGCGGCGGGGGACACCCGGAAGGTGCGGGCGTCGACGAGCAGGAACTCCTCCTCGACGCCGACGGTGAGGGGGACGGTGGTGTGCACCGTTTTCTGCGTGGTGCCGGTGCTCGTGGTGCTGTTGCCAGGTTCGATCACTACGCCTCCCTGGACATACGAGTCTTTTCATCATGAGCTGAACACGAGGTGAGGAGCGCACGTCGAATCAGTCAAATGTCCGGTGATAGTGGCGAGTTACCGGCAAAGGGCCACCCGCGGCGCGATCCCCGGGCCGCATGGGGCGAGTGGTGCGGGAGGGGGGAGCCGCGGACCGGGACGGCCGGCGGGGCGGACCGCCGCAGGGCCGTCGGGGCGGGCCCCGGCCGCCGGAGGGCCGGTGGTTATCATCCGGGGTGACCCGTACCGCCGAGCCCACCCGACCCAAGCGGCGCATATTCGCCGACCTCACGCCGCTCGCCTCCGTGGACTACCGGCGGCTGTGGATCGGCGGCACCATCTCCTGGGTCGGCCAGGCGATGACCGCCCTCGCGATCTCGCTCCAGGTCTACGACATCACCCGGTCCAGCTTCTCCGTCGGGCTCGTCGGCCTCTTCTCGCTCGTCCCGCTCGTCGTCTTCGGGCTCTACGGCGGTGCCATCGCCGACACCGTGGACCGGCGCAAGCTTGGCCTCTACAGCTCCCTCGGCGCCGCCGCGCTGTCGGTCGCGCTCGCCGGGGCCGCACTGCTCGACTACCACCGGGTCTGGTTCCTGTACGCCATCGTCGCGCTCCAGGCGGTGTGCGGGGCGCTCACCGGGCCGGCGCGGTCCGCCATGATCCCCAGGCTGCTGCCGGCCGAGCAGCTGCCCGCCGCCAACGCCCTGAACTCCGTGACCATGACCTTCGGGACGATGGTCGGCCCCGCACTGGGCGGGCTGATCGTCGCCCTCGGGGGCTACCAGGCGGCGTACCTGATCGACGCGGTGACCTTCTCCGCCGCCCTCTACGCGATGTGGCGGCTGCCGTCGATGAAACCCGACCGCGCCGACGAGGCGCGGGGCCGGGCCTCCGTCGTCGACGGGCTGCGCTTCCTCGGGACCCGGCCCAACATCCGGATGACCTTCTTCACCGACATGGCCGCCATGGTGCTGGCGCAGCCCAAGGCGCTGTTCCCGGCCATCGCCGTGCTCTGGTACGGCGGCGACGCGAAGACGGTCGGCCTGATGGTGGCCGCGATCGCCGCCGGGGCGCTGCTGGGCGGGCTGTTCTCCGGCTGGCAGGGCCGCATCCGGCGGCACGGGCTGGCGATCCTGCTCTCCGTGGCCGGCTGGGGAGCGGCCATGGCCGCGTTCGGACTCACCCGGAACCTGTGGCTCGGGTTGTTCTTCCTGGCCCTGGCCGGGTGCGCGGACACCGTCTCGATGGTGTTCCGCACCACCATGCTCCAGGCCGCCACCCCCGACGAGATGCGCGGCCGCCTACAGGGCGTCTTCATCGTGGTCGTCGCGGGCGGGCCCCGGCTCGGCGACTTCCTCGCCGGGACCGCCGCCGACCTGACCTCCCCGGGCGTGGCCGTCACGGGCGGCGGGCTGGCCTGTGTGCTCGTGCTGTGCCTGCTCGCGCTGCGGTGGCGGAACTTCGCCCGGTACGACGCGCGGTCCCCGCAGGCGTAGCCGCCGGGACCGCTGGGCAGGGCCGGTTGGCTGCGCCGCTCGGTCCGGGCCGGGGGGACGATCGCGCCGCGCCCGGGCGCGCGCCGGGGGCCGGAGGACCGGGCCTCGTTGCGTTCGGCACCCTGCGGGGATCACCCCGACACACACCCGCCCCGGTCGCAATCGGCCCGGCTACGCCTCCACCGGCTCCCGGGTGCGGTCGCCGCCCGCGGAGCCGGTGTTGACGGTGCCGGCCGGCTCGAACAGCAGGATCTGCGCCTCCTCGTCCGCCGACGGGCAGTGCTCCACCCCGCGGGGGACGACGTACATCTCGCCCGGGCCCAGGACCACGTCCCCGTCGCGCAGGCCGATCGTCAGCGTGCCGCCGACGACCAGGAACAGCTCGTCGGTGTCCTCGTGGGTGTGCCAGACGAACTCGCCCTGCAGCCGGGCGAGCTTGACCTCGTAGTCGTTCACGCGGGCGATGCGGCGAGGGGCCCACTGCTCGGTGAAGCCGGCCAGCTTGTCGGAGATGTTGACCTTGTGTGTCGTCATGTGGACAGCCTGGCGGCCCGCCCGCGGATGGTCTTGTACGTTCCTGACATGGCCGCGATACGTCCGCGCAGCACCGTCTCCGCCTGGAAGCCGTCGGTGCCGGGCATCGCCGAGGTCTTCCACGCCCGCTTCACCGAGCACGCGTACCCGGCCCATGTGCACGACACCTGGGCACTGATGATCGTGGACGGCGGGCGGGTGGACTTCGCGCTCGACCGGGAACGGCACGGCGCCGGGGTGTCGGACCAGGTCATCCTGCTGCCGCCCGGGGTGGTCCACGACGGGCGGACCGTGACCGAGGCGGGTTTCCGCAAGCGCGTGCTGTACCTGGACACCTCGGTCCTGCCGGAGCGGCTCACCGGAGCCGCCGTCGACGCCCCGCTGCTGGCCGATCCCGTGCTGCGCGAGCGCGTGCACGGACTGCATCTGGCGCTCGCGCTCGGGGAGGGGGATTCCCTCGAGGCCCAGTCGCGGCTGGCCTTCGTACGGGAGCGGCTGCACCGGTGGCTGACGGGACGTGAGGCGCCGGCGGACGGCCCGTCGGGCCGGGAGGCCGCCGTACGGCTGCGGGAGCTGCTCGACGCGCGGGTGACCGAGGGGATCACGCTGGAGGAGGCGTCGGCCGAGCTGGGGCGCGCACTCGGGGGCCGCGCCCATCCCACGCAGCTGATCCGGAGCTTCCGGACGGCGTACGGGCTGCCGCCGCACGCCTACCTCACCGGGCGCCGGGTCGAGACGGCGCGGCGGCTGCTGCTGACGGGGGTCCGGCCGGCCGAGGCGGCCGTGGCGGCGGGGTTCTACGACCAGGCGCACCTGACCCGGCACTTCGGGCGGCACGTCGGGATCAGCCCGGCGCGGTACGCCCGGTCGGGCTGTACTCGCTGAAGGTGGGGCGCGGGGACACTCCGACGGCCGGGGCCGTCGCGCGGCTGCCGCTGCTGACGGACGGCGCCGGCGCAGCAGGTGACGCGGCTGTACCGGGTGGATGTGAGGGTGCCTGCGCGGGTGCCTGCGGGGCGGCGTTAGAGGGCCGGGGCCGGGGCCGGGCGGGGCCTGGGCCGAGTTGGGCCTGGGCCGAGTCGGGTCCGGGTCGGGTGAGGCGCGGGGGTGAGGTGCGGCGCCGTAGCCGGGGCGCTGCCCCGGACCCCGCGCCTCAAACGCCGGCGGGGCTGGATGGGGCGGCCGGGCTGGGTGTGGTGGGAGGGCTGGGTGTGGTGGGAGGGACGATGCCGCGGGCTACGCCCAGGGAGACCAGGTCCTGGGGGCGGATGCGGAGTTGGTCCGCCGTGGCCGGGGCGGCCGACGGGGGGCGCTTGAGGATGGCCGCCGCCAGTTCCGGGGCGATGACCGAGAAGTAGCTGTCCGGGGTGACCCAGGTGTTCCCCGGCGCGGCCAGCGCGAGGGCGCCGCCCGAGCCGCCCTCGCCGATCAGCAGGGTGGTGACGGGGACGGCCGCCCCGGCCACCGCCGCGAAGGTGTCCGCGATGGCCGCGCCCGCGCCCGCGTGTTCGGCGGCGGCGTCGTTGGCCGCGCCGGGGGTGTCCACCAGGGTGAGCACGGGGATGCCGAGCCGGTCCGCGAGGCGGATGACGCGGGCGGCCGTACGGTAGCCCGCCGGGCGGGTGGCCGTGCCGCACTGGGCGGCGTACGCCACGGCCCGGCCCTCGCGCAGCCCGAATCCGCACAGCATGCCGGGGTCGGTGCCGCCCGCCCGGTCACCGGAGAGGTGCAGGCGCAGCTCGAAGTACGCGTCCAGGTACGCCTCGGCGCGCGGCCGGTCCGGGTGGCGGGCCTGACGGACGGCGTCCCAGCCGGTGGCCGGAGGCCGTACGTCGGCCAGCGCGGCCGGGGGCTCGACGGGCCCGGCCGGCCGGGGCGCGGCCAGCACGCGGAGCCAGTCGGCGAGGGTGCCGGGCAGGTGCGCGGCGGGGGCCACGGCGTCCACGTGGCCGGCGGCGTACTGGCCCTCGGCGCAGTAGGCCGCCGGGTCCGCGTCCGCCGGGCGCACCCGGGAGCCGGCGAACCCGACCTGGGCTCCGGGCAGCGCGAGGACGACGTCGGCCCCGGCCCCGAGGGTGGCCCAGCCGCCGCCGGTGGTCGGATCGCGCAGGACGGCGACCTGGGGGAGCCCCGCGGCCCGGGTCAGGACGCTCTGGCGGGCCACGCGCTGAAGCTGGGTCAGCGCGAGCATGCCCTCCTGCATCCGGGAGCCGCCGGTGGCGATCAGCGAGACGAGGGGGAGGCGCTGCTCGCGGGCGTGCGTGTACGCGGCTTCGAGCCGGTCGCCGGTGCGCCGGCCGAGCGAGCCTCCGAGGAAACCGAACTCGAAGGAGATCACGGCGGCTTCGCGGCCGCCGATGCGGGCGGTGCCGGTGACGACGGACTCCTGCTCGCCGGTGCGTTCGGCGGCGCGGGCGCGGGAGGCGTCGTAGCCGGTCCAGGCGAGGGGGCCGTCGGGGGTGGACTCCCGTTGGGGGGTGGGGAGTTCGGTGAAGCTGCCGGGGTCGGTCACGGAGGCGATGGCCGCGCGGGCCGAGAGGCGGGTCGTCGTCACGGGGTCACCCTAGGGGGTGTCGTGCCGGGCGGGCAGGGCGGTGTGGGTGGGCGGGGGAGGGCCGGGGAGGGCGTGGCGGGTCAGCCGAGGGAGGGGAGGGGGAAGGCGATCTTGAGGGCGTAGGCGGCGACCAGGCCGTAGCCGAGGCGGAAGGTCCAGACGCGGGCGGTGTCGGAGATGCGGGCGCCGGCGAGGGAGCCGAGGACGGCGAGCGTCTGCTGCCAGAGGAGTGAGGCGAGGCCTACGCCGAGGAGGAAGGCGGCTCCGGCCGGGCCGGTGCGGAGGGTGGCGCCCTGGGCGGTGGTGAGGGCGGCGAAGTAGAGGGCGGTGGTGGGGTTGAGGGCGGTGAGGCCGACGTAGCGGGCGAAGGCCTTTGCCGCGGGGCGCGTGCCGGTGCCGGTGCCGGACGCGGGGCTCCGCCCCGGGCCCCGCGCCTCAAACGCCGGCGGGGCTGGATTTGGTGCCGGCCGGGCTGGGGGTGCCTGTGCGGCTGAAAGATCGGGGCTCCGCCCCGGACCCCGCGCCTCAAACGCCGGCGAGGCTGGGTTTGGTGCCGGCCGGGCTGGGGGTGCCTGTGCGGCTGAAAGATCGGGGCTCCGCCCCGGGCCCCGCGCCTCAAGCGCCGGCGAAGCTGGGTTTGGCGCCGGTGGGGCTGGATTTGGTGTCAGTGAGGTGGGGTGGGCCTTGGAGAGGCCGTGGGCTGCGATCGTGAGGAGGATGGCCGCCGAGGCCAGGCGGACCCAGGCTTCGACCGGGGAGATGTGGGAGGCCACCCAGGGGCCCGTGGCCGTGGCGAGGGCCGCGTAGCCGAGGTCGACCGCCGCGATGCCCGCGGCCGCGGCCACCGCCGTCCGGCGGCTCCGCATCGCCTCCTGGAGCAGCAGCACGCTCATCGCGCCCATCGGCATCGCCACGCCCAGCCCCGCGACCGCGCCCGCCAGGGCCGGTGTCATCAGTTCGCTCGTGCTCATGCTCATGGTCATAGGGCGAGGGTCGGCCTCCGGCCCCGAGGGATGAGCGCGAATAACGGGCCCGGCTGCGACAATCGCGGTATGGACCGCCTCGACAGGGAAATCCTCGGCATCCTGCAGCAGGATGCGCGGATCTCGTACCGGGACCTCGGCGTCCGCGTCGGCCTCAGCGCCAACGCCACTGCCGACCGGGTGCGACGGATGCGCCGGGACGGGGTGATCCGCGGGTTCACCGTCGTGGTGGATCCGGCGGCCGACACCGCCGGCGGGCTCGTCGTCTTCATCGACGTCACCCTGCGCCAGGACACCACCAACGAGGAGTTCGAACGGCAGGTCGCCAAGCTGTCCGGGATCACCGAGGTCGTGCACGTGACCGGCGAGCACGACTACCTCGTACGCGCCCGGGCCGCCGACCCCGCCGCCCTCGACGCGCTGCTGCGCCGGCTGAAACGGGAGGCGGGGGTGGCCCAGTCCAACACCCGGATCGCCCTGCGCGCGGCCACCCGGCCCGGCCAGCCCTGAGGCACCGGCCGCCTACAGCGCCGACTCCCACGTCACCGTCGTGCCCCGGGGCCCCGCCGCGGTGCGGCCGTCGTCCGCCACGGTGAGGCGGACCCGGGAGGAGGTCGCCTCCACCACCACCTCCATGGAGGTGGCCTCGCCCCGGCGGTGCGCCGCGGCCAGGGCGGTGCGCAGGGCGGAGAACAGGGCGACGGCCACCGGCTCCGGAAGCAGGGCGTCCACCGCGCCCGCGAAGTGCACCGACGGCTGGAAGCCGAGCAGGACCGCGGCCCCGCTCGTCTCGCGCAGGACCCGCCCCCGGAAGGTGGTCGGGGCGTCGGTCGGCGGCTGCTGGAGGGCGAAGATGGCCGTCCGGACCTCCTGGATGGTGGAGTCCAGCTCGTCGACGGCGCGGCTGAGTTCGTCGCCCACCGTGTCTCCGGACGGGGCGTTCGAGGCGCGCCGCCGGGTGCTTTCGAGCATCATCTCGGTGGCGAAGAGCCGCTGGACCACCAGGTCGTGCAGGTCCCGCGCGATCCGGTCGCGGTCCTCGTACACCGCGAGCTGCTCCCGGTCGTGCTGGGCGTCCGCCAGGACGAGGGCCAGCGCGGCGTGCGTGGCGAACTGTGAGGCGAGCAGCTGGTCCACCGCGTCGTACGGGGGTCCGCCGCGGGCGCGCGGCAGGGCCAGGGTGCCGATCAGCCGGCCGCCGCTCTGCAGCGGAAGCATCATGCTCGGCCCGAACCGTTCCCGGACGTGCGTGGTCATCCGCGGATCCGTCGCCGAGTCCTCGATGAAGACGGGTTCGCCGCCGAGGAGTTGTTCCAGGACCGGCGAGCCGGGGGCGATCGCCGTGCCGACCAGGTCCCCGGGGTCCGCGTGCGTGGAGGCGGCCACGATCTCCATGCCGCCCTCGGGGGTCGGCTGGAGCACCACGCCGGCCGCGGCGTCCGCCAGTACCCGGGCCCGTTCGGCCACGCACTTCAGGGCGTCCGCCGCGGGGGCTCCGGCCAGCAGGGCCGTGGTCACGGCGGCGGCGCCGTCGATCCAGCGCTCCCGGCGGCGCGCGGTCTCGTAGAGCCGGGCGTTGCCGATCGCGATGCCCGCCTGCGTGGCGAGGACGCGCACCAGGGCGAGGTCCTCGTCCGTGAAGGGGCCGCCGCCGCGCTTCTCGGTGAGGTAGAGGTTGCCGAAGACCTCGGTGTGCACCCGGATCGGGACGCCCAGGAAGCTGCGCATCGGAGGGTGGCCCGGCGGGAGGCCGACGGCCCGGGGGTCCTGGGTGAGGTCGTCCAGCAGGAGCGGGCGCGGGTCCTTGAGGAGGACCCCGAGCAGGCCGGAGCGCCCGTCCGGCAGGTGGGGGATGGCGGCCCGCTGCGCCTCGGTGAGCCCGGACGTGAACAGCTCGGTCAGCCGGACGCGCTCGGGGTCGACGACCCCGAGCGCTCCGTACCGGGCTGCGCTCAGCTCGGTCGCCGATTCCACGATGTGCTGGAGGGTGGCGCGCAGCTCCAGTTCGGAGCCGACGCTGAGGACGGCTTCCAGCAGGACGGGGAGGCTCGCCCCGTCCTCCTCGGGCTGCTCGCGGGGTTGCTCGCCGGCTTCCCCGCCGGGCCGCCGTTCGGGCTCGTGCCCGGCGTCGGTCATTCGGACAGCGGGTTGAGGACCATGGGGGCGATCTTCCCTTCGAGCATCGCGCCGAGACCGAGTACGGCGCACACGTCCGGCCGTTCCGCGATGGCGACGGGCATTCCGGTGGCGTCCCGCAGCATCTGGTCCAGGCCCGGCAGCAGGGCGCTGCCGCCCACCATCATGATTCCCCGGTCCGTCAGGTCCGCCACCAGGTCCGGCGGGCAGTCCCGCAGCACCTTGCCGATGCCGTCGAGGACGGCGGTCAGCGGGGTGTGGATGGCGTCCCGCACGGCCGCGGTGTCCACGTGGACGGAACGGGCCAGTCCGGTGGCCACGTCGCGGCCGTGGATCAGGGTGGAGGCCGGTCCCTCGGCGGTGAGGCCGTTGCCGTGCAGGGCCAGTTGGAGCGGCCGGACGGCCTGGCTGGGCAGCATCAGCTCGTGCGCGTGGCGCAGGTGCTGGACGACCGCGTGGTCGATGGCCTCGCCGCCGACCGGGATCCGCTCGGCGGTGACGATCGAGCCGAGGGAGAGGACGGCCACCTGGGTGGCGGCGGCCCCGCACACCATGATCATCGTCGCGGTCGGCTGCTCCACGGGCAGTCCGCAGCCGACGGCCGCCGCGATCAGGGTGTCGACCAGTTCGACGCGCCGGGCGCCGAGTCCGACGAGGGTCTCCACCGTCGCCCGCTGGGCGAGCGGGTCCGCGTCGTGCGGGGTGCAGGCGGCGGCCCGCAGCCGCGGCTTGCGGCGCAGGGCGCGCCGCAGCTTCTCGCCGAGGAGGTGGCGCAGCATCCGCTGGGCCATCTCGATGTCGACGACGGTGCCGCCGGAGACGGGGCGCACGACCCGGATGTAGTCGGGCGTGCGGCCGGTCATCCGTTCGGCGAAGGTGCCGACGGCGATGAGTGCGCCGGTGCGCGTGTTGACCGCGGCGACGCTGGGCTCGTCGACCACGAGGCCGGCGCCCTTGACGTACACGCGGGTCCGGGCCGCCCCCAGGTCGACGGCGACGTGGCAGCGGCGCAACTGCTCAAGACTGACGGTCACGGCAGATCCTCCCGAGGGCACGGACGCAAGAGAACCGGCGGAAATGCCGGTCACATTCCATATCATCTCGGACATTCACGGCTGACCGCCCGTTGGGATGCTCCGGCCGGGGGGTGCCTCGCGGCTGCATGGGGGTGGATTTCTGTACCGACAGGCAGCACCATGCCCGCACTGCACGCGCTACTCACGCGTAACAAGGTAAAGGGGACTCGATGCTGACGGCCCGACAGGCCCTGCCGGCACTTCTGACGCTCTGCCTGACGCTGACGGCGCCCCTCGCGGCCCACGCCGCCGACCGGGGCCCGGCCGGGTCGTCCGAGCAGGTGTCAGCACGCAATCCGGTGGTCTTCGTGCACGGTTACAACGCCGATCCGGGCGTCTGGGGAGCCCTGCGCGCGGACCTGCGGGCCGCCGGGTACGCCGACTCGGAGCTCCACTCCTTCGGCTACGACACCCACCAGTCCGTCAACGAGGTCCTCACCGGACGGCTCGCCGCCTACGTCGACCAGGTCCGCCGCGAGACCGGCGCCGCCAAGGTCGACGTCGTCGCGCACTCCTTCGGCTCGCTGGTGAGCCGCTGGTACGTGAAGTTCGGCGGCGGCGCGGCCACCGTCGGCCACTGGGTCTCGCTGGCCGGACCCAACCGCGGCACCTCCACCGCGTGGGCCTGCGCCCTGTGGGACCAGGCGTGCCGGGACATGACGCCCGGTTCGTACGTGGTGAAGAACCTGAACGGCGGGGACGAGACCCCGGGCGCGGTGAAGTACGCGACCTTCTGGTCCCACTGCGACGAGATCGTCAACCCGGACGACAGCGTGCCGCTGACCGGGGCCGCCAACACGCAGGTCGGCTGCCTCGAGCACAACGACCTGCTCGGGGACGACGGGACCTCGGCGGGCGTACGCGCCTTCCTCGCCTCGTGACCCCTGAACCCCGCAGCCCCGCCTCCTAACTCCTGGCGGCCGCGCCCCCGGCGGGGTCCGCGGCGTCCCCGACGGCGACCCGCTGGAGCAGGCCGTACGTGAACTCCGCGACGCAGGGGCGCCCCTGAGCGGCGAATGCCAGGCGCCAGCGGGTCGGCGCGGTGCCCTCCATCGGCCGTACGGGGGCGAAGGCCAGTGCCACCTCGTCCACCGTCGCCGACCAGGGCAGCAGGTCGTCCGGCGACTCCAGTACGGGGCCCCGCGCGCCCGGCGCCCGGACGAGCCACTCGTTCCACACCGCCCCGTCCGGCGCCGCCAGCACCTCGAAGCGCAGGGCCGGCCAGAGCGGCAGCGGCCACAGCAGGGCCTCGCACTCCAGATCGCCGATCGTGCGGCGCTCGGCGGACTCGGGCGGGCCGAGCACCGAGCGGTACCGGGCCAGCGCGCCGCGGGAGCGGGACTGGGGGTCCCCCCGGACGGAGTCTGGGGGATGGACCATCGCCTGCCAGCGCCTGTTCGCCTCGCGCTGGTCCGCGAGCGAGGCGCCCAGCCGGCGGCGGGCCTCGTCGGCAAGCTCCGGCTGGAAGTCCGCCATCCGCCGCAACAACACCAACTGGAAGGAGACCGGCCCGTAAGTTGTCATGGAGGAAACGATTCCACACAGGATCCTTACGTTCTCGGGATACGGATGTTGCCGCAGACCACGTAGCCTGCGGGCGCCATGAACTACTGCCACGCGTGCCGGAGGCATCTCAACGGCGCACTCGCGTGCGCCGGATGCGGAACCCCGGCTGAGTACCTGATACCCGCCGCGCCCGTCGCCGCGTCCGTCCCCGGACCCGCCGTCGAGGCGCCGGTCGCCGAGGCGCCGACCGCGCTGGCCGACGTGTACGCCGACTCGCTGGTCGTGCTGTCCGCGCCGAACGAGCGAAGAGCCGGTACGCGCCGCCGGGCCACGCACCGGCGGCGCCGCCGGACCGTGCTGACCATCGCGCTCGGGCTGCTGATCGCGCTCGGGGGCTCGCTGGCGGTGGCCCGGATGACCGCCGAAGGCGAGGGCACCGACCGCGCCGCGAAGGTGGTGCTGACCGACGACGGCCCCCAGCAGCCGGCCCCGCTGCCGGACCTGCCGACGGCCGCGCCCACGGGGTCCGGCAAGGCCACCACGAAGGCGGCCGCGAGCACGAAGAAGGCCGGGTCCGGGGCGCCGACCGGGGGCGTCGCCCAGCCGGGGCTGACACCCTCCGCGCCCGCTCCCGTCACGTCGGGGCAGGAGTCCGGTACCCCCGGCCCGGGGAAGACCGTGCAGGGAGGGTCGGGTCAGCCCTCCGAGAGCGTTTCCAGCGGTGCGCCGACGTCGCCCACACCCGCGCCCCCGCCCCCGCCGAAGCCCACGCCGACCAAGGACTGCGGCTTCCTGGGCATGCTGTGCTGGGGCGACTGACTAGCCTCCCAGCATCCGCTTGAGCAGGTCCCGCAGCACCGCCCGCTCCGCCGGGGACAGCCCTGCCAGCGGTTCGCGCGCGAAGTCCAGCGACTCGCGCAGCCGCTCCGCCGTCTGCAGCCCCTCCTCGGTGGGGGCGGCCAGCTTGACCCGCCGGTCGGCGGGGTCCGGGCGGCGCTCGACCAGGCCGCCCCGCTCCAGCCGGTCGACGATCCCGGTCACGTTCGAGGGCTCGCACCTCAGCTTCTGCGCGATGCGGCGCATCGGCATGGGCTCCAGGGAGAGCAGGTTCAGCACCTTGGCCTGGGCGCCGGTCAGCTGATGGCTGGCGGCCGCGTGCTCGTACTCCATGTGGTACCGGGCCACGACATCGCCGATGAGTTCGACGACCTCGACGGTCACTGGGTCTACGCGACGACTGGGCATGGAACCAGCGTACCCATTTACTTGACAACATGAAATATCCAGGCGCATGGTTGTTTCACCTAGTGAAGCAATTTCGTTCTGACCAGGAGCGCCGCATGTCTGAGATCCCCGCCGTCAGCCGCGAGTGGCACCTCGTCCGTCGCCCGCAGGGCTGGCCCGTCGCCGAGGACTTCGCCCTGCGCGAGGTGCCCGTGTCCGCCGAGCCCGCCGCCGGCCGGATCCTCGTACGCAACCTGCACATGTCCGTGGACCCGTACATGCGCGGCCGGATGAACGACGTGAAGTCGTACATCCCGCCCTTCCAGCTGGACGAGCCGATGCAGGGCGGCGCCGTCGGCGAGGTCGTCGCCTCCGCCGCCGAGGGCTTCGCCGTCGGCGACCACGTGCTGCACCACCTGGGCTGGCGCGAGTACGCGGAGCTCGACGCGAAGTTCGCCACCAAGGTGGACGCCTCGCTCGCCCCGCTCTCCGCCTACCTCGGCGTCCTCGGCATGCCGGGCCTGACCGCCTACGCCGGCCTCTTCGAGGTCGCCTCCTTCAAGGAGGGCGACTCCGTCTTCGTCTCCGGCGCCGCCGGTGCGGTCGGCAGCCTCGTCGGCCAGTTCGCCAAGATCAAGGGCGCCTCCCGGGTCATCGGCTCCGCCGGCTCGGACGACAAGGTGACGCTGCTCACGGAGAAGTACGGCTTCGACGCCGCCTTCAACTACAAGAACGGCCCCGTCGCCGAGCAGCTGCCGGCCGCGGCCCCCGAGGGCATCGACGTCTACTTCGACAACGTCGGCGGTGACCACCTGGAGGCCGCCATCTCCTCGATGAAGGTGAACGGCCGGGCCACCCTGTGCGGCGCGATCGCCGGCTACAACGACACCGAGGCCGCCCCCGGCCCGCGCAACCTGATGCAGGTCATCGGCAAGCGCCTGCGCCTGCAGGGCATCCTCGTCAACGACCACGCCGGACTGCAGCAGCAGTTCGTCCAGGACGTCGCCGGATGGCTGCGTTCCGGCGAGCTGCGCTACGACGAGACGGTCGTCGAGGGCGTCGAGAACGCCACCTCGGCCTTCCTCGGCATGCTCCGCGGCGAGAACACCGGAAAGATGATCGTTTCTTTCACCGGTTAGGCTCACTCCACAACCGTCGTGGCCGTGGGCGCGAGTCGCGACGATTACCAGGAGGATCATTCTTCATGTCCATCCAGCAGTCCGACGTCGCGTACACCGCCGTTGCCACCGCCGAGAACGGCCGTGACGGCCGCGTCGCCACCAACGACGGCCAGCTCGACGTCGTCGTGAACCCGCCGAAGGAGCTCGGTGGCAGCGGCGCCGGTACCAACCCGGAGCAGCTGTTCGCCGCCGGCTACAGCGCCTGCTTCCAGGGCGCCCTGGGCGTCGTCGCCAAGAACGTGAACGCCGACATCTCCGGCTCCACGGTCACCGCCGAGGTCGGCATCGGCAAGAACGACGAGGGCTTCGGTCTGATCGTCAAGATCTCCGCCGTGATCCCCAACGTGGACGCCGCCACCGCCAAGGAGCTCATCGAGAAGGCCCACGAGGTCTGCCCGTACTCCAAGGCCACCCGCGGCAACATCACCGTCGAGCTCGCCGTCTGATCCGGCGCAGCTCAGCGAAGGCCGCACCCCGACGGGGTGCGGCCTTCGCCGTCTAAACTGGCCGCATGCGTGATCTTGCGGGGGGCTTCCGGTATCTGCTGGCCGGACAGCGATGGGTGTTCGGCCACGGCCGGTGGTTCGGCTTCGGGCTGCTGCCCGGGCTGGTCTCGCTGGTCCTCTACGCCGGCGCGCTGATCGGGCTCGGCTACGGAGCCGACGACCTGAGCGCCTGGGCGACGCCCTTCGCCGACGGCTGGTCCTCACCGTGGCTCGCGATCTTCCGCGGCTTCCTGACCGCGCTGGTCTTCAGCCTCGGGCTCTTCCTCGCGGTGATCACCTTCACCGCCGTGACCCTGCTGATCGGCCAGCCCTTCTACGAGTCCCTCTCGGAGCAGGTCGACCGCAGCGAGGGCGGCGAGGTCCCCGAGTCCGGGCTCCCGCTCTGGCTGGAGCTGTGGATCTCGGCCCGCGACAGCGTGAAGGTGCTCGCCCGCGTCCTGCTGTACGGGATCCTGCTCTTCGCCCTCGGCTTCATCCCGGTGATCGGGCAGACCGTGGTCCCGGTGCTCGGGTTCTGTGTCTCCGGATACTTCCTCACCCAGGAGCTCACCGCCGTGGCCCTGCAGCGGCGCAAGGTGGACCTGCCCGACCGGCTGGCGCTGCTGCGGTCGCGGCGGATGCTCGTGCTGGGCTTCGGCGTGCCGCTGGTGCTGGCCTTCATCGTGCCGCTGGTCGCGGTGTTCCTGATGCCGGGAGCGGTGGCGGGGGCCACCCTGATGGCGCGCGACCTCATGCGCGCCGACGAGGCTCCGGCCGCCGAATCCACCCCCGCGGGCTTCGGACCGCCCCCGCCGGCGTACTCGTAACCGCCGCTCCCCGACCGTCCTACCGCTTCAGCAGCGTGATCGCCCCCGCCGTGTCCTCCCCGCCGTGGGCGGCCGGATCGGCGGTCAGCCGGCGGCGCATCAGGTCCAGGTACGGGGAGATCAGCTCGGCGCTGACCCCCTGCTGCTCGGCCGTGCGCAGCAGGGTGCCGCTGGCCGCGGTCTGCATCGCCAGGCTGGACACCACCCCGGTGGTGAAGTCCCGCGAGGTCAGCCGCTCGGCGGCGCTGCCGACGAAGAAGCCCATCGCGCCGAGCCACTCGGACAGCAGCGGAGCCAGGTCCTTCGGGGCGATGTCCTCGCCCTCGATCAGCGCGTAGGCGTGCGAGATGCCGGCGAACATCCCGTACATCGCGCTGAGCAGCGCCACGTCGTGCAGCGCCGCGTGCCCGGGGTCCTCGCCGACGAAACGGGCCCCGGCCGGTACCTCCAGCGTCGCCCGGTGGGTGTCGAACAGTGCGCGCGAGCCGCTGTAGAAGACGTAGCCCCCGGCCTCGGGGACGCCGATCATCGTCGGCGTGGCCATGATCCCGCCGTCCACGAACCGGGCCCCGCGCTCCTCGGCCCAGGCGGCCCGTGCGCGCCCCTCGGCCGGGGTGCCGGTGGTGAGGTCGACGAGGTCCTTGCCGGTCAGGTCGACGCCGTCCAGGGCGGAGCCGACGGTGGCGTCGTCCAGCAGGCAGATCACGACCAGCCCGTTCGCCGCGACGGCCTCGGCCGGGCTCGCGGCGACGACGGCCCCTTCGGCGGCCGGCGCCGCGGCCTTGGCGGCGGTGCGGTTCCAGACGGTCAGGCGGTGCCCGGCGGCGAGCCAGGTGCGGGCGAGGGCGGTGCCCATGTCGCCGAGTCCGAGCAGGGTGAGCGAGTTCTTCGGTGCGTTGTCGGTCATGGCGTTTAGCCTGGTGGCAGGCCAGGAGACGCTCAAGTACGCACCTTGGAGTGGGTGGTTACCCCGAGGTGAGCGAGCAGGTGGGGAGTGCGCGATGGCGGTGACACGAAGGCCCGGAGCGGATCACTGCGGGATCGCGGCGGCGATGTCCGTGATCGACGGCAAGTGGAAGGTCTCGCTCCTGTGGGAGCTGGAACAGCGCCCGCGCCGGTTCGGTGAGCTGCGCAGGCTCGTCCCGGGCGTCTCCGAGAAGGTGCTCGCCGCCCAGCTGCGCGAGCTGGAGACCGACGGCATCGTGCACCGCGAGGTGTACGACGAGGTCCCGCCGCGGGTCGAGTACTCCCTGACCCCGCTGGGCCAGGGGCTGAACGCGGCCCTGGAATCCCTGGGGGAGTGGGGTACGAAGCACCTGCTGCCGGACTCCGCATAGCGTTCCGCGTTGTCGAACGGTGATCGGTTACCGGCCCCCGGGTACCCCGGATGGGCCCGTAGTATGCACGGGAGCAAGTGCCAAGGCTGTCTCTCGCCGCCCTTGAGTTCGCCCTGGCCCGGAGCTTCGGCGGGGGCCGGAGCAGGGCAGCGGCTTGCCGAGCCACGACCGGCCGCCGGGCCGACGACCGACCAGCAGTAGGGACCCAGCAGTGACAGTCAGTACCGAGGGCACGGTGGCCGTGCTGCCCCCGGGCGGACCGACCGCGCCCGCCCGCCCGATATCGGCCGCCCGACGAGGGCTCACCTCCCGCGGCACGCTCCTGCTCCTCGAAGCACTCGTCGCGTTCGCCGCGGCGCTCGTGCTTCCGTTGCTCGCCCGCGGCTTCAATTTCAACCCGCTGAACCGGATCGCACAGGTCAGCGCCCTCGCGGCGATCCAGCTGCGGTTCGCGCTCCTCGGCCTGCTGGTCATCGGCGCGGTGGCGCTGGCCATGCGGCTGCGCAAGGGCCGGCACTTCGACCTGACCGCCCGGTTCGCCGCCGCCGGCCTCGCGGGCCTGGCCAGCGGCTTCGTCGCCGCCGGCGCGGTCGTGGCCCTCCACGGCACGCCCTGGCCGATGTTCGGCCTCAACGGCGACAGCGGCCGCATCGTCGAGTGGGCCCACGCGGTGGCCAACGGACGCCCCTCGGGCTCCCCGGTCTACCCGCCGGCCCCCCTCCACACCCTCGGCTACTACGCCGAGTGGTTCCGCGGCGGCAACACCGCCTACGCCTTCAAGGACCTCCAGATCCTCGGCGCCGCCGCCTTCGGCCCGCTGGTCTACCTCTGCTGGCGCATGCTGCTCAGCCCGGTCCGTGCCCTCGCCTTCGGCGTGGCCCCGGCCTTCGCGCTGATCGACGCGTACAAGCCCTACAGCCAGACCGTGCTCGTCATGCTGGTTCCGGTCCTGGTGGCGCTGGTGGTGTCGCTGGGCCGCAGCGGCACGCAGAACTGGCGGCCGCTCCTGCTCAAGGGCGCCGGATTCGGCGCGCTGCTCGGCATGCTCTTCCTCACCTACTCGGGCTGGTTCCTGTGGAGCGCGGCGGGTGTGCTGTTCGCCGCCCTGCTGTACTTCCCGTGGCGGACCGGCCGGCTCAAGGGCGCGGCCTTCCTCGGCGCCACCCTGGCCGCCTTCCTCGTGGTCGCGGGGCGCTACCTCAGGGTCATGCTGATCGAGGGCCAGACCACCAAGGACTACAACTTCCGGTTCGACAACTTCACCGACCCGGCGTACTACCTCATGTGGCGCACGGACATGCCCGGCAAGGTCGGCGAATGGCCGCTGCCCGGTGAATACGGCGGGGTCGGGCTGTTCGCCCTGGTCACCTTCGTCTGCCTGGGTGCCGCGATCTGGCTGGGCATCCGCACGCCGATGGTGGTCACCATCGCCGCGATGTTCATCAGCGCGTGGGTGATGCGCATGTACATCGCCTCGAACATGTACGAGACGCAGACCGTCCAGCTGTACACCCGCACGAACAACCAGCTGCTCTACTGCGGGCTGCTGCTGTCCGCGCTGCTCGTCCACCTGGTCGCGCAGCGGATGGCCGCGCGCCGGGCCGACTCCGGGACCGAGCCCGAGGCCGAGCTCCAGGCCGGGTCCAACGCCTCGCGGGGCACGGCGAGCGCCGGCTTCCCCGGTCGCGAGGGTGCGGTGATCGGAGCCATGTGCGCCCTGCTGCTGCTCCTGGGCACGGTCTCCTCCTCGATGGCAGACCGCTACATGCCGGCCAAGGAGAACACCTACCGGATCCTGCCCTGGGTGTCGCACACCATCACGGAGAAGGACGGGAGCTGCCCGAAGTACGCGCCCGGCGGCACCTGCTCCAAGGACGGCGACCAGAGCTGGCTGACCTTCATCCGATGACCCGGGGGAAACGATGATCTCCGCACTGACGCGGCTGGCCGACTGGTCGGCCCGCACGCCCAAGCGGCTCTGGCTGATCGCGTTCGCGCTGTTCTTCGCGCTCACCGGCTCCTGGTCCGCTGCCAGCCCCATCGGCAGCTCTCCCGACGAGCACGCGCACTTCATCCGTGCCGCGGCCGTCGCCAGGGGCCAGATCGGCGGACCCGAGGTGATGGTCCCGCACACGGTGGCGGGCATCGACGGGCACTTCGCCGAGACCGGGGTGCAGCTTCCGCAGTGGTACCGGAACCTGCCCACGGTGCACGCCTGCTACTCGTGGCAGGAAGCGAAGCCCGCGTCCTGCGCGCCCTCGCTCGGCAACTCCGAGAAGATCGCGCAGGCCACCACCGCGGCCGGCCGCTACCACCCGGCCTACTACCTGGCGACCGGCTGGCCGAGCCTGCTGGCCGACGGCCCCAAGGGCCTGTACCTCATGCGCTTCATGTCGGCGCTGCTCTGCTCGGCCCTGCTGGCCAGCGCGGTGGTCACGGCCGCCGAGTGGCGGCGCCGCTCGCTCGCGGTGCTCGGCGTGCTCGCCGCGGCCACGCCGATGACCCTGTACATGTCCGGCATGGTCAACCCCAGCGGCGGCGAGATCGCCGCCGGGATCCTGGTGTGGACGGCCCTGCTGTCGATCGTCCTGTCACCCGACCCGGTGCTGCTGAACCGCCGGCTCGCCCGGCTGGGCGTCGGCGGCCTGGTGCTGATCAACATCCGGCCGCTCGGACTGATCTGGTTCGGCGGGGCGGTCGTCTTCTGCCTGCTGCTGACGCAGGGGCGCGGAGTGCTGGGATCGGTGCTGCGCCGCAAGGCCCTGTGGCTCTGGACGGCCCTGCTGGGCCTGGCGACGGCCGGTGCGCTGCTCTGGGCGGCGAGGCACCCGGACAACTCGAAGATAGACATCCCCGCCTCGCTCACCACGGTCGTCGCCGCGAAGCGCACCCTCGGCAACACCGAGGTCTACATCAAGCAGATGCTCGGGTTCTTCGGCTGGCTGGACACCCCGGGCCCGGCCCTGATGTACCTGGTGTGGACGGCCGTGCTCGCGACGCTCGTCGCGCTGGCGCTGGTCTACGGCCGCAAGCGCGAGGTGGTGGCGGTGCTCGGCATGCTGGTGGCCGTCGTGATGGTGCCGGTGCTTGCGCAGGCCTCGCAGGCGGAGCGGATCGGCATGGTGTGGCAGGGCCGCTACCTGCTGCCCTTCGCCGTCGGCCTGCCGCTGATGGCGGTGCTGATCTGCGCCACGCGCGCACCCGAGCGCGGCTTCCCCTGGCGGCGGCTGGTCGGCTTCTGCATCGGCGGCCTCGCGCTGGCCAACGCGGCGGCCTTCTACTGGACGCTGCGCCGGTTCGCCGTCGGCACCGGCGGTCCGTGGCTGGCGACCCCGGCCCACTGGGCCCCGCCCGGCGGCTGGGTGCTCTGGACCGGCGTGTACGCGGTGGCGGCCCTGGCCGTCGTGGTGCCGGCCCTGGTCTCGGACCGCGAGGACGCCGCGCCGCGGCTCCCGGACCCCGGCACGCCGAGTCCGGGCCGCCGCTCGCGGGTGCCCGAGCCCGCCTGACGCATCCGTCAGGCGGCGGGGCCGACCTCGGCCGTCACCACGGACGGCGTGCGGTCGTCGGCCTCGGCCAGCAGGGCGCCGCCCGGGGCCCAGAGCGCCGCGCGGCCGCAGCCGGTCCACGGGCCCGCCGGGCCGACGTGGTTGGCGAGGACCACGTACAGGCCGTGGTCCCGGGCGATCCCGGGGTACACGGTGGCCCGCTCGTGGATCCCGTCGCCCGTCCCGTACAGGGAGCTCGCCAGGTGGACCCGGCAGCCGTCGGCGGCGCCGCGGCCCGGCAGGCCGGGGAAGTGGTTGTCGTAGCAGATGCCCAGCGAGAAGCGGATCCCGCCGAGCGCGAAGCGCCCGTCACCCTCGCCGGCCTGGAAGACCTCCTGCTCGTGGCGGAAGAGGTGCTGCTTCGCGTACGTCGTCACGTGCGCGCCGTCCGCGTCGTGGACCAGCGTCGCGATGGCCGGTCGCGGGCCTCCGGTGGGCAGGGCGACATTGACCGCGGTGGCGATCCCGGCGGAGCGCAGGGGGTCCAGGCGGGGGTCGTCGGCGGCCGTCCACAGGCCCGGGTCGGCGGCCAGTGCGGCCAGTTCGTACCCGGTGAGCGTGAGCTCGGGGAAGACGACCAGCTCGGCGCCCTGGTCGCGGGCCGTGGCGGCGAGCGCGGCGGCCCGGGCGGCGTTGGCGGGGACATCGCCCGGGGCGCACGTCATCTGCGCTGCGGCGATCCTCACGGACGCGGCGCGGTCGGGAGGGCCGCGGTCGGCGAGACGGTCACCGACTGGATCACGACGTGGTGGTCGGAGAAGGCCGAGTCGGTCACCGTGCACCCGCGCCGGATCTCGCTGGTGAAGACGTAGTCGATCTTCGCGCCGGAGTGGTGCGTGGCCCGGCCGGTGCGCGGGGAGTCCGTCTGCTCCTGGTCGCACTCCTGGTAGCCCGTGGCGCCGAGGGCGCGGCCGGTGGAGTAGAGCCCGGCGGGCCACACCCAGGCGTCCTTGGTGTTCGCGGAGTCCGGGGACAGCGCGTTGAAGTCGCCCCCGAAGACCGTCCGGGGGTACTCGTCCACGACGGCCTTGATCTCCGCGAACTGGTCGTCCCGGTAGTCCCACGTCGGGTGGTCCGGGTTGCTGCCCAGGGGCGAAGCGTGGACGTTGCACACCCGCACGCTCAAGGTGACCGCCGTCGCGCACTGGAAGGGCCGCTGCTGGCCGACGTACGGCTGCGTCGTCGGGTACTCCCGCGCGCCCGACATCTGACCCTTGACCACGATCGCGGTTCCGATGCGGTCGGCCCGCCCGTTGTCCTCACCGCAGCGGCTGTTCCACTTGCCGGCGGCTCCCTGCGACCACTGGTACGGGGCGAAGCTCTTGTTCCAGTCCGGGCCCAACTGGCTCATCAGCGCGGTGAGGTCGTCCTCGCACACCTCCTGGAGCAGCGCGACCTGGACGTCGTCGTTCTGGACGTGGTGCCTGACCACGTCGATCTTGTCCTGCGGCGTGCCGGTGCCCCCGCAGTGCCAGGTGGAGCGCTGCGAGCCGCAGATGTTCCAGGACATGACCTGGAGGTCCCTCGTCCCGGCGGCCGCGGCCGACGGCGTCCCCAGGCCGGCGGCGACCAGCAGTGTGGTCAGCGCCCCGGCGGTCGTCTTCGCCCATCCGGACATTCCCATGGAAGTACCCACCCCTCTTCTTCGGACCCTTGCGATGATCAAGGTATCCGGCGGGCGGACCGGGTCAGCCATGGGCCCCCGGGCCCCGCAGGAGGGTCAGGAAGGAACGGAAGGCCGCGGGCATGTCCACCGATTCCGGGGCCAGCAGCCACTGGTACTGGAGGCCGTCCATGACCGCCGTCAGCAGCGGGGCCGCCTGCTCCGGGGTGAGGCCCGAGGGGAGGCGGTCGCCGAACTCGGCGCGCAGCACCGCCGCCATCTCCGAGCGGACCTGGGCGTAGCGCTCGGTGAAGAACTCCCGCGCGGGGTGCCCGTCGGTGACGCTCTCGCCCAGCAGCGCCGAGAAGGTCTGCACGATGCCCGGGCGCATGGCGTTGTAGTCCACCAGCGAGGCCAGCAGGTCCAGGCGCCAGGTGCCGGCCGAGGCGCGCGAGCCGCCGCCCGTGTCCCAGCGGTCGCGCTCCTCCAGGACCGCGACCAGCAGGGCCTCCTTGGTCGGGAAGTAGTGCAGCAGCCCTTGCTGGGTCAGCCCCACGCGCTCGGCGACCGTACTCAGGGACGCGCCCCGGTAGCCGCGCTCCGCGATCACCTCGACGGCCGCGCGGACGATCTCCCCGCGGCGCTCCTCGCTCCTCGCCCTGACCATCGCCCGGCACCCCTTCCCGTTCACTCCTGCCAGCAGGACCGTACGGCATTCGAATATCACGAACGGATTACAAACCCTACCGTTCAACAGGCAACAGGTCCACGATGGGGCCACCGCACAGAACCGCACCGCACCGCACTCAACGAGGAGGCACGGCCGTGACCGATGCCGATCAGGTCCGCGATCAGATACGCAACGACGCCGTGGAGGCGGCGCTGGGCAAGCTGGATCTCGACACCAAGGCCCGCCTCCTGGCCGGCCAGGACATGTGGTCCCTGCCCGCCGTCCCCGGGATCGGGCTGCGGTCCCTGGTCATGTCCGACGGTCCCATCGGGGTCCGCGGCGTGCGCTGGACCGCCGACGACCCGTCCATCGCCCTGCCCTCCCCGACCGCGCTCGCCGCGGCCTGGGACCCGGAGCTCGCCCGCCGCGCCGGCCGGCTCCTCGCCCAGGAGGCCCGCCGCAAGGGCGTCCACGTCCTCCTCGCGCCCACCGTCAACCTGCACCGCTCCCCGCTCGGCGGCCGGCACTTCGAGTGCTACTCCGAGGACCCCCTTCTCACCGGCGCCGTCGGCAGCGGCTACGTGACCGGCGTCCAGGAGGGCGGGGTCGGCACAACCGTCAAGCACTTCGTCGGCAACGACGCCGAGACCGACCGGTTCACCGTCGACAGCGTCATCGCCCCGCGCCCGCTGCGCGAGTTGTACCTGGCGCCCTTCGAGGCCATCGTCGACAATGCCCACCCCTGGGGCATCATGACCGCGTACAACGAGGTCAACGGCACCACGATGACCGAGCACCGGTACCTGGTGAACGAGGTCCTGCGCGGCGAATGGGGCTTCGACGGCTGCAACGTCTCCGACTGGATGGCCGCCCGCTCCACCGCCGGCGACATCGAAGGCGGCCTGGACGTCGCCATGCCCGGCCCCACCACCGTCTACGGACCGGCCCTCGCCGAGGCCGTCCGCGCCGGGGAGGTCCCCGAGTCCGCCGTCGACGAGGCCATCCGCAACGTCCTGCGCCTCGCCGCCCGCGTCGGCCTCCTGGAGGGCGCTCCCGCCGTCGTCGAGACCGCCCCGGCCCCGATCGACGGCCAGGCGCTGGCCCGCGAGCTCGCCGCCCGCGGCTTCGTCCTGGTCAGGAACCAGGACCTGCTGCCGCTCGACGCGACGGCCGGCGGCACCGTCGCCCTCCTCGGCGCCGCCGCCCGCGACGCCCGCGTCCTCGGCGGCGGCAGCGCCACCGTCTTCCCCGAGCGGGTCGTCTCCCCGCTCGACGGCCTCACCGCGGCCCTCCCCGAAGGGGCCCTGACCTACGCCGTCGGCGCCGACCCCTCCGACGAACCCACCCCCGCCGACAAGGGCTTCGAGCTGCGCGCCGTCTGCCGCGACGCCTCCGGGGCGGTCCTCGGCACGGGCAGCCTGCCGTCCGGCCAGGTCCAGTGGATCGGCGACGACCTGCCCGCGGGTGTCACGTACGAGACGATGGCGAGCATCGAGGTCACCGGGACGTTCCTGCCGCGCGAGAGCGGGGAGCACGCCTTCGGGACCCGCGGACTGGGCGCCTTCGCCCTCTCCGTCGGCGGCCGGAGCCTGTGGAGCGGCGTCCAGGAAATGGGCAACGAGGCCGACCCGTTCGAGGCCTTCTTCGGCGCCCCCTGCGAACGCGCCCGCGTCACCCTCGCCGAGGGCGAGCCCGTCGAGGTGTCACTGACCTACCAGGTCCCCGACATGACCGCGCTGCCGCTCCGGGCGGTCATGTTCTCGCTGCTCCACCTCGGCCCGCAGCGCGACGCCGACGAGCTGATCGCCGAAGCCGTGGCGGCCGCCCGCGCCGCCGACACCGCCGTCGTGGTCGTCGCCACCACCGAGCGCGTGGAGTCCGAGGGCTTCGACCGCACGGACCTGCGGCTCCCGGGCCGCCAAGACGACCTGGTGCGCGCCGTCGCCGCCGTCAACCCGAACACCGTGGTCGTCGTCAACGCGGGCTCCCCGGTGGAGCTCCCGTGGCGCGAGGACGTCGCCGCCGTGCTCCTGACCTGGTTCCCCGGGCAGGAGGGCGGGGCCGCGCTGGCCGACGTACTGCTCGGCGACACGGAGCCGGGCGGGCGGCTGCCCACCACCTGGCCCGCGCGGTTCGCGGACGCGCCCGTCACCGAGGTCGTCCCCACCGAGGGGCGACTGGAGTACCGCGAGGGCCTCTTCATCGGCTACCGGGCCTACGAGAAGCACGCCGTCGCCCCCGCCTTCCCCTTCGGGCACGGCCTCGGCTACACCGACTGGGCGTACGAGTCCCTGGAGGCCACCGCCGACACGGTCCGGGTCCGCGTCACCAACACCGGCACCCGGCCCGGCCGCGAGGTCGTCCAGGTCTACCTGGCGCCCGCGGCCCCGGCGTCCGACGGCGCGCAGAGCGCGGCCGTGGAGCGGCCGGCGAGCTGGCTGGCCGGCTTCGCGGGCGTCGCGGCCGGCCCCGGCGAGAGCGTCGAGGCCGTGATCGCCCTGCCCGCCCGGGCCTTCGAGATCTGGGACGAGGAGGCCCGCGGCTGGCGGCGGATCGGCGGCACCTACGAGGTCCGCGCGAGCCACTCGCACGGTGACATCCGGCTGACGGCGACGCTCGACGTCGAGTGACACACCGTATGGCCGGAAATCACCCCTGAAAAGCCGGTCCGGGGGCGGGCCCTGACACCCTCCCCCGGACCTTCGCGCACACGAGCGTCAACGCAGCGGTTCGGCGGCCGTCACCTGGCGGTGCGCCAGTTCCGCCAGCCGCGCCTGACCGTCCTTGCCCGGATGGAACCAGTCCCAGTGGCTCAACTGCTCCGCCGCGAAGGGGTACTGGAACACCGCGCCGCCGTCGTAGCGGCACAGCGCGTCCTTCCCGCAGACCTCGCGCAGCACCTCGTTGTACTCGACCACCCGCGCCCGCACCTGCTCGCGCCGGGCCGTCGCCCCCGTGGTGGCGGACAGCGGGTCGGCCAGCATCGACTGACAGATGCCCAGCTTCCAGATCTGCCGGACCATCGGGAGGTCCTTGCCCTGCTCCCACAGCCGTTGGAGGTCCGGCACGCTGGAGACGTACACCTGGGAGGCGGGCGAGGCGGCCCGCAGATCCGCGAGAGCCTTCTCGAATCCGGTCCGGAAGTCCGCCACCGGCGTCATCGAGGAAGCCGTCGGCCGGCAGGCGTCGTTCGAGCCCACCATCACCGTGACCAGGTCGGGCTTGTGCGCGGCGGCCGACGCCAGCTGGCCCGGCAGGTCCGCCATCCGTGAGCCGGTCACCGCGTAGTTCCAGCTGCGGGCGGGCGCCTCGGCGTCCCCGAGCAGCCGGGTGGCCAGCGAGCGGACGGCGGGGTCGTTCCCGGTGGCCCAGGAGGCCTCGGGGCAGTCGGCCAGCACCGAACAGGCGTCGAAACCACGTGTGATGGAGTCGCCCACGGCCGCGATCGAGGCGGGCGCCGTGTTCCACCGCGGCGCAGCCTGCGCCCCGCGCTCCCCCCGGTCGCCCGACCCGCCCGAGCTGCACCCGGTCACGGCCCCGGCCAACAGCACGACCGCCGTGCCCGCGCCCGCGAGAGTACGGCGCGCGCGGCGGCGCGGAGCGGTGGTGCGCATCGGAAGGAAGCCTCCTTGCGGCCCCCGCATCGTTCGGGGGGTCCTGGTGAGTGAAAGCTCTGTGATTACGGGCCTTGGAGCGACCGTACGTCACACCATGACCCCTGGCGCACGGTAGCTTTTTCCCGTGGCGTTTCGGCCGCAGGTCCCGTAGCGCAATGTCAAATAATTTCCGTTACATTGCATCACGTCACATACTGTCCGTTTTCTGGAGTTTATTCCCGACCTCGTCCACCACTGGAGGTCCCGGTGACGACACGTGGAGTTCTGTACGTGCATTCCGCACCGCGCGCGCTCTGCCCGCACGTGGAATGGGCTGTTGCGGGCGTGCTCGGGGTGCGGGTGAACCTCGACTGGATCAGGCAGCCCGCCTCCCCGGGCACCTGGAGAGCCGAGTTCTCCTGGCAGGCCGAAGCGGGCACCGCCTCGAAACTCGCCTCCGCACTGCGCGGCTGGCACCTCCTGCGCTTCGAGGTGACCGCGGAGCCCTGTCCGAACGCCGAGGGCGAGCGCTACAGCTCCACCCCGGAGCTCGGCATCTTCCACGCCGTCACCGGCATGCACGGCGACATCCTGATCCCGGAGGACCGGCTGCGCGCCGCCCTCGCCCGGTCCGCACGCGGCGAGACCGACCTGGAGGCGGAGATCGCCAAACTGCTCGGCAAGCCCTGGGACGACGAACTGGAACCCTTCCGCTACGCGGGCGAGGGCGCACCCGTCCGCTGGCTTCACCAGGTGGTCTGAGCGCTCAGGTCCCGTCCTCCCGTACGCCGTACACGTGAAGGGCCCCGCACGGCGACTGCCGTGCGGGGCCCTTCACGTGGTACGGGATCAGACGCTGCGGAACGCCAGGGTGACGTTGTGACCGCCGAAGCCGAAGGAGTTGTTGATCGCGGAGATCGGGCCGTCGGCCGGCAGCTTGCGGGGCTCGCCGCGCACGATGTCCGCGTCGATGTCGTCGTCGAGCTCGTCGATGTTGATCGTCGGCGGGGCCAGCCGGTGGTAGAGCGCCAGCACGGTCGCGACGGTCTCGATGCCGCCGGCGCCGCCCAGCAGGTGACCGGTCATCGACTTCGTCGCGGAGATCGCGATGTGGTCGAGGTCGTCGCCCAGGACCTTGCGCAGGGCCTTCAGCTCGGCCGTGTCACCCTGCGGGGTGGACGTGGCGTGCGCGTTCACGTGGACCAGCTCGGCCGGGTCGAGACCCGTGTTGTCGAGCAGGTTCTGCACCGCTGCCGCGACACCGCGACCGGTCGGCTCCGGCTGTGCGATGTGGTGGCTGTCCGCGGACAGACCCTGGCCCAGCACCTCGCAGTAGACCCGGGCGCCACGCGCGGCGGCGTGCTCGGCGGACTCCAGGATCACGACTCCCGCGCCCTCGCCCAGGACGAAGCCGTCACGGGCCTTGTCGTACGGGCGCGACGCCTGCTCGGGGTTCTCGTTGTTCTTGGACATCGCCATCATGTTGGCGAACGCGGCGATCGGCAGCGGGTGGATCGCCGCCTCGGTGCCGCCCGCGACGACCACGTCGGCGCGGCCGGTACGGATCATCTCGACGGCGTAGCCGATGGCCTCGGCGCCGGATGCGCAGGCGCTCACCGGAGTGTGCACGCCCGCCTGGGCGTTGACCTCCAGGCCGACGTTGGCCGACGGGCCGTTCGGCATGAGCATGGGGACGGTGTGCGGGGAGACCCGGCGCACACCCTTTTCCTTCAGTACGTCGTACTGGTCGAGCAGAGTGGTGACACCGCCGATGCCGGAGGCGATCACGGTGCCCAGGCGCTCGGGCGCGATGGACGCGTCCTCGCCCGCCGGGGCGGTGTAGCCGGCGTCGGCCCACGCCTCGCGGGCCGCGATGACGGCGAACTGCGCCGAGCGGTCCAGCTTGCGGGCCAGCGGTCGGGCCAGGACCTCGCTGGGGTCCACGGCGGCCGGGGCGGCGATGCGTACCGGGAGTTCGGCGAAGCGCTCACCCTCGAGGGGCTTTACGCCGGAACGGCCGGCAAGCAGACCTTCCCAGGTCGAAGCGCTGTCGCCACCCAGCGGAGTGGTTGCGCCGATACCGGTGACGACCACGGTGCGATTGGTCGGGCTCACAGGAATTCTTTCTCCACGTCTCAGGGGGTGCTGAATTGTCACGGCGCCACCGCCAGGTGGCGACAAACGCTCGTCAGGCTCAGGCCTGGTGCTTGAGGATGTAGTCCGCGGCGTCGCCGACCGTCTTGAGGTTCTTGACGTCCTCGTCCGGGATCTTGACGTCGAAGCGCTCTTCGGCGGCGACGACGACCTCGACCATGGACAGGGAGTCGACGTCGAGGTCGTCGGTGAACGACTTCTCGATCTGGACGTCCTCGGTCGGGATACCGGCGATCTCGTTGACGATCTCCGCGAGACCCTCGACGATCTCTTCCTGCGTGGCGGCCATGTGGCGCTCCTTCTCTGGGTAACGGGGTGGTGCGGACCGGGATGTGGATCCAGGCCCTAGGGGAGGGTAACGACCGTCGCGGCGTAGACGAGTCCCGCCCCGAAGCCGATGACGAGCGCGGTGTCGCCGCTCTTCGCCGCTCCGGTCGCCAGGAGCCGCTCCATAGCGAGCGGGATCGAGGCGGCCGAGGTGTTGCCGGTGGTCTCCACGTCCCGGGCGACCGTGACGTGTTCCGGCAGCTTCAGAGTCTTCACCATCGAGTCGATGATCCGCATGTTTGCCTGGTGCGGAATGAAGACGTCCAGGTCGTCCGCGGTGATCCCGGCGGCGTCGAGCGCCTGCTGGGCCACCTTGGCCATCTCGAAGACGGCCCAGCGGAAGACCGCCTGGCCCTCCTGCGTGATGGCCGGGAACTTCTCGCCGCCGCTCTTGCCGAGGTACTCGTCCCACGGCACGGTCTGCTTGATCGTGTCGGACTTGTCGCCCTCCGAACCCCACACCGTGGGGCCGATGGCCGGCTCGTCCGAGGGGCCGACGACCACGGCGCCGGCGCCGTCGCCGAACAGGAAGGCCGTCGCGCGGTCCTCCAGGTCCGTCAGGTCCGAGAGCCGCTCCACGCCGATGACGAGGACGTACTGCGCCGAACCCTCCACGACCATGCCCTTGGCCAGGGTCAGACCGTAGCCGAAGCCGGCACAGCCCGCGGAGATGTCGAAGGCGGCGGGCTTGACCGCGCCGATCCGGTGCGCGATCTCGGTCGCGACGGCCGGGGTCTGCTTGAAGTGCGAGACCGTCGAGACGATCACGGCACCGATCTGCTCCGGGCCGACACCGGCATCCGCGAGCGCCTTCCCCGAGGCCTCCACCGACATCGCGGCGACGGTCTCCTGGGGCGAGGCCCAGTGACGGGTCGCGATGCCGGAGCGGGAACGGATCCACTCGTCGGACGAGTCGATGGTCTCGAGGATGACCTCGTTGGGCACCACGCGGATCGGACGGTAGCCGCCGACGCCGAGGATGCGGGCGTACGGGGAGCCCTTGGACGGCTTGATCTTGGACATGCTGTGTGGGCTCCTTCTCTCAGGCCGTCAGTTCGGCCATGAGCGCCGCGGCCTTGTCGAGATCGTCCGGGGTCTTCAGAGCCACGCTCGGTACGCCCTTCAGCGCGCGCTTGGCCAGACCCGTCAGGGTGCCGCCGGGGCAGAGCTCGATCATCCCCGTGACGCCCAGCTCGGCGAACGTCTCCATGCACAGGTCCCAGCGGACCGGGTTCGCGACCTGGCCGACCAGGCGGGCGACGACGTCGGCGCCCGTGGTGACGACAAGGCCGTCCTTGTTCGAGACGTACTTCAGCGCCGGGTCCGCCGGGGAGAGGGCCTCGGCGGCCTTCTCCAGCGTGGCGACCGCGGGAGCCATGTGGTGCGTGTGGAAGGCGCCCGCGACCTTGAGGGCGACGACCTTCATGGAGCCTTCGGGCTTGTCGGCCTGGAGGGCTTCGATCTGTTCGACGGTGCCGGCGGCCACGATCTGGCCCGCACCGTTGATGTTGGCCGGGGTGAGGCCCAGCTTCTCCAGGTGCGCGACGACGACGTCGCGCTCGCCGCCGAGGACCGCGGCCATGCCGGTCTCGGTGACGGCGGCGGCCTCGGCCATGCCCAGGCCGCGGGTCCGGACGAACGACAGCGCGTCGGCCTCGGACAGGACGCCGGCATAGGCGGCGGCGGTGATCTCGCCGACGCTGTGGCCCGCCACGGCGCCGAAGGCCGAGGAGGAACCCAGTGCCGAGGCGGACAGCAGGCCCGCGGCGACCAGCAGGGGCTGGGCCACGGCCGTGTCGCGGATCTCGTCGGCGTCAGCGTGCGTGCCGTAATGGGCAAGGTCCAGCCCGATGGCGTCCGACCAGGCGGCGACGCGGTCAGCGGCGCCGGGAAGGTCGAGCCAGGGAGTCAGGAAGCCGGGCGTCTGAGCGCCTTGGCCGGGAGCGACGAGTACGAGCACCCTCACACTCTCTCTTGTGGATGGTCCCTGCCGCCCGTGGGGACAGGGACGAAGAACCGTCGGGGTAATTGTTGATGTCCGACAAAAGTCTAGGACTGCGGATCGCCGTCGGCCAGACGCCCCAGAATCAGGGCGATCCGCAGCGTGAACGCCGAGCGGACATCTGACGGCGACCATCCGGTGACGTCGGTCACACGTCGGAGCCGGTAGCGCACCGTGTTGGGGTGCACGAACAGCATCCGTGCCGCCCCTTCGAGGCTGCTCGCCTGCTCCAGGTAGACGCTGAGGGTTTCCAGCAGCGCCGACCCGGCCTCTTCGAGCGGTCTGTAGATCTCCTCCACCAGTTGTTCCCTGGCGGCGGGATCGGAGGCGATCGCGCGTTCCGGCAGGAGATCGTCCGCCAGGACCGGCCGCGGAGCATCCTGCCACGCCGTGCAGGCCTTCAGGCCCGCCGCCGCGGCCTGCGCGGACTTCGTCGCGTTCAGCAGGTCGGACACCACCGGGCCGGCCACCACCGGACCGGCCGCGAACGGCCCGATCAGGGACTTCGCGACCTGCATCGGGTTGTCGCTGCCGCCCGCGATGACGACCAGACGGTCCCCGAGCACCCCGGTGAGGACCTGGAGCTTGTGGTGGCGGGCCGCGCGCCGGATCGCCTCGACCGTCAGCTCGCTGTCCCCCTCCGGCGCGGTGCCGAGCACCACGCACACGTGCTCCGGGGAGTTCCAGCCCAGCGCCGCCGCCCGGGACAGGGCACCCTCGTCGGCCTCGCCGGACAGCACCGCGTTGACGACCAGGGACTCCAGCCGGGCGTCCCACGCGCCGCGCGCCTCGGCGGCCTGCGCGTACACCTGGGCGGTCGCGAAGGCGATCTCCCGGGCGTACACCAGCAGCGCCTCGCGCAGGATCGACTCGTCGCCCGGCGCCGCCACCTCCTCGATCGCGGTCTCCATGACCTCGATCGTGGTGCGGACCATCTCGACGGTCTGCCGCAGGGTGATCGCCCGGGTCAGCTCGCGCGGAGCCGTCCCGAAGACGTCGGTCGAGATCGCCTGCGGGGTCTCCGGGTGCCGGAACCACTCCGTGAACGCGGCGATGCCGGCCTGTGCGACCAGGCCGATCCACGACCGGTTCTCGGGTGGCATCGCCCGGTACCACGGCAGGGTCTCGTCCATGCGCGCGATCGCGTTGGCCGCGAGCCGCCCGGAGGACTTCTCCAGTCGGCGCAGCGTCGCGGAGTGCGGATGGGCGGGAGCGGGATGCGCGGGATGTGTGGCGGGCGAATGCTCACGTTCGGGTTGGGGCACGGGACAAGACTGCCTTATCGGGAAGGCTGCGCGGAGTCCGGTCCCGTGTCCGGTCCCGTGTCCGGCCCGTGTCCGGCCCGCGCCCGGTCCCACGGCTGGGGCTACCGTGGCCCCATGATTGATGTACGCCGCGGACCCGACCGCTACGAGGGCGGGGACCCGGCCGCCGGGATCGCGACCCGGCACGCCTTCTCCTTCGGGTCCTTCTACGACCCGGACAATCTGCGCTTCGGACCCGTCCTCGCCTGCAACGAGGAGACCCTCGCCCGCGGCGCCGGCTTCGACGAGCACCCGCACAGCCACACCGAGCTCGTGACCTGGGTGGTCGAGGGCGAACTCACCCACCAGGACAGCACTGGGGAGAAGAGCGTCGTCCGGGCCGGGGACCTCCAGCGGCTCAGCGCCGGATCCGGCGCGCGGCACGTGGAGCGCAACGACGGCGACGGGCGGCTGCGCTTCGTGCAGATGTGGCTCGCGCCCCTCGCCGCGGGCGGCGAGCCCTCGTACGAGGTGGTCCGGGGCCTGTCCGACAGCACGTCCTACGAGGTTCCGGAGGCCGGCGCCGTGCTGCACGTCCGGCGGCCCGGTGCGGGCGAGCGGGTCGCCGTACCGGCGGCGGACCGGGTCTACCTGCACGTGGTACGCGGGGACCTGCGCCTGGACGGGGCGGAGCTGGGCCCCGGGGACTCGGTGCGGATCACCGCCGAGCGGGAGCTGGAGATCACCGCCGGGTCCCCGGGGGAGCTGCTGATCTGGGAGTTCGTTTCCTAGCTTCCTGGCTTCTCGGCTTTCTGGCGCGGGGCCAGCTCGGCCAGTACCGCGTCCGTGAAGGGGGTCCAGGCCGCGACGGCCCACGGGCCGAAGGCGCGGTCCGTCAGCGCCACGCACGCGGCGCGCGCGTCCGGGTCCACCCACAGGAAGGTGCCGGCCTGGCCGAAGTGGCCGAAGGCGCGGGGTGAGGACGTGGTGCCCGTCCAGTGCGGGGACTTGCCGTCGCGGATCTCCAGGCCGAGCCCCCAGTCGTTGGGGGACTGGTGCCCGTACCCCGGCAGGACGCCCTTGAGCCCGGGGTGGACGACGGAGGTGGCCGCGGCGACCGTGCGGACGTCGAGCAGCCGGGGCGCCTGCAGTTCGGCGGCGAACCGCAGCAGGTCGGCGACGGTGGACACGCCGTCCTTGGCGGGCGAGCCGTCCAGGGTGGTCGAGGTCATGCCCAGCGGCTCGAACACCGCCTGGTGCACGTATTCCGCGAAGGCGATGCCGGTGGCCTTGGCGATGTGATCGCCGAGCACCTCGAAGCCGGCGTTCGAGTACAGCCGGCGCTCTCCGGGCGGGGCCGACACGCGGTGCTCGTCGAAGGCCAGGCCGCTGGTGTGCGCGAGCAGGTGACGGACCGTCGACCCCTCGGGCCCGGCCGGCTCGTCCAGCTCGATCGCCCCCTCCTCGTACGCGACGAGGGCGGCGTACGCGGCGAGCGGCTTGGTGACCGAGGCCAGCGCGAAGCGGTGGTCGAGGGGCCCGTGGGAGCCGGCCAGGCTCCCGTCGGCGCGTACGACGGCCGCCGCGGCGGTCGGCACCGGCCAGGTCTCGATGATCCGCAGGCTTTCCATGCCGTTGCCGGGTTCCATGCTCTCCATGCGGCCGAGCCTACTTGCTTGGAGTGCACTCAAGGGTTTTAGCGTGGGTCCATGAGCCAGAGCCTGACGCAGACGCGGTACACGATCAGCGAGGTCGAGGCCCGGACCGGTCTGACCCAGCACACGCTGCGCTGGTACGAGCGGATCGGACTGATGCCGCACGTGGACCGCTCCCACTCGGGACAGCGGCGCTTCACCGACAAGGACCTCGACTGGCTCGCCTTCGTCGGCAAGCTGCGCAGCACCGGGATGTCGGTGGCGGACATGGTCCGCTACGCCGAACTGGTCCGCGAGGGCGAGCACACCGTCGGGGAGCGCCGCGAGCTGCTGGAACGGACGCGCCGCGACGTTCGGGCGCGGATCACGGAGCTCACGGACGCGCTCGGCGTACTGGACTACAAGATCGACACGTATGCGATGAAGACGGTCGCGGGGAAGGCACACCGATGACGGAGCACGACACCACCCACACCACCTCCACCTCCACGCACAGCACCCCCACCCTCGGACGGGTCGAACTGGGCAAGGGCGGCCCGCTGGTCGGCGTCCAGGGCCTCGGCTGCATGGGCATGAGCGAGTTCTACGGGGACACCGACGAGGTGGCCGCCCGGCAGACCCTGGACGCGGCGCTGACCGCGGGCGTCACCCTGTTCGACACCGCGGACGTCTACGGGCGGGGGCGCAACGAGGAGTTCCTGGCTCCGTTCGTGGCCGCCCACCGCGACGAGATCACCCTGGCGACGAAGTTCGCCATAGAGCGCAACGACGACCCCGACTACCGGGCCGTCCGCAACGACCGCGCGTACCTGCGCCGGGCCGTCGAGGGCAGTCTGCGCCGCCTCGGCGTGGACGTCATCGACCTCTACTACATGCACCGGCGCGACCCGGCCGTGCCGCTCGCCGAGTCGGTCGGCGCCATGGCGGAGCTGGTGCGCGAGGGCAAGGTGCGCCACCTCGGGCTCAGCGAGGTCACCGGCGCGGAGCTGCGCGAGGCGCACGCCGTACACCCGGTCGCGGCCCTCCAGTCGGAGTGGTCGCTCTTCAGCCGGAACGTGGAGCGCAGCGCAGTGAGTGCGGCGGCCGAGCTGGGCGTGGCCCTCGTGCCCTACTCCCCGCTGGGCCGGGGCTTCCTGACCGGGTCCTTCGCGGACGCGTCCGCGGAGCTGCCGCAGGACGACTTCCGCCGCCACCAGCCGCGGTTCACCGGCGACAACGCCAAGACCAACGCGGCGCTGCTGGCCCCGGTCCGGGAGATCGCGCGGGAGCTCGGGGCCACCCCGGCGCAGGTGGCGCTGGCCTGGGTGCAGCAGCGGGCGCGGGTGCACGGGCTGACCGTGGTCCCGATCCCGGGCACCCGCAGGCCCGGACGCCTGCGCGAGAACACCGCGGCGACCCGGATCACGCTGACGCCGGCGCAGCTGGCCCTGCTGGAGCCGATCGCCGCCCAGGTGGCGGGGGACCGCTACCCGGACATGACCTTCACCTCGGAGGCGCGGGAGGCGCGGGAGGCGTAGCCGCGCGCCTCACGGGTGCCGTGTGCGCAGGACCGCGAAGGCGGCCCAGAGGGCGAGGGCGGCCAGGGCGATGACCACGGCCGTCTCGATGGACTGGGTCGGCCAGTAGTGCGAGGCCGGGTGGTACTCGACGTACCACCCGGTCGCGTTCATTTCATCGGGACACGCGCCGAGGTGGTGGGACCTCTCGAAGCAGGTCCCCTCGGGCAGGCGCCTGCCCGAGGCCGTGATGAGTCCGGCGTCCATCAGGAGGCCGTCGCGCACGATCGGCTGCCTCTCGGACAGCGGCCCGGTCACGGTCAGCGCGGGCAGGAAGGACCACCGCACGGCGCCGAGCAGTGCCATCACCAGGCCGGTGACGAGCCCGGTGACCGCCATGGCGACGAGCGTGCGCCGTACGAGCTGGCCGACGAGGGCCCCGACGGCCACGCCCAGGAGGCAGTACGCGACGGCCACCGTGCCGGTCGACTCGTACGGTCCCCGGTCCGCCCAGGAGAACTGCCACGTGCCGTCGAGCGGGGCCCAGCCGAGGCGGTAGACCCCGACCAGGGCGGCCGAGCAGGCCACCGCCGCCACCGCGGCCACCGTGATCTTCGAGGCCAGCCAGGCCCTGGGCGTCGAGGACTGCGTCAGGGCGAGGCGGTAGGTGCCGCTCTCCAGTTCGCGGGCGACCATCGGCCCGGCGACGAAGGCCCCCACCAGCAGGGGCAGGAGCAGGATCCCGGTGCCGGCGAGGTCCATCGCGGACCGCAACGGGCCGTCCGGGCTGCCCGGGTAGAGGTCCGCCCCGTGGACCGCGAACCAGCGCAGCGCGATCACGCCGGCCAGGCTCGCCGCGACGACGGCGGGCAGCACCCACAGGGCGCGCCGGTGCTGGCGGACGGTGACCCAGCGCGGTCCCTTCAGCGTCAGCGTGCTCATGCCCCCACCGCCTCGGCGGCGACCGGACCGATGGTGAGGGCCGGGGCCTCGGGGGAGCGCAGGTGGGCGAGCAGGAGTTCCTCCAGGGACGGGTGGGCCGCCTGCCAGGTGGCCGTGTCGACCGGGCCGTGCAGCCGTGCGAGCGCGGTGAGCTGGCGGCCCGTCGTGCGCGACTCGACGACGGTGTGCGCCGTGAGATCGGGGGCGGCCGCGGCGGGTCCGGTGAGCAGGTGGTGGGCCGCGACGATGTCGTCGACGGGGCCGGAGAGGCGGATCCGGCCGCCGTCGACGAGCAGCAGGTGGTCGCAGGAGCCCTCCAGCTCGGTGAGGATGTGCGAGGACATCACCACGGACGTGCCGTTGTCGGCGGCGTCGGCCATCAGCAGCCCCATGAGCCGGTGCCGGGCGAGCGGGTCGAGGTCGGCCATCGGCTCGTCCAGCAGGAGCAGGCAGGGGCGCTTTCCGAGGGCGAGGGCCAGGGCGACGCGGGTGCGCTGGCCGCCCGAGAGGGACCGGATCCGGGCGCCGCCGTCGAATCCGCCCTCCTCGACGATCCGCGCCGCGGTCGTCGCGTCCCAGCGGCCCGGGTTGAGCTCGCGGCCCATGCGCAGGGTCTCGTCGACGGTCAGCTGCGGGTAGAGGGGCTTGTCCTGGCCCACGTAGGCCGTCTCTTCGCGCGGCGGCGCGGCGACGGTTCCCTCGGTCGGCCGGAGCAGCCCCGCCGCGAGCGCCAGCAGGGTCGACTTGCCCGCCCCGTTGGGGCCGACGAGCGCGCAGACCCGGTGGGCGGGCAGCCGGAAGGAACAGTCGCGCAGTGCCCAGCCGCGCCGCCGTCCGTAGCGCACGCCCAGCCCTGAGGCCTCGATCACCGGATGGTCCGTCACGCGTCGTCCCCCTTGAAGTATTGGTCCAGTACGGAAGTGAAGAGCGCGGCCACGTCGTCCCGTTCCAGCCCTGCGGCGCTCGCGCGCCGTGCCCAGTCGGCCAGTTCCCCGCGCAGGGGCGAGTCGGCCGGTGAGCCGCCCAGGGACCTGCGTACGAAGGTGCCCATGCCCCGCCGGGCCTCGACGAGGCCCTCGCGTTCCAGCTCCCGGTAGGCCTTGAGGACCGTGTTCGGGTTGATGGCCGTCGCCTCGACGACCTCGCGGGCGGTGGGCAGCTTGTCGCCCGGTTCGAGCAGTCCCAGGCGCAGGGCCTGTTTCGTCTGGTGGACGATCTGCAGGTAGGTGGCCATGCCGCTGCGCCGGTCGATGCGGTATTCCAGCACGTGCAGCACCCTTTCACTAGTCAAGTAGTGAAAGGGTGCTGCACGGAACGGACGGTGTCAACGGGGGCCGCCGTCCGGCGTGTTGGCAGGGCCTCCAGGGCCTCCAGTGCCCTAGCGGGACTCGGCCCGGAAGCGGTCCAGCAGTGCCTCGTACTCGGCGTCCGTGAGGAGTCCCGCGCTGTGCAGTTCGCCCAGGTGCCGCAACCGGTCGCTGCCGGTGCGCGCCGCCGGGACGGAGCCCACGGCGGCGACCTGTGTGCTGACCTGCGGGGTGACCTGGGCGGCGACCTCGCCGCGGCCCCGCACGGCGGCGAGAACGGCCGCGGCGAACGGCAGCGACTCGTGCACCGCCCCGTAGCCCACGCCGAAGACGGCCGCGGCCAGGTCGTGGTCGGGACGGGGGTCGGCGGGGGTCTGCCGGGGCTCCCGCAGCAGCAGCCGCAGGTGGCCGCCGGGGCCCGCCGGGGAGTTCCACTCGACGCCGGCGAGGGCGGCCAGCGGGAAACGCTGGTCACCCGCCTTCCACTTGGTGCCGGTGGCGCCGGTGCGCGACCAGTGGAAGGTGATCGCCGCGCCGTCGAAGGCCACCCGGGCGTCGTACGCCTTCAGCTGGACCGGCGGCCGCGGTACGTCGACCAGGAAGCGCGCGGCCGGCTCGGCGGCATCCGGCCCGAGCCGGGAGCGCAGCGCCTCGGCGAACGCGGCGGCGTGCGGCGCCCGCTCACCCGGCAGCACCAGCCGGTACGGGTCGGCGCTCTCCTTCAGCTGCCCGGCGGCGGCCTCCATCAGCGGATCCGCGCCCACCCGCGGGGCGGCGCGCAGCACCACCGTGTCCCGCTTCCCGGCGGTCACGGTCACCGCGGACACCGCTTCGAGGGGGATCCGGCGCGAGCCCAGGGCATGGAAAAGTCTGGGCGTCCTCGGCGTTCTTATCCCCCGTGCGAAGCGGATGAGCACCGAGTCCGAGTCGAACTCCCAGACGGCATGGTTTCCGGCCAGTACGTCACCCATGCGGCACATCGTAAAGGGAGGGGCCCCCGCACGTCCCCCTCGACGAGGGGCCCGTTTTCCGAGCCTCTACGCGCGTCAGTCCTGCTCCGCCCCGGAAATTCCACGCCGGCAGGCGTCGTCCCCGGTCGCGCACACAACGGAAGAGAACGCACCGGTTCCGATTTTGGCGAAGTTGTCCACCGAGTCGGTTCCTGGCGCGAAGTAGCCGGTGTGACTCCGGGCCCGGGCCGAGGACAGCAGCCGCGCGCCGAACTCCGGCGACACCGGATCGGCGCCGTGGCCCACCCCGCCGACCTCCAGGTGCGGCACGTCCGCGATCCAGTCGCCCTCGTCGCGCGTCGCCCAGACCCGCGCCGAGGTGTGCAGCCCTTCGACGCTCGAAGTGCGCATCCCGGGGCTGCCCGCCACCACCACGTCCGTCACCCGGTCCGGCAGCTCGCGCGCGGCGACCCCGCACACCACCGATCCGTAGCTGTGGCAGAACAGCGCCACGCTCGCGTCCCCGGGCAGGGCGGCCGCCAGGGACTTCAGCCGGACGGCGCCGTCGAAGGCCATGCGGCCGGTGGCGGCGTCCATGCCGACCCCGGCGGGCGCGGTGTAGCCGGCCCAGGCGATGACCGCCGTCCGCCGCTCGGGGGCGGCCGCGCGCTGGGCCTCGTACAGGGACTCGGCCATGCCGACGGGGGAGGTCAGGCGGCGCTGGGTGCGCTCGAAGGTGACCAGGTCGGTGTCGACGCCCGGGACGATCACCGAGATCCGCTCGGCCCGGTCGAGGTCGCCGAAGACCTCGGCCACGCGGCCGCCGCCGGTCGGGTCGAAGGCGAGGATCCGCCGCTCGGGCTCGGTGAGCGAGGCGAAGCGGTGGGAGCGGCGGGTGGCCGCCTCCCGGTCGGCCGGGGTCAGGGCGACGTCGTGGCTGCGGGCCTCCTCGACCCGGCGGGCCTGCTGCAGACCCCGCAGGTTGGCCCGGTAGCGGATGGCGGCGGGAGCCCCGTCGAGGTTGCCGACGACGAGGGGGTAGCCGTCGGCGAGCCGGGCCTGCTGGGCGCCGTCGAGGCTCGCGAAGAAGCGGGCCACCGTCCGTACGGGAGCGTCCGCGTCCGGCACCGGGCGGCCGTCGATCCGGGCCTTGGCCCAGGCGGCGAGGGCGGTCGCCCGCAGTGGGGTGCCCCCCTCGGGCCGGTGCACGGCCGTCCAGCCGGTGGTCGCCAGCATGACGAAGACGACCGCCAGCGCGAGCAGGGTGCGCAGGGCGGCGGGGCGCGGGTCGGCGCCGGGGGCGGTGGGGTGGGCAAAGCCGGGCAGATTCACTGAGACCAGCGTAGGAGACCGATTCCGGCCGTGGCGCGCCGGGTGACGGGGCTCACGGCCGACCGTGGGACCCCGCTGGACCGGACGGGGGCGTCGCGACGGCTGGGTCGATCACGCCGCAGAGCACGCTCCCGGCGCGGTGCGCGCACGTCGGTTACGGGGCTTCGCGCCAGCTCGCGGCCAGTGCCGGGCCGATCCGGTCGAGGTACGCCTCCGTCAGCCGCCGGATCGCCTCCACGCTGGAGTCCTCGCCCTGCCCCCAGAGCCGCCCCGTGACCCGCATCACGCCGCAGAACGCGGCGACGGCCACCCGCGGCCGCGGATCGGCGTCCACGTCCAGGCACTCCCGGGCGGCGATCAGCCGGGAGATCCGCTCCTCCAGCTCGGTGGAGCGCCGCAGGTGCACGGCGAGCAGGGCCGGCGTGGACTCGATCAACCGGTAGCTGCGCATGTAGAGGTCGACGGTGACCACCTCGGACAGGGCCTCCTCGACGGTGTCCCATGCGGCGAGCACGGCTCCCCGCATGGCCCCGAGCGGGCCCTCGGCGGCCGGCCGGGCGTGCAGCTCGGCGACGAAGTGCGACTCGACCAGGTCCTGGACGGCGAAGACGACCTCTTCCTTGTTGGCGAAGTAGCGGAAGAAGGTGCGCTGGGACACGCCCACGGCGTCGGTGATCTCGTCGACGGTGGTCCGCTCGTACCCCTGGGAGATGAACAGCCGCAGGGCGGCGCGCAGCAGTGCGTCCCGGGTGCGCCGCTTCTTGCGTTCGCGCAGTCCGGCTGCGGGCGCGGGCGCGGTCGGCGCCGCGCGCTCGTCGGTCCTCACCACGGGGCTCCCTTCTGAGGCCGAGTGGGCGGTCAGAGTACCCGTGACCGGCGGGGCGAAGACCGCTTTGTTGGGCCGTTTGCGACGTGCGCGTCGCCGTCCTCGGCGCGTTCGTGCGACAGGTCGCGCGTGACACGTTCGGGTCGGGCCCGGCCGGCGCCCGGAACTCGCCGGTCCGCGCCCGGACTCCCGCCGGTCCGCCCCGGACCCTTGCCGGGGCGGGCGCGGGCTGCTGCCGGGGCGGGCGCGGGCCCCGTGCCCGGCCTCCCGGAGGGGTCAACTCCGTGCGTACGACGGCCCCGCCGGACGGTTCCCGCGGGGCTGTCGCCTATCAGGGTGGACCCGCCCGCGGCCCCTTCCGCCGGCCCGTCGCCGCAGGTCAGCGTGGTGCGTGCGGAGCCCCGGAAGCAGTCCGGGCGCCCGCCGTCCACAAGGAGTTGACCCGTCATGCGTACGTGTGGAACCACCCGCGTCACCACCACCCTGGCCGCGACCGTCCTGGCCCTGACCGCCCTCATCCCGAGTACGGCCACCACGGCCCACGCCGCGGGCCCGCCGACCCTCGGGGCCTGCGCGACCGGGCAGCTGTGCCTGTGGGCGAAACCGGACTTCAAGGGCGCCCGGCAGACCCACGAGCTGAGCACCCTGGACATCAACAGCTGCACCGCGCTGCCGGCCGGGACCAGCGCCCAGTCCCTCACCAACCGCACCGGCCGCCCGGTGACCACCTACCAGTCGGCGGAGTGCGCGGAGACCGGCGAGTTCCAGACCTATCCGGGCGACGGGGTCTGGCTGCCCCAGTCGCCCTACCAGGTGCGGGCGTTCAAGGTGTGGGAGAGGTAGCCGCCCGCTGCGCCGGGGCGCCCGGCCGGTCGGCCGTGGCCGTGGCCGTGGGCGTGGGCGTGGTCGCAATCGAGTCCGCGACCGCGACCGCTTCCGGGTCCGCGGCTGCCGCCGGTGCGCCGCCCAGCCGGGCGACCTCGCCGCGCAGCGCCCGTACCTCCGCCTGGAGCTCCCGGATGGCCGCCAGCTGGAGCCGCTCCGCCTGGTCGTCGCGCTCGAAGCGGGAGATGAACCAGGCGGCGATGTTGGCGGTCACCACACCGAGCAGGGCGATCCCGGACAGCATCAGACCGACCGCCAGGACCCGGCCGAGGCCGGTGGTGGGCGAGTGGTCGCCGTACCCGACCGTCGTCATCGTGGTGAAGGACCACCACACGGCGTCGCCCAGGTTCTTGATGTTCCCGTCCGGGGCGTCCCGCTCCACGCTGAGCACCGCCAGCGAGCCGAACATCAGCAGTCCGACGACGGCCCCGGCCACGTACGTCGTCAGCTGGATCTGCGGGGCCATCCGGGCCCGCCGGCCCACCAGCATCAAGGTGGCGACCAAGCGCAGCAGCCGCAGCGGCTGCACCAGCGGCAGCACCACGGCGGCCAGGTCCAGCCAGTGGGTCCGTACGAAGTGCCGGCGGTCCGTCGTGAGGACCAGCCGGACCAGGTAGTCGGCGGCGAAGGCCCCCCACACCAGCCACTCCACGTAGGTGCAGGCCCGGTGAACGGCCCCGCTCGCGTCGGGGGCGACGATGGGCACGGCGTACGCCACGGCGAAGGCCACGGCGAGGAGGAGCAGCGGGGTCTGGCTCCGCCGCTCCCACAGCAGCTGGCGGGAGGGTTCCTTCATGTCCAGCATCGTAAGGAACGGATAAAACACAGGTGACCCCTGGCCCTGCCAGGGGTCACCTCACGCCTCGGGCGCTACGCGTCGCCGCCCGCCGCGCCCGGGTCGGCCGCCGCCACGTCCAGCAGCTGGTACCGGTCGATCGCCTGCTTCAGCACCGAGCGGTCGACCTTCCCCTGCCTGGCGAGCTCGGTGAGCGTCGCCAGGACCACCGACTGCGGGTCGATGTGGAAGAAGCGCCGGGCCGCACCGCGCGTGTCCGCGAAGCCGAAGCCGTCCGCGCCCAGCGAGGTGTACGCGCCGGGCACCCACCGCGAGATCTGGTCCGGAACCGCCCGCATCCAGTCCGAGACCGCCACGAACGGCCCCTCCCCGCCCGACAGCTTGCGCGTCACGTACGGGACGCGCTGCTCCTCCTCCGGGTGGAGCAGGTTGTGCTCCTCCACCGCGACCGCCTCGCGCCGCAGCTCGTTCCAGGAGGTCGCCGACCAGACGTCCGCCCGGACGTTCCACTCGTCGGCCAGGATCCGCTGCGCCTCCAGCGCCCACGGCACCGCCACGCCGGAGGCCAGGAGCTGCGCGCCGATGGCGCCCGAGGTCCCCTGGGAGACCCGGTGGATGCCGTTGAGGATGCCGTCCACGTCGACGTCCGCCGGTTCGGCCGGGTGCTGGATCGGCTCGTTGTAGACGGTCAGGTAGTAGAAGACGTCCTCGGCGTCGGGCCCGTACATGCGCCGCAGCCCGTCCTTGACGATGTGCGCGATCTCGTAGCCGTAGGCCGGGTCGTACGCCACGCACCCCGGGTTCGTCGACGCCAGCAGCTGGGAGTGACCGTCGGCGTGCTGCAGGCCCTCACCCGTGAGGGTGGTCCGCCCGGCGGTCGCGCCGAGGACGAAACCGCGCGCGAGCTGGTCGGCCATCTGCCAGAACTGGTCACCCGTACGCTGGAAACCGAACATCGAGTAGAAGACGTAGACCGGGATCAGCGGCTCGCCGTGCGTCGCGTACGCCGAACCCGCGGCGATCAGCGAGGCCGTGCAGCCCGCCTCCGAGATGCCGTCGTGCAGCATCTGGCCCGTCGGCGACTCCTTGTACGCGAGCAGCAGGTCGCGGTCGACCGCCTCGTACTGCTGGCCCAGCGGGTTGTAGATCTTGGCGCTCGGGAAGAACGCGTCCATGCCGAAGGTGCGGTACTCGTCGGGCGCGATCAGCACGAAGCGCCTGCCGATCTCCTTGTCCCGCATCAGGTCCTTCAGGATGCGGACGAAGGCCATCGTGGTGGCGATCGACTGCTGGCCCGAGCCCTTCCTGGCCCCCGCGTAGGCGCTGTCGCCCGGCAGCTGCAGCGGCTTCGCGCGCACCACGCGGGTCGGCACGTACCCGCCCAGCGCGCTGCGCTGGTCGTGCATGTACTGGATCTCGGGCGAGTCCGGGCCCGGGTGGTAGTACGGCGGGGCGCCGCTCTCCAGCTGCGCGTCCGTGATCGGGATGTGCAGGCGGTCGCGGAAGCGCTTGAGGTCGTCGACCGTCAGCTTCTTCATCTGGTGCGTCGCGTTGCGGCCCTCGAAGTTCGGGCCGAGCGTCCAGCCCTTGACCGTCTGCGCCAGGATCACCGTCGGCTGGCCCTTGTGGGCCTTGGCCGCCGCGTACGCCGCGTAGACCTTCTTGTGGTCGTGACCGCCGCGGCCCAGGTGCTGGATCTGCTGGTCGGTCATGTTCTCGACCATCGCGCGCAGCCGCTGGTCGTCCCCGAAGAAGTGGTCCCGGATGTACGCGCCCGATTCGGTGGCGTACGTCTGGAACTGCCCGTCGGGGGTGGTGTTCATCTTGTTGACCAGGATGCCGTCGCGGTCCTGGGCCAGCAGCGGGTCCCAGGAGCGGTCCCAGATCAGCTTGATGACGTTCCAGCCGGCGCCGCGGAACTGCGACTCCAGCTCCTGGATGATCTTGCCGTTGCCGCGCACCGGGCCGTCGAGGCGCTGGAGGTTGCAGTTCACGACGAAGGTCAGGTTGTCCAGGCCCTCGCGGGCGGCGATCGACAGCTGGCCGAGCGACTCCGGCTCGTCCATCTCGCCGTCGCCGAGATACGCCCAAACGTGGGACTTGGAGGTGTCCGCGATGCCGCGCGCCTCCATGTACCGGTTCATCCGCGCCTGGTAGATCGCACCGAGCGGACCGAGGCCCATCGAGACGGTCGGGAACTCCCAGAAGTCCGGCATCAACCGCGGGTGCGGGTAGCTGGAAAGGCCGTACGGGGCCTTCGACTTCTCCTGCCGGAACGCGTCGAGCTGCTGCTCGGTGAGCCGGTCCAGGAGGTAGGCGCGGGCGTAGATGCCGGGGGACGCGTGGCCCTGGAAGAAGATCTGGTCGCCGCCGTCGCCCTCGTCCTTGCCCCGGAAGAAGTGGTTGAAGCCCACGTCGTAGAGGGAGGCGGAGGAGGCGAACGTGGCGATGTGGCCGCCGACGCCGATCCCGGGCCGCTGGGCGCGCGAGACCATGACGGCCGCGTTCCACCGGGTGGCGTTGAGGACCTTGCGCTCGATCTCCTCGTTGCCGGGGAAGAACGGCTCGTCCTTGGTGGCGATCGTGTTGACGTAGTCCGAGCTGCGCATCTCGGGCACGGCCACGCGCTTCTCGCGGGCCCGCTCGATCAGCCGCAGCATGAGGTAGCGGGCGCGTTCACGGCCCCGCTCGTCGACCGCGGCGTCCAGGGAGTCGAGCCACTCCTGCGTCTCCTCCGGATCGAAGTCCGGGACCTGACTCGGCAGGCCGCCAATGATGATCGGATTGCGATCGGATGCGGAAGCCACGCTGTTCCTTCGCTGTCGGGGGAGTCGTGCCTTGGGGTTCGCCGCCTCCCATGGTCTTACGCTCGGCCGAAATCGTCATCCGTACCACTGGGTAATCCTCGGAAACCGCGGGGCGCCCCGCAGGAGAGGATCGGTGCGGTGGGGCGGGGATCCGCGGCGGGTCCGGCCAAACCGTCACCTTACGCTCAAGGCGGGCAGTGCCTTCGCAAGACCGTTCGCCCCTCAAACAGGTAGGAAAGCCGTCAAGCGCTGCCGATGATGCCGAACGAGCTGGAATGGTGTGGGATGAGTCACCAGAGGTGCACACGGGAAGGCTGAAAGTTGCGGCGAGACGGCCGTAATCGTCACCGTTTCGACGGTCTCGGGGGCCGGGTACTTGCGCGATCCGCCGCGCCCGTGTGGACTACGCCCAATGCTGCGCGTACGCGCGCCGCCGAAAGACATTCACCGAACATGAGCAGGAGGCACCCCGTGAGCGCGACCGCGGACCACGCGGAGAGCCTGGCCGCCCGGCTGGGTTTCCAGTCCGAACAGGTGGTCCAGGAGATCGGCTACGACGACGACGTCGATCAGGAATTCCGTGATGTCGTCGAGGAGCTCGTCGGCGAACTCGTCGACGAGGACTACGACGACGTCGCGGACGCCGTGCTGCTGTGGTTCCGAGAGGAACCCGACGCCGATCTGGCGGACGCACTGGTCGATGCCACCGAGCTGATCGAGGACGGCGCACTGATCCTGCTGCTGACCCCCAAGACCGGCCGCCCCGGCTACGTCGAGGCCAGCGACATCCAGGAAGCCGCGGAGACCGCCGGTCTCTCGCTGGCCAAGGGCGCCCCCGTCGGCAAGGAGTGGGCCGCCACCAAGCTGGTGACGCCCAAGACTGCCGCCAAGAAGCGCTGAGCAGCGTCCCGCAGGACATCTCGCACACCCCGTCGACCCGGTCGGCGGGGTGTGCGCGTTCACGGCCCCGGCCGCCATAGGCTGGGTCTCACCCGAACAGCCCAACGCAGTGATGCAGGAACGAAGGGATGCGAGATGGCCATCGAGGTCGGCGACAAGGCCCCGGACTTCGAGCTCAAGGACAACCACGGTGCCACCGTGCGGCTCTCCGACTTCCGGGGGGAGAAGGCAGTGGTGCTGCTCTTCTACCCGTTCGCCTTCACCGGCGTCTGCACCGGCGAGCTGTGCGAGCTGCGCGACCAGCTCCCGCGCTTCCAGAACGACGACGTGCAGCTCCTCGCGGTCTCCAACGACTCCGTGCCGACCCTGCGGGTCTTCGGCGAGCAGGAGGGCCTGGAGTACCCGCTGCTGTCGGACTTCTGGCCGCACGGGGAGACCTCCCGCGCGTACGGGGTCTTCGACGAGGCCAAGGGATGCGCGGTCCGGGGCACGTTCATCATCGACAAGGACGGCGTGGTGCGCTGGACTGTCGTCAACGGACTGCCCGACGCCCGTGACCTGAACGAGTACATCAAGGCGCTCGACAGCCTCTGAGCGGCTCCGGGCGTGCCCGCGAGGGCCCGCACGCGCCGTTCGCGCAGTTCACTTGCGAAAACCGCTTACCAGGCGGGAACCCGTCACTAGGATCGGAACGTTGATCCGGTAGCAACCGCACGACGGGGCACCGCCCCACACAGAACCCAATGGAGGACCCGTGGGAGTCAGCCTCAGCAAGGGCGGCAACGTCTCGCTGACCAAGGCCGCGCCTAACCTGACGGCGGTCATCGTCGGTCTGGGCTGGGATGCTCGCACCACCACCGGTGTCGACTTCGACCTCGACGCCAGCGCGATCCTGACCAGCGACCAGGGCAAGGTCACCAGCGACGCGAACTTCGTCTTCTTCAACAACCTGAAGAGCCCCGACGGCTCGGTGGAGCACACCGGTGACAACACCACCGGTGAGGGCGAGGGCGACGACGAGGCGATCAAGGTCAACCTGGCCGGCGTGCCGGCCGAGGTCGCCAAGATCGTCTTCCCGGTCTCGATCTACGAGGCCGAGAGCCGCCAGCAGAGCTTCGGCCAGGTCCGCAACGCGTACATCCGCGTCGTGAACCAGGCCGACAACACCGAGCTCGCCCGCTACGACCTCTCCGAGGACGCCTCGACCGAGACCGCCATGGTCTTCGGCGAGCTGTACCGCAACGGTGCGGAGTGGAAGTTCCGCGCCATCGGCCAGGGCTACGCCTCGGGCCTGCGCGGCATCGCGCAGGACTTCGGCGTCAACGTCTGAGCCCGAGGGCTTGAGAGCCCGAGAGCCTGAGAGCAGTTCACCCGTCCGGCGCCGTGCACTGTGTGTACGGCGCCGGACCGGCTTTACCCGCTCCACCCTGCGGACATCGCCGCAGGCGGCACACCGCCACACCGCCACACCGCCACATCGTCGTCCGGGGAGGACCACAACATGGGCGTCACACTCGCCAAGGGGGGCAATGTCTCCCTGTCCAAGGCCGCACCGAACCTCACCAGGGTTCTGATCGGGCTCGGATGGGACGCGCGCTCGACCACGGGAGCCGACTTCGACCTCGACGCCAGCGCGCTGCTGTGCAACAGCGGCCGGGTGCTGGGGGACGAGTACTTCGTCTTCTACAACAACCTGACGAGCCCCGAGGGCTCCGTCGAACACACGGGGGACAACCTCACGGGCGAGGGTGACGGCGACGACGAGTCGATCATCATCGACCTCACCAAGGTGCCCGAGCGCGTGGACAAGATCGTCTTCCCGGTCTCGATCCACGAGGCGGACGCCCGCCGGCAGAGCTTCGGCCAGGTCAGCAATGCCTTCATCCGCGTGGTGAACCAGGCGGACGGCCAGGAGTTGGCCCGCTACGACCTCTCCGAGGACGCCTCCAGCGAAACCGCGATGATCTTCGGCGAGGTCTACCGCTACGGCGGTGAATGGAAGTTCCGCGCTGTGGGGCAGGGGTACGCGTCGGGACTCAGGGGCATCGCTCTAGACTTCGGGGTCAACGTTTCGTAAAGCCGTACACAGACGCATGGGGTGCCAGGTGCCAGTGGTTCTGAAAACCTTCGGCTGGTCGTTCGCCATCACGGCGCTCGGCCTTGCCTTTGCCGCGTGGCAGTGGGGGTGGGAGGCGTTCGGGGTCGTATTGATCCTGTCGATCCTCGAGATCTCACTGTCCTTCGACAACGCGGTCGTCAATGCCGGAATCCTGAAGAAGATGAATGCCTTCTGGCAGAAGATCTTCCTCACCGTCGGCATCCTGATCGCCGTCTTCGGAATGCGGCTCGTCTTCCCGGTGGCGATCGTCGCCATCAGTGCCAAGGTCGGTCCCATCGAGGCCATCCAGCTGGCGCTGGACCACCCCGAGCAGTACGAGGCCCTGGTCACCGACGCCCACCCGGCCATCGCCGCCTTCGGTGGCATGTTCCTTCTGATGATCTTCCTCGACTTCATCTTCGAGGAGCGGGAGCACAAGTGGCTCGCCTGGCTTGAGCGTCCGCTGGCCAAGCTCGGCAAGGTCGACATGCTGTCGGTCTGCATCGCCCTGATCGCCCTGCTCGTCTCGGCGATGACCTTCGCCGTCAACGCCCACACCAGCACCGGCCACGCGGACAAGTCCGCCACCGTGCTGCTCGCCGGTGTCGCCGGTCTGATCACGTACCTCATCGTCGGCGGCCTGTCCTCGTACTTCGAGGACAAGCTGGAGGAGGAAGAGGAGCGCGAGCACGAGGAGGAGGAGCAGGCCAAGGCAGCGGGCAAGCCCGTCTCCGCCGTCGGCCTGGCCGGCAAGGCCGCGTTCTTCCTGTTCCTCTACCTGGAGGTCCTCGACGCCTCGTTCTCCTTCGACGGGGTCATCGGCGCCTTCGCCATCACCAACCACATCTTCTGGATGGCGCTCGGCCTCGGCATCGGCGCCATGTACGTCCGTTCGCTCACGGTCTACCTGGTCCGCCAGGGCACGCTGGACGACTACGTCTACCTGGAGCACGGCGCGCACTACGCGATCGGCGCCCTCGCCGTCATCCTGCTGGTCACCATCCAGCACGAGATCAGCGAGATCATCACCGGCCTCATCGGCGTGGTGCTGATCGCCGGCTCCTTCTGGTCCTCGGTGCGCCGCAACAAGCGCATGGAACTGGAGGGTTCCACCGCCAAGGCATGACCGCGGCGGTAATGCGGAACGCTCAACTGCGGGGCGGTCCACCGGGTCCACGGACCCGGCGGGCCGCCCCGCTTCCGTAGGCTTCGCGGGACCAGGGGATCAGGGGACCAGGGGGTAGGGGATGGGCTTCTTCGACGGCATCATGGGCAGCCGCGCCGTGCAGTTCCAGTCGGGCAGCGCCTCGTCGAACGCGATCGAGCTGAACAAGCGGCACGCGACGGTGTCGCTCACCAAGCAGGGGGCCGTCCACGGCAATCTGCGCGTCAATCTGTCCTGGCGCATGCGCACCTCGGACATCGGCGGCCGCTCCGGCCAGAGCGGCCAGCTCTTCCGGCACCCGTTCAAGCTGTTCAAGCCGGACATGGTGCAGGCGCACACCCAGGGCATGGTCAACGTCGACCTCGACATGGGCTGCCTGTACGAGCTGACGGACGGCACCCGCGGCGCCGTGCAGCCGCTGGGGAACCTGCTCGGCGACCTCAACGACCCGCCGTACGTGAAGCTCAGCGGGGACGACCGGTTCGGCTCGGCGTCGGGGGAGACCCTCTACATCAACCTCGACCACGCCGACGAGATCAAGCGGCTGCTGGTCTTCGTCTACATCTACGACCAGACCCCGGCCTTCGACCGGACGCACGCCATGGTGACGCTCTATCCCGTCACGGGGCCGCGGATCGAGATCCCGCTGGACGAGCGGCACCCGCAGGCCCGTTCCTGCGCGGTGGTCTCCCTGGAGAAGGTCAAGGGCGAGCTCGTCGTACGGCGCGAGGTGAAGTTCGTGTACGGCTTCCAGGCCGAGCTGGACCGGCTGTACGGCTGGGGGCTCCAGTGGGGGCGGGGCTACAAGAGCACCAAGAGCTGACGGGGGGCAGGGCGGGGTCGGGGCGGCGGCGGGGAGCCGGAGCCGACCGCGACCGAAGCCGACCAGCGCAGGCCGGAGCCCGCCGACGCCGACCGGCACACCCCGGACCGACGCCCTACCAGCGCCGACCGGAGCCGGCCGACGCGGACCGACGCCGACCGGAGCCCCGGGCCGCCGTCGGCGCCCTCGCCGCCGCCAGCGCCGCCAGCGCCGTCAGCGGCGGATGAACTGCGGGCCCTGCACCGGCAGCCGGAAGGACGGATCGCCGCCCGGACCCGGCACCGGGGCCGGGGACACCGGCTGCGGATACCCGTAGGCGGGCTGCACGGCCGGCGGGGCCTGCGTGGGCGGGGCCATGGCGGCCGTCTGCTCGGAGGTCGGCCCGGCCGCCGGGCTCGCGGCCGGCTCGGCGGCGTTCTCGTCGACCGAGATCCCGTGGTCGGTCGCCAGGCCCACCAGCCCGTCGGAGTAGCCCTCGCCGAGCGCGCGGAACTTCCATCCCTCGCCCCGCCGGTACAGCTCCCCGCAGATCAGCGCCGTCTCGGCGCCGGTCTCGGGCCGTACGTCGAAGTAGGCCAGCGGTTCGGAGCCGCCGGTCGCGGTGGCGTCGTAGAGGAGGATCCGCAGGTCGTGGACCCGTTCGAAGGGGACGTCCTCGGCGGAGGCGACCACCAGGATCCGGTCCACCGTCGACGTCACCGTGCGCAGATCCGCCTGGACGGCGTCGGTGATCGCGTCACCGATCTGCTTCTTGCCGAGCCGCCAGACGGCCCCCGAGGGGTGCCGGGGCTGGTTGTAGAAGACGAAGTCCTCGTCCGAACGCACCCGGCCGTCCGGGCCCACGAGCAGCGCGGAGGCGTCCACGTCCGGAACCTCGGGGCCGCCAGTCCAGCGCAGCACCGCCCGGACCGCCACGGGGGCCACCGGGATGTTCGAGCCCTTCTGCATCGCGTGCGTCATGCACGTCATCCTGCCCTCCCGGGGTGGAGCGCGACAATGCGGCCCCCCGTAGGGCCTTGTATCGAACGCGAGACCTGGGCATGGTGCAAGAGGGTTACCTGAACTTCATGTGCTTGAGGAACTCTTGACTCGCGTTCGTACGTACTATTACCGGCCATGCCAGTTGGGCCGCCGAGGCAGTACGGGGGAAGCACATGCGTCACTTTGGGCATATATCGCCCACCGTCCGTAAGGACCTCTTCCATCAGGAACCGGCGGAATTCACCGGGGCCTCCCCGGCACGCGTCCTCGCGGCGGCGCTGGGAGCCACGCTGTACAGCCCCGCCACCCGGCCCACGCTCGCCGCGGACATCCGCAAGCAGGCCGGCCGCGGAGTCGTCTCCATGGTCCTCTGCCTGGAGGATTCCATCAGCGACGCCGATGTCGCCGGAGCCGAGGAGAACCTCGTCCGGCAGTTCGCCGAGCTCGAGGCCGACGCCACGGAGCTCCCGCTGCTCTTCATCCGGGTCCGCACGCCCGAGCAGATACCCGACCTGGTGCGCCGCCTGGGCGGCTCCGTGCGGCGGCTGGCCGGATTCGTGCTCCCGAAGTTCGACGAGAGCCGCGGCATCGCCTTCCTCGAAGCCGTCGCCCAGGCGGAAGCCGTCAGCGGACAGCCCCGCCTGTATGCCATGCCCGTTCTGGAAACCCCGGAACTCCTCCACCTCGAAACCCGCGTCGAGGCCCTCGCCGGCATCTCGCGCACGGTCAACGCCTACCGGGAACGGGTCCTGGCCCTGCGGCTGGGCGTGACCGACTTCTGCTCCGCGTACGGCCTGCGGCGCACCCCCGACATGACCGCCTACGACGTCCAGATCGTCGCGGGCGTCATCGCCGACGTCGTCAACGTCCTCAGCCGGGCCGACGGCACGGGCTTCACCGTGACCGGCCCCGTCTGGGAGTACTTCCGTAGCCAGCAGCGCCTCTTCAAGCCCCAGCTGCGCCGCAGCCCCTTCCTGGAGGAGGGCGTGGAGGAGCTGCGCACCGCCCTGATCGAGCACGACCTGGACGGACTGCTGCGCGAGATCGAACTCGACCGCGCCAACGGTCTGCTCGGCAAGACCTGCATCCACCCCGCCCACGTCACGCCCGTGCACGCCCTGTCGGTGGTCTCCCACGAGGAGTTCTGCGACGCCCAGGACATCCTGCGGCCCGAGCGCGGCGGCGGCGGAGTGATGCGTTCCGCCTACACGAACAAGATGAACGAGGTGAAGCCCCACCGGGCCTGGGCCGAGCGCACCATGCTGCGCGCCGAGGTCTTCGGTGTGGCGAAGGAGGAGGTCGGCTTCGTCGACCTGCTCACGGCCGGGCTCCAGGTGTGAGCAGGCACCTGCACGAGAAGACGCCGATGCTGAAGAAGACGCAGCAGACGCAGCAGACGCAGCAGACGCAGCAGACGCAGCAGACACGGAAGACACAGAAGACAGAGATGACGAGGAAGGGCGAGACGATCGAAGCGGTGTGGTCGGGTACCTGGGTCGCGGACCGGCTGGGCGTGAGCCTGCAGGACTCCGAAGGAGGCCCGCGGCTGACGGAGCTGCTCGGACTGGCCCTGCGGCGCAACCCCAAGCGGGCGCACCTGCTGGTCTCGCAGGTGCTGGGCAAGCACGTCCCGCAGTCCCCGCAGGTCGTGTACGCCGCCGGGTACGGGCTCGGGGAACGCGTGCGGGCGCTGCTCGGCGAGGACGCAGCCGCGGCCGCGGTGGTCCTCGGCTACGCCGAGACCGCCACCGGACTCGGCCACTGCGTCGCCGACGGCCTGGGCCCCGCCCCCTACCTGCACTCCACCCGCCGGCCCGTGCCGGGCGTGGAGGCGGCCGGCGGCTTCGAGGAGGCGCACTCGCACGCCACCTCGCACCTGCTGCTCCCCGAGGACCCGCGGCTGCTCGCAGGCGGCGGCCCGCTGGTCCTCGTCGACGACGAGTTCTCCACCGGCAACACCGTCCTCAACACCATCCGCGATCTGCACGCCCGCCACCCCCGCGCGCACTACGTGGTCGTCGCCCTCGTCGACATGCGCTCCCCGGAGGACCGCGACCGGCTCACCGCCTTCGCCGCCGAGCTGGGAGCCCGGGTGGACCTCATAGCCCTGGCCTCGGGCACGGTGACCCTGCCCGAGGGCGTCCTGGCCAAGGGCCGGGCGCTGGTCGAGGAGTACGAGGCGCGGGCTGCGCAGAATCAGCCCCTCCGGCGTTCGAGGAGCGGGGTCCTGGGCGGAGCCCCGGCGGACGGCCCGCAGCCGCTCACGCGCGTCGACCTGAACTGGCCCAAGGACGTCCCCGACGGCGGCCGACACGGCTTCACCCCGACCCACCGCGCCCGGCTGGAGGCGGCCCTCCCGGACCTGACCGCCCAGCTCACCGCCGCGCTCGGCGACGACGTACCCGGACGGATACTCGTACTCGGCAACGAAGAGCTGATGTACGCGCCGCTGCGCCTCGCCAAGGCCCTGGAGGAGGCGGGGGCGGCCCGCGAGGTCCGCTTCTCGACCACCACCCGCTCCCCGGTGCTCGCCGTGGACGACCCCGGCTACGCCATCCGCACCCGCCTGGTCTTCCCGGCCCACGACGCCCCGGCCGACGGACCCGGCGACCGCTACGCCTACAACGTCCACAGCACGGCGGGCGCCGGCTTCGACGCCGTCGTCGCCGTCGTGGACTCGGCCGGGGACACCCCCGAGCTGCACTCGGGACTCCTCGCGGCCCTCGCCCCGCACACCGGCCGCGTCGTCCTGGCCGTCGTCCCGTCCTACACCCCCGACCGGCGGGAGCCGAAGCCGACCATGACCGAGCCGTCCACGCACGCGCCGACCACGCACGCGCCGATACCGCACGCGCCGACCGCGCACTCGTACCCGCCGATCACGCAGCAGCCGCTGCGCGGTCCCGCCTTCTCCTCGTACGCCCCCGAGGACGTCGGCTGGCTGCTCCAGGACTTCTCCGACGTCGAGCTGGAGGCCCCGACGGAGGAGCGCGAGGAGGCCATCCAGGCCGGCGGCGCGCACTACGCCGAGTCCCTGCCCGTCGAGTACCAGCCGACCGCCCAGTACCAGGAGCTCTACCGGAGCGCGCTGGCCGCCTCCGCCACCCGCATGGCACGGGCCGTCGGCACGGTCACCGAGACCGTCCTCGCCGAACGCTCCCCGTCCCCGGTACTGGTCTCCCTGGCCCGCGCCGGCACGCCCGTCGGCGTCCTGATGCGCCGCTGGGCCCGCGCCCGGCACGGCCTGGACCTGCCGCACTACGCCGTCTCCATCGTGCGCGGCCGCGGCATCGACGCCAACGCCCTGCGCTGGCTGGCCGCCCACCACGACCCGGCCGACGTCGTCTTCGTCGACGGCTGGACCGGCAAGGGCGCCATCACCCGCGAGCTGAAGGTCGCCCTGCAGGCCCACCAACAGGAAATGGGGGGCCCGGGCTTCGACCCGGAGATCGTCGTCCTCGCCGACCCCGGCTCGTGCGTGTCCACGTACGGCACCCGCGAGGACTTCCTCATCCCCTCCGCCTGTCTCAATTCCACCGTGTCCGGTCTCATCTCGCGTACGGTTCTCAGGTCCGACCTGGTCGGACCCGCCGACTTCCACGGCGCGAAGTTCTACCGCGAACTCGCCGGAGCCGACGTCTCCGTCGACTTCGTCGACACCGTCGCCGCCCACTTCGACGAGGTGGCCGACGCCGTCGACGAGGAGGTCAAGGAGCTGCTCGCAGCCGACCGCACCCCGACCTGGGAGGGCTGGGCGGCGGTCGAGCGGATCAGCGAGGAGTACGGCATCCACGACGTGAACCTCGTCAAGCCCGGCGTCGGCGAGGCCACCCGCGTGCTGCTGCGCCGGGTGCCGTGGAAGATCCTGGCGCAGCGCGGCGCCGGGGCCGACCTGGACCACGTACGGCTGCTCGCCGAGCAGCGCGGGGTCCCGGTGGAAGAGGTCGACGGGCTGCCCTACACGTGTGTAGGACTCATCCACCCCCGATTCACGCGCGGCGCCACGGGCGCCGACGGAAAGGCTGTGGCCTCGAAGTGACTGTCCTCGTAGCCAGTGATCTCGACCGTACGCTCATCTACTCGGCGGCCGCCCTCGGTCTGACCATGCCCGACCCGGAGGCCCCGCGGCTGCTGTGCGTCGAGGTCCACGAGAGCAAGCCGCTGTCCTACATGACGGAGACGGCGGCGGGACTGCTGGCGGAGCTGACGGCCGACCCCTCGGTGGTCTTCGTCCCGACGACCACCCGGACCCGCAAGCAGTACCAGCGCATCCGCTTCCCCGGCCGCCCGGCCGCCTACGCCATCTGCGCCAACGGCGGGCAGCTGCTCGTCGACGGGGTGCCGGACCGGGACTGGCGGCGGCAGGTCGCCGCCCGCCTGGCGCAGGAATGCGCCCCGCTGGAGGAGGTCCACCAGCACCTGCTGTCCGCGGCCGACCCGGCGTGGCTGCGCAAGGCGCGCGTGGCGGAGGACCTCTTCGCCTACCTCGTCGTCGAGCGCGCCCTGGTCCCCGACGAATGGCTCAAGTCCCTGGCGGAGTGGTCCGAGGCCCGCGGCTGGACGGTCTCGCTGCAGGGCCGGAAGATCTACGCCGTCCCGCGCCCGCTCACCAAGAGCGCGGCGATGTACGAGGTCGCCCGCCGCACGGGAGCCTCCACGACCCTCGCCGCCGGCGATTCGCTGCTGGACGCGGACCTGCTGCTGGCGGCGGACGCGGCCTGGCGCCCGGGCCACGGCGAACTGGCCGACGCGGCCTGGACGGCGCCCACGGTCACGGCCCTGGCCACGGCGGGCGTCCTGGCCGGCGAGGAAATAGTGCGCGCGTTCACCCGCGAGGCGGACCGACTCGGCAGACTGGACGCATGACCAAGGGCAACAGCACCAAGATCACGGACGAGCTCTACCGGTACATGCTCGACCACAACCCCCCGCTGGACGCCGTCCAGCGGGGGCTGGTGGCGACGACCTACGCCAAGTTCCCGGACGTCGCCGGAATGCAGTCGGCGGAGGAGCAGGGGCCGCTGCTGGCCTTCCTGGTCCGGCTGACGGGCGCACGCCACATCGTCGAGGTCGGCACGTTCACCGGCTTCTCGTCCCTGTCGATGGCCCAGGCGCTCCCCGCGGACGGCCGCCTCATCGCCTGCGACGTCTCCGAGGAGTGGACGGCGTACGCCAGGGAGGCCTGGGAGGAGGCGGGCGTCGCGGACCGCATCGAGCTGCGCATCGCCCCCGCCCTGGAATCCCTGCGCGCGATGCCGGCCGAACCCCACATCGACCTGGCCTACGTGGACGCGGACAAGGAGAGCCAGATCGCCTACTGGGAGGAACTCGTGCCGCGGCTGCGCCCGGGCGGGCTGATCATCACCGACAACACGCTGTACCACGGCACGGTCCTCGACACGTCGGCCACCGGCTCGGCGGCGGGGGTCCGCGCCTTCAACGACCACGTGACGGCGGACCCGCGCATGGACTCCGTCCTCCTGGCGATCTCGGACGGCCTGACCCTCTCGCGCAAGCGCTGAGCGCCGCCGTCCGGCGGGGCGGGGTCGACCGGGCGGTCGGCGGGGTGGCGGGGTGGCGGGGTGGTGGGGTGGCGGGTGGCGGCGGGCCGGGGTTCAGCCGCAGCCGCCGCCACCGCAGCAGCCCCCGCCGCCGCCCGCCGCCCGGGCGGGCGCGGGCGCACTGCTCGTCCCGCCGACGGCGACGGCCGACAGCAGCTTGACGGTGTCGGCGTGCCCGGCGGGGCAGTCGGCGGGCGCGGAGGACTCGGCCATGGGCCGGCTGACCTCAAAGGTGTCGTCGCAGGTCCGGCAGCGGTATTCGTATCGAGGCATGCGCACAGGCTAAGCGCGCCCGCCTGCCGTGCGCTACGTGCGCTACGCCCTCTACGTCCCTTCGTGCGCCACGGACGGTCTACGTCCCTCCGTGCGCCACGGACGGTCCGAGCCGTGCCCGGGCCCGGTCCTCACGGGCCGCCTGCTCGGGGTGACGGGCGCGCCAGTACGGATTGTCGTGCGGCAGGGCGCTGCCCACCCGCCCGTACATCCCGAACCACATCAGCATCACGCCGACGACGAAGCTGAACAGCACGTTCTGGATCTCGAAGGCCAGGAAGTTGAAACCGGTGTCCAGCAGGGCGAGATTGACGAATCCGCTCAGGATGAACGCCACGCCGATCACGATGTTCAGGGTGGAGGCGAAGGCACCGCCGACCACCATGCCGACGAACAGCAGCCCTCCGATACAGATCGAGAGGACGCTCAGCGCGCCGTTGGTGTTCAGGGCGAGCACCGTGTCCCCGCCGGTGTCGAAGAACCCGACCTGGTCGACGAGACCCAGGATGCCGAAGACGACCAGCAGCAGCCCGGTCAGGCCGGCGCCGACCCGGTAGACCTTGCTCAGCTTGTGATCGGTGGGCAGGTGCTCGTCGAGCTTGGCATTGACGGGACGCATGAGGCGTCGCAGCATCCCGGGGGAGTCCTGTGGCGGGTGGGACGGCGGATAGGGCTCATGGGCGATGTACGGCGCATAGTTTTCATGCGGCTCGTGACACCCGTAGAGCGCATGAGGCGCATAAGCCCCATGAGCCTCATGCTCATGCTCATGCTCATGCGGCACCGGGGCCGCTGCGGCCGCGCCGGACGCACGGGACTTGTGGAACATGTGGAACGTGTGGGCAGCCATACCGCCCTCCTCTGCCTCGGGACACGCCCTTCGGGCACGCGTCACTCAGGCTCGTCCCTCCAGCATCCGCCGGACCACGGGCCAGGACAAGTCGACCCGGGTGGCCGGCCCGGCCCGGGCAGCCGGCCCGGCCCACCACGCTCCGACCGCTCAGCCGTGGCCGCGCTCCGCGCGGATCTCGTTCACCACCCGGTTCACGGCAACCCGTACGTCCTCCATCTCGTGGAGGAACGCCCAGTAGTCCGGGTGCCGCCCTTCCAGTCCCTCCAGAGCGCGGCCCACGCGCGCCACCGCAGCGTCCAGCGGCCGCGCATGCCGCGGATCCGGCACGCTGCGGCCCGCCATCGCGAGGCGCTGCGCGTCCCGGATCGCGAAGCGGGTCCGGTCCACTTCCGCCTGCGGATCTCGCGCCACCGCCTCCAGCCGCGTCAGCCGGTCCTGCGCCGCCGACACCGCCTCGTCCGTCGCGTCCAGCGAGCCGCGGACCGCCTCGATCAGCGTCCCGACGTCGGCCCAGCGCTGCTCGTCCCGGGCCCGGCCGGCCTCTGTGAGCCGGTCCTCGGCGTCGGCGACCTCCCGTACCGCCTGGTCGGGGACGTGCTGGAGGTCCTGCCAGCACGCCGCGGCGAACCGCCGCCGCAACTCGCTCAGTACCGGATCCACCCGGTCCGCCCGGTTGCGCAACGCCTGCGCGCGCGTCCGCAGGCTCACCAGCCGCCGGTCGATCTCCGCCGCCCGCTCCGGCAGGCGCGCCGCCTCGGCCCGTATGGCCTCGGCGTCGCGCAGGATCCGGTCGGCACGCTGCACCGTCTCCTGCACGCCGTGCTGGGCCGCACCCTGGTTCAGCTTGGTCAGCTCGGGCCCCAGCGCCGCCAGCCGCGCCGCCAGATCATCGGCCCGCATCCCCTTGGCCCGTACGGCGTCCAGCGCATCGCTGGCTCCGATCAGCGCCGCCCTGGCCCGCTCCCGGGCCGGCGCGACCCGTGCGAGCTGCGTCTCGGCCTTGTCCAGCAACGGCTGCAACCCCTGCGCGAACCGCTCCAGCTCCCCCTGGACCCGCACCAGCTCGTCGCGCGCCCGGGTCAACTGGTCCCGCGCCCGCAGGGCGACCGATGCCTCCAGCTCCGCCCGGTCCAAGTCGTGCGCGTCGACCGCCTCGATGTAGACGTGACTGACCTGGTCGATCCGCTGCCCGAGCGCGGCGAACCCCTCGGTCGCCTGCCGCGCGGCGGGCGACCCGTCCGCCGCGGCGATCGTCTCGATCGAGATCCGCAGATCCCGCTGCGCCGTATCCAGCTCGTAGAACGCGGCCGCGGCGGCATCCTTCGCCGCCTGCGCATCCGCCCGCCGACTCTCGTCCCGCCCACCGAACCACCGCCGGGATGCCGTCGTCACAATCCCTCTCCCGTGCCGTGTCCGCCATGCCCCGATCCATTCTCCCCCACGGGAACGGGTTTGCGTGGGGGGTGTGCCCGCCATGTAGGCTGTCCACTCATCCACGGGTGCGTAGCTCAGGGGTAGAGCGCTGCTCTTACAAAGCAGATGTCGGCGGTTCGAAACCGTCCGCGCCCACCACCACAAAGGCCCCCAACCGATCACGGTTGGGGGCCTTTGGCATCCGTACCTGACACCAACGGGGTCGGTCAGCAGCGGCCACACCTGACCCTGAGGGGTCGGTACCCCCTCGCGCGGCGTAGCTCGGCACGCGCCGCGCGAGCGCACTGGGCCGGGCAGCCAAGTTCAAGCCAGCAGCCAAAGCACGGCAGCCACACCAGCAATGAACGTTCCTTCAAACTCCTCGACGAACTCCGCCCCGAGCCCGTGCGGTAAGAGTTTCTCTACTTCATCAAGGCACCCGCCGCGCAGGCGCGGCGAGCGCGCCCGTCGCCCGGGCCTGCGCTCCTGTCTCCGCCCCGCTCCAGCCCGGCCGTCGGCCCACGCCTCCAGCTCGGGTTGATGGAGGGAACCCGCGGTGCCTTGGGCGGCGGGTTCCGCTCACGTCAGAACGATGCCTCCGGCGGGGGCGCTCTGACTCCGGGATGGCGGGGGCGCCGTACGCGGGTGCCGGTACGTCGTGGTGAGTGTGGGGAGGCTCCCATCCCGTCTACCGTCGACCCAGGCAAGCCGAGCAGACACGGGCCCTGGCGTCCAGGTCGTTCGTCCAGTTGGGCGCTCCACCTGGACGCCAGGGCCCGCGCCCGCTCCACGTACGTGTGGGTCGACGGCAGACGGGATGGGAGCCAGGGGCAGTCGTGGTTGATGTGGGGTCATCAGAGGTGCGGGAGTAGGTGTGGGCAGCTCCCGCAAAGCCACTCCGCCGACCTAATCTGACGATCCGAACTGGTGACATTGGTGATTCGTTCGGCCGAGCTTCCCTGGCAAGGGCCAAAACCGACTTGAGGATGCTGCTACTGGATCACCCGCAGCCGCGCACAGCCCGGCAGCCATACCCGGCTAGCTGAAACACGAGACGCGGCCACCCTGTCAGGAGATGCGTATGCACACCAGCCGGGATGAGTGCACCCATGTTCCCGAGCGACGTAGGAATCAGAGGTCGAAGCGGGCCCGTCACCGTCGGCGCGCATGGGTGGTTGGGGGCCTGGTTGCACTATGCACTGCACTGTCGCCCGGCGTCACCCCGTACGCCTCAACAGCCGAGAATCCAGTTCGGCACAGCGACCCCGTCTACGTGACCAACACAGACGACGACAGCGTTTCGGTGATCGACCCCAGCACCAACGCGGTGATCGACACCATCACCGCGGCCGAGGGTATCGGCGACGGTCCCATCGGAGTGGCGGTGGACCTGCCTCGTGCCCGTGCCTACGTGGCCAACAACGGCGACGGCATCGTGAACGGCACTGTGTCGGTGATCGACACCAGCACCCATCAGGTGGTCGGGCCCCCCATCATCGTCGGCCTCAGCCCGTTCGGGGTGGCGGTGGACTCGACCCGCGCCCGCGCCTACGTGACCAACGCTGGCGACGCCACCGTGTCGGTGATCAACACCGTCACCAACGCCGTGATCGACACCATCAGCCTCGGCACCAGCGCACTTGGGGTGGCGGTGGACCCGACCCGCGCCCGCGCCTACGTGACCAACGAAGGTCACGACAGCGTTTCGGTGATCGATACCAACACCAACGCGGTGATCGACACCATCACCGAAGCAGAGGGCATCGGCGACGGCCCGTTCGCGGTGGCGGTGGATACGCGCCGTGCCCGCGCCTACGTGACCAACGCCAACGACGACAACGTCTCCGTGATCAACACCAGCACCAACCAGGTGGTCGGGTCCCCCATCACCGTCGGCGACACCCCCCAAGGGGTGGCGGTGGACCCCCAACGCCCACGCGCCTACGTTACGAACCTCTTCGACGACACCGTGTCGGTGATCAACACCGCTAATAGCCAGGTAGTCGCCACCATCGGCGGCCTCGGCGACGCCCCAGCCGGAGTGGCTGTGGACCCTCGACGCCGTCGCGCCTACGTGGCCAACCTCTTCAGTGACAACGTGTCGGTGATCAACACTGCTACCAACCAGGTGATCGAGCCCCCCGTCATCGTCGGCGACAGACCGACCGGAGTTGTCGTCTTCTAGTGGCGGCCGATCGAGATGAAACGCTCCTGGCAACCTCGCGAGCTGACTGCGCCGCATGGAGTACAGCAGTGACGTACCGCAACCCCAGCGACCGCTTCCGTCCGGTAGCGTCTCGCCGGGGCCCAGAGCGACCGGAATGACCGTCGCTGACCGATCCGGCTAGAGCTACGGATCAGAAGGGCGCACGGCCGGCGGCTTCACGGTCGCCGGCCGCTGGCGCACCGGACGAGGGGGCGGCGATCCCCCAAGCTCTGGTCCTGAGCGCCTCATGGGCGCTGTCATACTCGCAGCGTGACTCTCGACCAGGAGCTCGCTGAGCCGATAGATCCCGCTGAGGTGCTGGCCGCGACGCACTGGGGTGCTGTGGAACATGCCTACGGACCGGCCGATAACGTCCCAGAGATGCTGATTGGACTTCTGGGCGCTGATCAGCACGTGAGGTCCCGGGCGTTGGACGACCTGCATCACATAGTTCACCACCAGAACACCCTGTACACCGCCACCGCCCCGGCAGCCCTGTACGTGGCGGGGATCCTCGGCGATGAACGCACCCTCTGGCCCGTCGACAAAGGCCCACACGGCTTCCCTGGGCCGATGCGCGCCGAGTTGCTGGGGTGGCTCGACTCCGTGGCCAATGACGCCGACGACGAAGCTGCAGAGTTCAGTCGCCGCTTCGGGTTCCCGCCCGAGGACTATCCGCCGTTCATCGAGATCTGCCGAATTCGACCACAGCTCTTTCGTGCCGTTTCCGCGTTCCTCCACGACTCCGACAGCCATGTGCGCGCGGCAGCTGTCTCCGCCTGTATCCCGCTGCTGGACGACCCGCGCCTACTCCACCACCGAGTCACCTTGATCCCTCTACTGCGAGAGGTCCTGGCTGCGAGCGAGGTGTGGCAGTACCAGGAGAGGGCGATCGAGGCTCTTGCGAGCTGGGGTGAGGACACTGCAGGGCTACAGATCCGCCGGGAACGGTTCGCATTCTGCGACTCGGAAGTCAAGCCTGCGCCGTGGGTAGGCGAGCAGTGGGGCGGCTGCGACACCGATCCTCCCTTCTGACGGTTGGCTTGCCCGACCGTCACACCGACCAGATTCCCGTCTCAGTTTTCGCCTCATTCAGCTCCGTCCGGGGCCGTTCAGGAGAGGCCGAAAGGCACTACTCGGCTAGCAGCCGACCGGACGCGAACGCAGGTGAACGAGCCGGGATACGCGCCCGACCTGGACCAACAGGCTTGGACAGCGTGCACAGCCGGCGTTGGCTGACGTCTGGCGTGGTTGACGGGGGGCTTTCCGATTTGGTCCGCTCTGACCATGACCGCGGACCCGAGCGAGTACGAGAAGTCCATGCCGGCGGTGTCGGCATTCCTGAAGAAGATGGAACGCGGCATCGACCGGACGCGGGCGACGCACGCCGGGCAGCCGTATTCGACGGTCCGGCAGGCCCTTGCCCTCGCTCTGGAAGAGGAAGGAGCTCGCCCGATGGTGCCGCAAGTGGTCGACGAGCTGGCTCGGCAGATCTCCGAGAGGACCGACCGCTGATACATCCCCCGGTTGGTACATCGAGCGTGCCAGACGCGTGCCAGGTAGGGCGGGGAACAACGGTAAATGGTGGGTGTCACGGGGAGCCCTTGGGTTCCCCGTGACACCCATTGTCCCTGGCCAGAGCCCTGCGAGGGGCTCGAAGATCGGTGATTCCCAAGCTCAGGGCTCCGTCCTGGCATTTCAGGGAATGGTCAGAGACATGACGAGCGAACCGAACTTGCAAGCGGCAAGGCTCCTAGCTGGGCAGGCCCAGGACATCGGGTGGGTGTCTGGGCGAGAGCCATGGCGTGAGGCCGTTCAGTGGCTGACCCGAGGCCGACTCGGCCGGCGCAAGGGACCAGCACCCGAGGTGGAGTTAGACACTCCCTGGCAGGACACCCTCTCGCCGAACCGGGCCGGTTGGCGGCAGCGGGCTGCGAACCTGGCAGGCGAGTACGCGTTCAGCGTCGACTACCAGATCTGCTCGGCCTGTCGTCTCGCTTGGGTCGAAGAGCCTTATACGCTCCCCGACTACCAGCGTTGCGGCCTGGCCTCAGCTGGCCTGGCCGCGTTGCGGTTGGAGTACGCAGGCTCGTCTTGGCACACCCTTGGTGGGCATTTCGCTGAGTCGAAGCCCTTTTGGGCAGCCGTCGGGAACAGCGTGCCAGGCGGGTACGAGCATCGCTCCCTGTGCCCACACGTCTCCAGTGGGTGATCCCCTGAGGCCCCGCGAGCCGTGGCCTATTCGCGGACGGAGACCAGCACTCAGCCGCACCTTGAGCCTCTGACCTGCTGAGACGTGTGAGACGCACGGGGCCTCCGGAGCCGTGTGCCCCACTGCGCTCCCGTTCGCGCCTTCCCGGCTTGCATGGCGGGCGGGACGATGCCGGCGTCCTTGTGGCTGCTCAGGGAGGGGTAGTGGGGGAGTGACTCAGCCGAAGTGCGGGGCTCCGAAGAAGAGTGGGGGGCGGTGCACGAGACCGGCCGACGTGGGCTCTGGCCAGTGCTTCCAGCATCAGGGGGCTTGGACGGCCCGGGCTCGGGTGCAGCGCAAGAAGAAGGAAGCCGCGGCGAAGATGCAGGAGCTTCGGAAGAGGAAGTGGTCTTGGTGGTGACCGGCTTCTGACATCCACGGCTGACATCAACACGGGTGAACGACAGCGATTCCAAGCGGTCGAGCAGGGCTAGTGCGTCCTGGGCTTGATCAGTGAGGGCCGGATGCTGGGCGAGCTTACAAAGCAGATGTCGGCGGTTCGAAACCGTCCGCGCCCGTCAGCCTGCCTGGCAAGCGCTGACCCTCGCTGGCCAGAGCGCGTCTTCGGCCCACAGGGAGGATCGTGGAAGGAGAGCCTGAACGCATCCGCATCCGCATCCGCATCCCCGCCCGGGGGTCGACGAGGGCGGCAGCGGCACCACTCCGGGAGGTACGCCATGCGCAAGGTCGTTGACTGCAGGGACTACCCCAGCGAGGCCAAGTGCACCCTGACCATCGCGGGCGAGGAAGAAGAAGTGGTCCGGGCGGCCACCGAGCACTCTGTGTCCGTGCACGGCGAGGTCGACACGCCGGAGTTCCGGGCCACCCTGCGCACCCTGCTGAAGGACGAGGTGCCGCAGCACGCCTGACTTGCGAGGCTGAGTTCGCGGAGGGCCGCGAGGGCAGAAGACGGATACCGATACGCGCCCCCACTGCGGTCCCGATAGGCAGTGGGCGGCGGGCAGCTGGGGCCCTGCAAGTTGCGGCCTGTTCGGTGGACTGGCAAGGCGGCGGACGTTGTCACCTGTGTCCTGAGCTGCTGAACGCGTGAGACGCACAGGCCTCCGGAGCCGTGCCCGCCGCCCTCCTGTCCGCGCTGTCTGCTGCTCCCGGGCGGCTGTCTTTGACGAGACCATTCCGGGGTTCGGTGGCCGCTGCAAGCAAGTGGGGGTCAGGCGATGCGGCCTGGGTCGTGCAGGTGCTCTGTGGGAGCCGGGCGAGCTTACGAAGCAGATGTCGGAGGTTGAAACCGTCCACACCCGCTAGTGCAGAGGGTCCCCGCCGGCCATGGCGGGGTCTTTTGTGTGGGGATTCGACGGCTCCGAGTGGACAGTGCGGCGGGAAGCTGCCTTCCGCAGTGCTCGCAGGCAGGGCATCGTGCTGTCGACTGCCTGTGCTCGTGGATGGGGGATGAGTGGGGATGTGGGCTCAGCTGCCGGCTCTGATCGGCGTTGTCATCGGAGCCGTCGGCTCGTACGCAGTGGCCGGCCTTACGGAGCGGAGCCGTTGGCGCCGGGCGAGGGCCGAGCGCTGGGACGAGAAGAGGTTCCAGACGTACGCGAGTTATGCGAGCACCTTGAAGCATCAGATACGCATCGCGCAGCGGATCGGGGCTGCCAGGGGTTTTGCGAACGTGGCGGATCCCTTGGAGCCGGGCGAGGGCCTGGCGCAGCTTGCCGAGGCCGAGTCCCGGCGCGCAGCCGAGTGGGAATCGGTGCTGCTCGTGGGGGATGCCGAAGCCATTGGAGCGGCCCGTGCATGGCACGAAGCGGTATGGAACGTCGAGTTGTACGCGCGGGGGCTCAGGGACGACCCTGCCGGGTGGGCGAGCGCCGAGAAGAGGGTGAGCCAAGCACGTGATGCGTTCTATGCGTGCGCGCGACGCGACCTCGGGATCGCGGGACCGCCCCCACCGTCCGGAAACTGGCCTCGGCCCTGGCAACAGACGGAACTCAGCTGAGGCGTCCTTGCGTTAGGCGCCCGGGTCGTCGTACCTCAGTAGTGCGGTTTGTCGTACCGAGGTCGAGGAGTGCCGAGTGCCCTTCCTGAGCGGCGCGGCGCGCGGTCGGTGCGGCTGCGTCAGGCGGGGGCGCTGGTTTTGAATCGGCGGTTGTGGTGACGTCGCATCAACTCCCAGGGGAGTACTGCTGCCAGGCAGTAGACGGTCATGGCCGCCCATGCCGGCAGCGCGAAGGCGAGGAGGAGCGCGCTGGCGAACCAGGCCGGGTAGCAGACCAGGTCGACCCAGAGCGGGACATGGCTGAGGCGGACGAAGAGCACGGGTATGGGTTGCCCTTGGCTGCCGGCCGACGCATTTCGAATGTAGGCGATGCTGGTGGCTGCCGCGGTGACAGCGGCGAGAATGATGGCAATGATCTGCACCTGAATCTCCTGCCCTCTTGGCGTCTGAAATTCCCCGTTTCATGTCCAGGGGAATCGATCGGAGGGCTCGCGTCATGCCGCGGAATGTCGTGGCTTGACACGGGTGATGTGTCGGGCCGAGCTTGCATCCGTGCTGGTGGCGGCTGGCCTGGCGGTCTCGGTGGTGGTCCGCTTCCATCCGTCAAGTCACGCAATCCAGGGGCGTGACGGGACGTATATGGCGGGGGTTAATTGTGGTGCGGCTCATGCCGTACAAGTGGCCCGGCCCGCCTGCATTGTTTAGAACGGTTCTGGTGAGGCGATGTGCGGGCACATTTACCATTGTCCCTGCGAGAAAGGATGTGGTGGCGATGTTTCCCGCTCCCATTCATCCCGTGTGTATCAAAGCGACCCTGGACCCCCGGCTCAGTCGATGGAAGTGGTTGGTGAAGTGGATCCTCGCCATCCCGCACTACATCGTCCTGATTTTCCTGCAGGTCGCGTTCCTGCTGCTGAGTGTCGTCGCGTTCTTCAGCATCCTCGTCACCGGCAGGTATCCCCGGGCGCTATTCCGCTTCAATGTCGGCGTCATACGCTGGAACATGCGCGTCAGCTACTACTCCTCCGTGGTGCTCGGCACCGACGCCTATCCGCCGTTCACCCTGAAAGAGGTGCCCGGCTATCCGATACAGGTCGATGTCTCCTATCCCGAGCGGCTGTCCCGCGGACTGGTCCTGGTCAAGTGGCTGCTGGTCATCCCGCAGCTCCTGGTGATCGCGATACTGATCACCAGCGGCTGGGGTGTGTTCCGGTACCTCGAGGACTACAGTCCGTTCGCCTCCGGGCTCATGGGCGTGCTCTCGCTCATCGCCGTGGTGATCCTGACGTGTACCGGGACCTATCCGCGGGACCTGTTCGACTTCCTCATGGGCCTGCTGCGCTGGACGCTGCGGGTGTTCGTCTACGCGTCCCTCATGACCGACAAGTACCCGCCGTTCCGGCTGGACATGGGCGGCAACGAGCCCATCGCGGGAGCGGTGGCGCCGGCGGGCGGAGGGTGAAGACCTTGCGTACCACCCACGGCGGAGTGCGGGCGTGAGCAGGCGGCGCTACGTGGCCAGAGGCGTACCCGGCGGCTACCGCATCTGGGACAGCAAAGGGCGGCGCTGGTGGGGCGACCACTACGAGTTCTGCCCGGACGACCTCCTGACCGAGCTGAACGGCGGGGCGGAGCCGGGGAAGATCACCGCACTCCTCAAGCGCTACCGGGCCATGAAGCGGTGACTTCGTCCGGGCGGGGCCGTTCGCGTAGGGCCGTGGGAAGACCCCCGACCGGGTGCGGTCGGGGGTCGTTCCTTCGGGTCAGGCGTTGGGGCGCTTGCCGTGGTTGGCCTTCTTCTTCTTGCGGGCGCGCCGCTTGTTGCCTCGCTTGGCCATGATGTGGGTCTCCCTCGTCGGCGACTGTTCATGCCTCGGCCAGTCTAGATTCGTGAGGGTTCATCCGCATCAGCGGTGAATGTCCCCTTGCGGGTCAGGGGCGCTTGAACTCCACCGGGCCGCCGTTCATCTCGATGGCGCCGTCCGCGTGGAGGACCGGACGGCGTTCGGTCATGCGGGCGCTGTAGGCCTCGATGTGGTGGATGGCCGCGGCGTTCGGGTCCGTGAAGTCGACCAGGGCGATCGCCACCCAGTAGCGGGTCTTGGTGTTCTCGAAGAGCGGCACGGTGACCGTGGACCCGCGGCCGTCCGTGACGACCACCTTCGCCCCGAAGCTGCGGAACGAGCCGAAGCCGTTGCTCAGCGCGGAGTACGCGCAGAGCAGGACGTATCCCTGCTCCGCGGGGCGCACGATCCGCAGCGTCTCGCAGCCCGGCTCGCGAGCATCGCCGTCCAGCCGGATGAAGGGCCGCTCGGTCAGGGAACCGAGCTGCTTGTAGTAGACGACGCCGGTGTCGTCCCCGCTGTCCCCGCTGTCGTTCCCGGCGGCCACGGGGGCGCCCTGGGGGACATGGCGGGACTTGACCAGGGTGCCGGGCTGCGTGACGCCGCGCAGCGCGCGCGACGCCGGTACGAACAGGGCGTACAGGTCGAGGTCGGCGCCCCGCTTGCGTCGCTGCGCGCTGCCGCCGTCCCACTCCAGGGCGGCGGTGACCACCAGCTCGCGGTCCTGCTTGTCCAGGCTGATCGAGGCCTGGCCGCCCTTGTCGAGGCTGATCGCGCCCAGAGGGGGTTTGATCATGCTTGGTGTCCCCGGTGCCGGTGCCGGTGCCGGTGCCGGTGCCGGTTGGGGCGCCGGTTGGGGTGGGGTGACGTGGGGCGGCTTGGCGGGCGCCGCTGCCACGGTCGGCGGTTCCGGTTCCGGCTCGGTCACCTGGACGCCGAAGTCCGTGGCCAGCCCCGCGAGGCCGTCCGCGTATCCCTGGCCGATGGCACGGAGTTTCCACCCGGGGCCGCGGCGGTAGATCTCCAGGAGCAGGACGGCGCGCTCGCCGTCGGTGAGGGGCGGGAGCGGGAAATCGACCGGATCGGCGCCCTCCTGGGTGGCACGGACCCGTACGTCGCGCACGTTGCGGAAGGTGCGGGACGCGTCGTCGGGATCGCAACTGCCGATCAGGACCACCCGGTCCACATCGGCGGGCAGGCCCCCCGGCGTCACCTCGATGCGCTCCGGTCCACCGGCATCGGCGGCGAGGTGGCGGACCGCGCCGGACTCGGCCGACGGCTGGTTGTAGAAGACCATGTCGTCGTCGGACCGGACGCTGCCGTCCGCCGCGACCAACAGGGCGCTGAGGTCGACGGGGTCACCCGCGCAGTGCAGTTCGGCGGTGATGCGCTCCACGCCGATGGCCGTGTTCCCGCCCTTGCCGAGCTCTTGCATGCGTGCGCACCTACCCGCTCTTCCGAAGGCCTTTCGGTCACTGTGCCACAGCGCTCCGCGCCCTTGGCCGTCGCGCCGGGGCGTGGGATCGTCGGGGGATGGGCGAGTGGCTCGCATGGGGTGGGGTGGTCGTGGCGGTGGTCGCGGCCGCGGTGCTGCTGACGTTGCTGGAGCGCTCCCTGGGGGCGGGGTTCGAACGGAAGCGGGCCGAGGAACGGGCGCGGCTGCTCGCGCACCTCGCCGAGCCGGCCGCCCCCGCTGTCCCCGCCGCAGCCGGCCTTTCCGACCCCACCGGACCCGCCGGGCCCTCCCTGGCGCCCGGGGCCGGGAAGTTCCAGGACGTCAGCGGGATCCCGCACCCCCGTTCCCCGGCCCGCCTCCCGGCGCGGCTCGGCGACCGGCGGGACGACTTCACCCCGATCCTGGTGGAGTACTACGCCTACGGATTGACCCAGGCGCGCAGCAGCTTCGCGACGAGCCAGCGGTTCGCCGGCGTCGGTGCGGCGATCCTGCTCGTCGGGGTGGGGCTGTCGGTGTGGAAGGCCGAAGCCGGAGGGGAGCTGTACCTCGGGATCGTCACGAGCTCGGCGGGCCTGGTCACGACCCTGATCGGGCAGCTCTTCCACCGGCGGGCCGACATCGCGCTCCAGCACATGGCCGACCAGACCGCCTCCCTGCGGGACGATCGGCGGGCCGCAGAGACGACCCAGCAGGCGATCGGGCTGCTGGAAACGGTCGAGGACCCGGGTCTGAGGGCCCGCCTCCAGGCCGGACTGATCATGAAATTGTCCGGGGCCGAGCTGCCCCTGTAGCGGGATAGTAGAGGTATGTGCCGATCCATTAAGACGCTGCGCCCGCCCGCCATCCCCGAGAAGGCGACGGAGGAGGAGATCCGCGCCGCCGCCCTGCAGTACGTACGGAAGGTGTCCGGGTTCCGGGTGCCGGCCGCGCACAACCGCGAGGTGTTCGAGGCGGCGGTGGACGCCGTCGCCGAGGCCACCGCGGCGCTGCTCGAGGGGGTGCACGTACGGGGGCAGGCCGCCCCGGCGTGACCCCGAGGCGGCCCGCGCGGCCGCCACGGGAGGAGTCGGCCGCACGCGGGCCCGCAGCCCGCGCGGGCCCACCGGGTGCGGAGGCGTCGGGGTAGCCGCGGGTCAGGCCATGGCGCGGCGGCGCAGCACCCACACCCCGGCGCCGAGCGCACCCGCGGCCAGGGTGCCGCCGATGCCGATCTGCCACGGGCTCATCGAGCCGATGCTGCCGCCCGTTCCACCGCGCGCCGCGCCCGGGGTGACCTGCAGCGAGACGGTGACGCGCTCACCGCCGGGGCCGCCGCACTCGAAGACGACGCGGTGCGTGCCCGTGGCTGCGTTGTTCAGGACGGTGGCACTGCCGAACAGGTTGGTGGCCTCCAGGTTGCCGGGGGTCAGCCGTACCTCGCCGAAGGCGGTCGACGTGGCCCGGCCGGTCCTGGTGCCGCAGCCGTCGACATTGAGGGCGACCCGGCCGCCCGGGGCGACGCTGGTGGGGGAGACGCCGGCTGAGGGGGCGGCGTAGGCGAGCGAGGCGGGTGCGGCGGCGACGATGAGGGTCGCGGCCGCGACGGTCATCAGGCGACGCGCCGTGACGGACAGCGCGGCGGACGGTGTGGCGGGCGACGTGGCAGGCGGCTTGTCGGGCATGGAGAGAACTCCTCGGCTCCTCGAAACGGCGCGGCCAGGGCACGGATGTGACGCGGATTCGGTTGCGCACCGTGCTGTGGACGCTAGGAGCCTGGGGCGGGGGCGGCGATCGGGGCCGGGTGAACGGGTGAGCCACTGCTCCGCCCGGGGGAGCCCACGGCGGACTCCGTCTTCCCGGCGCGGCCTGCGCAGTGCCGCCTGCACCGCGCTGCCTGCGCAGCCCCGCCTACGCCGCCGGAGCCGCCGTCGGCGGAAGCGGGCGGCGGACGAGGAAGGCCGCCACGGCGCCCGCGGCGAAGAGGGCGACGATCGAGACCGCGGTGCCGAGCCACTGCGTGCCGAGCCACTGCGTGCCGAAGTAGCCGAGGGCCACGCTGTACCCGGCCCAGGCCATGCCCGCCAGGACCGACCACGGCAGGAACTCCGCCACCTTGCGCTGGGTCTTGCCCGCGCCCAGGGACACCACCGAGCGCCCCGCCGGGGCGAAGCGGGCGATCACCACCAGGGCGCCGCCACCACGCGCCAGAGCGGTGCCGAGGCGCTCATGGGCCCGGGTCAGCCGCCGGGACCGGGCGATGGCCCGGTCCAGCCGGGCCCCGCCGCGCCGGGCCAGCCGAAACGCTGCCATGTCACCCAGTACCGAGGCCGTCGTGGCGATCACGAGCAGGAGCAGGATGTCCGGCACCTGCTCGGGCACGGGCACCGGCCCCGCCGCACCGGCCGCCGCCGCGGCCGCGGCAGCGGTGATCACCAGCACCCCGCTCGGCAGCACCGGAAGGAAGACGTCGAGCACGACGGACACCGCCACCAGGGCGTAGATCCATGGGCTCGCGGTCAGCGACCCCAGCGTCTCAAACAAAACGGGACTCCCCAGTCCGATTGACGTGCTGCGGCACGAAGCGCCGCGACGTCGCGGGGAGCGGCAGGAGCGGCTGACAGCCATACAGCGTACGCCCGGCGTTCATGCCCCGGGTGCCCGGGGCGGTTCCCACGCCGCCGCCCCGTCAACTGCGCCGCCCCGCACCGCCGGGGGCCGCCGCATTCCGCTACTCCGTCCCGGTGAGCTCCCGGTCCAGCACCGTCACCAGCCGCGCCCCTTCGCGGTTCTTGCGCGCCTGGTCCAGCCGCAGCCGTGCCGTCCGCCCGGACAGCGCGAGCGTCATCAGCTGGTTCCCGAACCAGGGCCCACCCGTCCGCCGCCAGTTCACGGGCGGCCGACCCGTCCGCCCGTGCAGGGAGAAACCGCGCCCCAGCCACCGACCCGTCCGCGACCAGCCCAACCGGAATCCCCACTTCACCGCGGTGTGGATGGAATTGTGCACCGGCGAGCACGTCAGCTGGAACACCCGGGACGTACTCGGTATTCGAGGCTCGGCCACATACGCGTGGTGGACGTCGCCCGACAGCACGCACACCGTCGCCGGCGCCCGCGGACCCGTCCCCACCTCCTCGATCAGATCCGTCAGCGCCGCGAACGAGGCCGGGAACGCCGCCCAGTGCTCCAGGTCACTGCGCCGGCGCAGATCCTCCCCGATCCGGGCCCACCGCGGCCCGCGCTCCCCACGGCACAGCGCGGCATTCCACGTCTCGGCATCGTGGATCAGCGGCGGCATCAGCCAGGGCAGCGAGGACCCGATCAGCAGGTGGTCAAACCCCCCGTGCCCGCCGAGGGCGTTCTCCCGGAGCCACTGCTGCTCCACCGGATCGAGCATCGCGCGCCCGTCCTCGGCCAGCACCCGCGCGGCCCGGGTGTCCACCATCAGCAGGCGGGTCCGGCCGAAGTCGCGCCGGTAGCTCCAGCGCACCGTGGCCGGGTCGGCGTCCGCCGCGGACGCGAAGGCCCGTAGCGGTTCCGTACCGTCCGGGGTCTGGCGTATCGCCCCGTACAGCTCGTCGGCCGCCAGCTCGGCGGGCGAGAGATTGCCCAGGTGCTGGTACACCCAGTACGACATCAGGCCGCTGAGCACGCGCTCCCGCCACCACGGCGTCGCCCGCATCTCCGCCACCCACGACGCGCTCGTGTTCCAGTCGTCGATGACGTCGTGGTCGTCGAATATGTGCAGGCTCGGGACGGTCGACAGCAGCCAGCGGATCTCCGGGTCGAGCCAGGACTCGTAGTACAGCCGCGTGTACTCCTCGTAGTCCGCGACCTGGGCGCCGGGCGGCTCCCGCAGATCCCGCCGGGCCGCGAGCCACTGCCGGGTCTCCTTGGACAGCGCGTCGGCGTACACCTGGTCGCCGAGCAGCAGCAGGACGTCCGGGCGCACCGCCTCCGGATCGGCGGCCAGCCGCGCCGCGAGGGTGTCGAGCGCGTCCGCGCCGTGCGGCCCGTGCCGGCCGGCCGGCGGCGCGGCCTGCCGGCAGGAACCGAACGTGACGCGCAGCCCGGGCGAGGGCCGGCCGGAGCCCGCCACGGCCGGAGCGGTGATCGTGCTCGGCGGGAAGCCGCTGTCGGGCAGCGGCCACACCTGCCGGCCGTCGAGCAGCACCTCATACGCCGTCGTCGCGCCCGGGGTCAGGCCGGTCACCGGCACCAGCGCGTAGTGGTGACCGGCTATCTGGAAGGTGCGCGCACTGCCGCCGGCCCCGTCGGCGCACCGCACCTCGGCCGTGCACGGGCGGTCCGCCTCGACCCATATCGTGGCAGACCCGCCCGTGTCCCAGTCGACGTAGCGCAGCAGCGGCCCCAGACGCAGTCCGGCCATGCAACTCCCCCTCCTCCGTAGCCCTTTCGATCACGTTACGACGGGGAGGGGGAGCCACGCCTCCCCCTGGCGGGGGAAAGATCGGCCGACTTGTCAGCAGCCGTTGAGGATGTTGACCAGGGCCGTCTTCTCACCGGAGTCCATGCTCAGGCCCCAGTGCTGCTTCACGTGGACCCACATCCGCGCATACGCACAACGGTAGGCCGTCCGCGGCGGCAGCCACTTGCCGGGGTCGAGGTCGCCCTTGGCCTGGTTGACGTTGTCGGTGACCGCGATGAGCTGCGGGCGGGTGAGGTCGTTGGCGAACTGCTGGCGCTTGGTGGTGGTCCAGGAGCTGGCACCGGAACGCCAGGCCTCGGCGAGGGCGACGACGTGGTCGATGTCGAGGTCGGAGGCCGCCGTCCAGGTGGCGCCGTCGTACTCGGAGTACCAGCTTCCGCTCACGGCGGCGCAGGCGGAGTCCTGCCCCACGTTCACGCCGTCCCGCTTGAGGACGGTCTCGCGGGTGTTGCAGCTGCCGGAGACGGTGCTCCAGTGCGGGAAGAGGTCCCGGTTGTAGCCGCTGGTGGACCCTTCCGCCTTCGGCGTGACCGTCGCCAGGTACGAGCGGGCGGCCGAGGCGCTCATGGGGGTGGGCGGTGCGGCCTGGGCGGTCGGGGCGTTCAGGAGGGACGTGAGCGCGGCGAGGGCAGCTGCTGACGCGAGCACGCCAATTCGACGCGCGTAGACGCTGGGTATGAGTGCCATGGGGGCTCCCTGGGTGTGGGGGTGCGGCCGTACGGCCCCGGCGGGGCCTGGCCATGCTGGCGGCGCCGGATGTCGCGGGGATGGGCGCCAGGTGACAGCGTGGCGACATGAGCACGTCACATCAAGTCGAGCAACGCCCCGGTTTTAAGTGGAAGTTGAGATTCCGTGGCTGCAGGGGCTGATGAGGCGGCCGCGGGGGGTATAGGGGTGGGGCATACGGGGGCATACGGGGGCGGGCTGGGGCAGAGCGGGGCAGGGTGGGGCGGGGTGGGATGGAGCGGGTGTGGTGGGGCAGTGCGGGCTACGGCGGGGTGCTGGGCGGAGCTGGATGGCGCTGCGGGGTGCTTCCCGGGTGCGGCGGGGCGGTGTGGGGTGGCGCGGGGCAGTGGGGTGACGCGGTGCGGGACCGGCGGTGCACGGGACGGGACCTGAGGTGCACGGTGGGGCACCTGAGGTGCACGGGGCGGGACCTGAGGTGATGGACCAAAGACCCATTCCGGCACGCCACGCGTGTCGCGTATTCTGTTCGGAGCAGAAGGGGAGTAGCTCTTCGCCGGACCGTCGACATACTGCTGGGTCACCCCAGCCGGCGCCCGGAGGCAGACCGCGGACAGCGGTCGGCCAGCGAGACCTTCGGCCGCAGTGTCCTTTTCAGGTGTAGGCGCGTTCCGCACGCGCATACGCACGCCAGGGCGCCGCCGAGCCGAAGCGACCCCTGATACACCCCAGGTCTCTCGGTCCCGATGGCGTCCTGCCCGACCGATTGAGGTTCCACCCCCGTGTTCAGCTTCAGCATCACGGCGATCGCCTTCGGCGTCGTCTTCCTTGCGGAACTCCCCGACAAGACGGCCCTCGCCGGCCTGATGCTCGGCACGCGCTACCGCGCCTCGTACGTCTTCGCGGGCGTCGCCGCCGCCTTCGCCGTACACGTCGCCCTCGCCATCGCGGCGGGCAGCGTGCTCACCCTGCTCCCGCACCGGCTCGTCCAGGCCGTCGTCGGCATCCTCTTCCTCGTGGGCGCGGCGATGCTGCTCCTGAAGAAGGACGACGGGGAGGAGGAGGTCAAGCCGCCCGCCGACCAGTCCTTCTGGAAGGTCTCGGGGGCGGGCTTCATGCTGATCCTGGTGGCGGAGTTCGGCGACCTGACCCAGATCATGACCGCCAACCTCGCCGCACGCTACGACGACCCGGTCTCCATCGGTATCGGCGCCGTACTGGCCCTGTGGGCGGTCGCGGGCATCGGCATCCTGGGCGGGCGCACCCTGATGAAGTACGTACCGCTGCGGCTGATCACCAAGATCGCAGCCGCGGTGATGGCGGCGCTGGCCGTCTTCTCGCTGTACGAGGCGATCGCGGGCTGAGAGGACGGGCGGGGTTGGCCGGGGCTCCGAGCGACGGGTCGGAACGGCGGGTCGGGTGCGGGTCGGAGCGGCGGCGGATATTCCGTTGCGGGAGGCGCGCGCAACGATCACGCTCGTGCGCGTGACCGACACCACCGCCCCCACGGGCCCCTCCGCCGACCACGCGCCCGAGCGCGATCCCGAGCCGGTGGCCCCGTCGGACCGGCAATTCGGCTGGTCCAACATGTTCGTCCACCCCGACGAGGACACCCGGACCGACGGCGGCTTCCAGGGCGAGCGAGCCGTGCTCGCCGGCTAGCTGCGCGACCAGCGGCTGACGCTGGAACTCAAGTGCGCGGGTCTCGACGCGGAGGCCCTCGCACGGCGCTCGGTGGAACCTTCCAATCTGTCCCTGCTGGGCCTCGTACGTCACCTCGCGGGTGTGGAGCAGCACTGGTTCCGGCAGGTCATGGCAGGCGAGGACGTACGCCGGCACTACCGCTCGGAAGGTGACCGCGCGGGGGAGTTCACCGGCGCGGTCGCCGACCCGGCTGTCGTCGCGGACGCATGGGCGACCTGGCGCTCCGAAGTCGCCTTCGCGGAACAACTCGTCGCACAGGCCCCCAGCCTGGACGTCACCGGCGACAACTCCGGTGAGCCGATGGAACTCCGCGAGGTCCTGGTCCACATGATCGAGGAGTACGCCCGCCACAACGGCCACGCGGACTTCCTACGGGAACGCATCGACGGGCGCGTGGGGCAGTAGGGGCCGGCCGGCCGGGGCTTCGGCGGCGGGGAGGTGCGGGGCGGTTCGGGTGGCGGGAGCCCGTGGGGCGGGATCGGATGGTGCGGCGGTGGCTTCGGGGGCCTGATTCCCTCACTCAGCATCAGGGATGGTTTGGGGGTTTCCCGTCAGTCTCATCGTCTCTCCGTGTCGGGCCGGTCCGTCAAGGGCGCTCCTTCGTCGCGTCGCTGCGCGATGGCCTGCGGCCACCCTTGACCGACCGACCCGCCACGGAAATCCGAAGACCGACGGGAACCCCCCCAAAGGAACGGGCCGGCCATTCCTTATCCAGGGACGGGGCGGCCAGCGACCCCCGGGCGGAGCCCGGAGCGCGTCCGATCGCTACGCGCCCCGCACGTCTCAGCGGCTGCAGTCCGTCTGTGGCCGGACATAAGCCGCCACCGATCGCTACGCGCTTCGCAACGAGGGCGACTGACGGCCGTCTGGGGCTGATGAGGGGCGAATCCTCGGCTCAGCCGAGGTGTACCCCGGTCAGGGCGGGGGTGACATCACAAAAAGACGTCCAAACATGGGCAATTGGGGCATTCCTCTGGCCTTTCCGACTGTTCGAGCCGCCAGACCCGGGTACACATCGGAATAGCCGTTGTCGGGCGCCTTTTCTCCCCGTGCGGCCGTCGGACGCCCCGATTGTGCACGTTGAAGGTGCGTGGGCGACTTATGTCCGACCGCAGACGGCCGCCGGCCGCCCTCATCGGGGAGCGCGTAGCGATCTGACGCGCCTGACCAGCCCAAGACGGATCGCAGACGCCGAGATGGAAGGCGTGTGTAGCGATCTGACGCGTTTGATCACCCGCAGGCGGTCGGCGGACGCTGAGATGTGAGGAGCGCGTAGCGATGTGGTGCGCTACCCCCGACCTGCCTGGGGGTCGCTGGCCGCCCCGTCCCTGGATAAGGAATGGCCGGCCCGTTCCTTTGGGGGGTTCCCGTCGGTCTTCGGATTTCCGTGGCGGGTCGGTCGGTCAAGGGTGGCCGTAGGCCATCGCGCAGCGACGCGACGAAGGAGCGCCCTTGAGGGACCGGCCCGCCACGGAGAGACGATGAGACTGACGGGAAACCCCCAAACCATCCCTGATACCGGGTGAGGGAATCAGGCACCCCGAAGCCACGGCCGCACGACCTGATGCCGCTCATGGGCACCCCGCCGTCCGAAGCCGCCGCTGCGCAGGTCGTCAGCCCCGTAGGGTGTGCGCCGCTCGAAGCCTCCGCCGCGCGGGCTTGTTCCGCCCCGCCACGCCGGAGCGGGCCCCCGAAGCCCCGCCCGCCCCCTACGCCCCGCGGAGGGTTATCTCGATCGTGCCGTCGGGGGTGGTGGTGACGTTGAGGGTCGTCAGGTCCGGGACGTGGACCGTGGGGGCGTGGGCGGCTGCGCGGGGGCCGACGCCGATCACGCGCATGCCCGCCGCCTGGCCGGCGCTGATGCCCGCGGCCGAGTCCTCGAAGACGATGCAGTCGGCCGGGTCCACGCCCAGCGCCGCGGCGCCCTTGAGGAAGCCCTCCGGGTCGGGCTTGCTGGCCGCGACGGACTCGGCCGTGACCCGTACCTTCGGCATCGGCAGGGCGGCGGCGGTCATCCGGGCCTCGGCCAGGGCGGCGTCGGCGGAGGTGACCAGGGCGTGCGGCAGGCCGTCGAGCGCCGCCATGAAGGCCAGGGCGCCCGCGACCGGGACCACGCCGTCGGTGTCGGCCGTCTCGCGGGCCAGCATCACCGCGTTCTCGGCGTGGTTGACCTCCATCGGGCGGTCCGGAAGGAGTACGGCCATGGTGGCGTAGCCCTGGCGGCCGTGGACCACCTTGAGGGCCTCCTGCGGGTCCAGTCCGTGGGAGACCGCCCAGTCGCGCCAGCAGCGCTCGACCACCGCGTCGGAGTTGACGATCGTGCCGTCCATGTCCAGGAGCAGGGCCTTGGCGGTGAGGACGACGGGTGTGGTGGCGGTGCTGGCCGGCATCGGCGGGGCTCCAGACGGGCGGGAAAAGAGAACAAGTGGTTCCGTCCACCGGTCAGGGAGTGAGGACGGAACCACTTTGTTCCTACACGATACAAAACGAAGGGCGGTCCGCGCCAATTGCGGACGTGTGACCCCCGTCCCTTATCCCTCCAGCTCCTTGCGGGTCACCGGACCGTAGAAGCCCCATTCCTGGTCGTCGATGCCCCGGTCGTACTGGAAGTCGGACAGGGCCCGCTCCACCCTCCAGCCGAACTCCCCGTCGAACTTGCCGCGGTACAGGCCCTGCGCCGCCAGGAGCCGCTGCAGCCTCTCCACCTCCGGACCCGAGTCCCCGTACCGAAGGATCGGGGCCTGCGCGGGCGGCGGCGGGCTGGAGGAGCGGCTCGCGCTGGGCGACGGGCGCGGGGACGGGGGCCCCGAGGTACGGGACGCGCTCGGTGACGGGGACGGCGACTTCGAGGCGCTCGGCGACGGGGAGGCCGAGCGGGACGCGCTGCTCGTGGTCGGGCTCCCGGACGGCGCGGCCGGGGCGGCGCTCGCCGCGGGCGCGGACGGCTTCGCGTCCGCCAGGGCGGCGTCGCTCCCCGCGGACGTCGGGAGCACCCACACCGCCATGGCCGTCCCGCTGAGGGCGACCACCGACGCGGCGCCCAGCAGCACGGCCAGCGGGCGTCGGGAGGCCGGGCCGGTCCGCTTCTCCGGGCCCCCGCCCCCGCCCCCACCCCCTCCTCCGCCGCCTGGCTCGTACGTGTATCCGGCCTCCGGGACCGTCCGGAGCTGGACCGTCTCGGCCGGGCGCGGCGCATGCTCCGGCCCTGCCTGCCACGGCCCGTCCACCGGCGGTACGGGTATCCCGGGTATCCCGTACGCCGGGGTGTCGTCCTCCGCCGCCACCGGGTGCGGGGCCGGGGGCGGGGTCGGGGCCACCACGCCGGACACCGGCGGCGGGGACGCCGGGGTGTCCGGCTCGCCCGGGTCGGGCAACGTCACGTACGGGCGGATGCGCAAGGGGTTGAAACCCACACCCGGCGCACACCCGCAGCCGGCGCCGACAGCGCCGCAATCTGGACAGTGCTCACCGCTCACTGGACTCCCTCCCTGGCCATTGCCTGCGATTATGCAGACCCGTCAAGCCCCTCCCAACCGTCCGAGAGGCCATAACCGGACACACCGCTCAGGATGGAGATGTTGATCCGGCCTGAGGAGGAACCGATGGCTCAGGATGTGACCACGAAGGCCGAGGGCTCCCCTCCCGGCCCGCGGAAGTCCAACCCCGCCGGCGAGCACGCCTCCCGCGAGGTGCTCGTCTCCATCGGTGCCCTGCTGCTGGGTCTGCTGATCGCCGCGCTCGACCAGACGATCGTCTCCACCGCCCTGCCGACCATCGTCAGCGAGCTCGGCGGCCTGTCCCACCTCTCCTGGGTCGTCACCGCCTACATGCTCGCCGCCACCGCCGCCACCCCCCTGTGGGGCAAGCTCGGCGACCAGTACGGACGCAAGAAGCTCTTCCAGTACGCCATCGTCCTCTTCCTGATCGGGTCGGCACTGTGCGGGCTCGCCCAGGACATGCCCCAGCTCATCGGCTTCCGCGCCCTCCAGGGCCTGGGCGGCGGCGGACTGATCGTGCTGTCGATGGCGATCGTCGGCGACATCGTCCCGCCCCGTGAACGCGGCAAGTACCAGGGCCTCTTCGGCGGTGTCTTCGGCGCGACCAGCGTGCTGGGCCCCCTGCTCGGCGGTGTGTTCGTCGACCACCTGTCCTGGCGCTGGGTCTTCTACATCAACCTCCCCATCGGTCTCGTCGCGCTCGTCGTCATCGCCACCGCCCTGCACATCCCGGTGCGCTCCTCGAAGCACACCATCGACTACCTCGGCACCTTCCTGATCGCCTGCGTCGCCACCTGCCTCGTGCTCATCGCCTCCCTCGGCGGCACCTGGGGATGGGCCTCGGCCCGGATCATCGGTCTCGCCGTCCTCGGCGCCGTCCTGCTCGCCGTCTTCCTCCTGGTGGAGCGCAAGGCCGCCGAACCCGTTCTGCCACTGGGGCTGTTCCGCGTCCGCACCTTCACCCTCTGCTCGGTGATCAGCTTCATCGTCGGTTTCGCGATGTTCGGCGCGATGGTCTACCTGCCGACCTTCCTGCAGGTCGTCCAGGGCGTCTCACCCACCCTGTCCGGCGTCCACATGCTGCCGATGGTGGTCGGCATGCTGCTCTCCTCCACCGTCTCCGGCCAGATCGTCAGCCGCACCGGCCGCTGGAAGGTCTTCCCGATCGCCGGCACCGCCGTCACCGCCGTGGGCCTGCTCCTCCTGCACCAGTTGCACCGCACCACCTCCACCTGGGAGATGAGCATCTACTTCTTCGTCTTCGGAGCCGGTCTCGGCCTGGTCATGCAGGTGCTCGTCCTGGTGGTGCAGAACGCGGTCAGCTACGCCGACCTCGGCGTCGCCACCTCCGGTGCCACCTTCTTCCGCTCCATCGGCGCCTCCTTCGGCGTCGCGATCTTCGGCACGGTCTTCATCAACGAGCTCGACACCAAGCTGACCGCCGCCCTCGCGGGCGCCAAGCTGCCGCCCGGCGTGAACGTCACGCAGCTGGAGGCCGACCCCCGGGCCATCACCGCCCTCCCCGCGGATCTCCAGCCCCGCGTGCTCGACGCCTACGCCACCGCCATCACCGACGTCTTCCTCTACGCCGTCCCCGTCGTCCTGATCGCCTTCGTGGTGGCCTGGTTCCTGAAGGAGGACACGCTCCGCGGCTCGGTCACCGCACCCGATGTGACCGAGACCCTGGCCTCCAACCCCGTCCACCGCTCCTCCCGCGACGAGGTCGCCCGCGCGCTGACGGTCCTCGGCACCCGCGAGGGCCGCCGCCACGTCTACGAGAAGATCACCGCGAAGGCGGGCTACGACCTGCTGCCCGCCGCCAGCTGGCTGCTGCTGCGGATCAACAAGTACGGCTCCGCGGAGCCCGCGATGCTCGCCGAGCGGGTCAACGTCCCGCTGAAGGTCATCACGGACGCCGCCCGCCAGGTCGAGGAACGCGGGCTCGCCGTCCGCGACGGGCTGCCGCTGGTCCTGACCGACCAGGGACGCGAGACCGCCGCGAAGCTCGCCGAGGCCCGGCAGGAGTCCCTCGCCGAACTGCTCGGCGACTGGTGGGGCCCGGACCGCCCGACCGACCTGGTCAAACTGGTCCAGGAGATCAACACGGAGCTGTGCGGATCGGACGCGGAGGAGCCCTACGACGCCGAGCCGCGCCGGGACCACGCCGCGCCCTAGACACCTGGTAGCCAGCCCCCCCGCACCGTCCCTTGCCCGGGCCGAGGAGTGCGGGCGCGCCGGCTCAGACCAGGCGCTTCTCGAACCAGTGCTCCGCATACGGGCCGGAGCTGTACGCGGGTATCTCCGCGTACCCCTGACGCGCGTACAACGCGCGGGCCTCCACGAGATCCGACCGGGTGTCCAGCCGGACCCGCTCGGCGCCCAGGGCGCGGCCCTGCGCCTCCAGGGCCGCGAGCAGCGCCGCCCCGCCGCCGGTGCCGCGGGCGCGCTGGTCGACATACACCCTGGTGAGCTCGGCGGTCAGCGGGTCGAGCAGGCGTATGCCGCCGCACGCCAGTGGCTCGCCGGCCCGCCGGCCGACGACGAACTGCCCCGTCGGCGGAGCCAGCCCGTCGTCCGGGAAGTCCAGCAGCCCCTGGTCGATCTCGGCCTCGGTGACCTGACGTTTCCAGTACCGGCCGGCGACCTCGGCGTAGTACGCGCGGCGCAGGACGGTGGCGTCCGGGCTGGTGAACGGCTCGGGGGTCACGGTCCACGACGTGGTGGGTGTGCGGTGCTCGCGTGCGCTCTGAGTGGTCATGGCGTCATTGTGGAGCGGGCGGCGGGACTCCCGCGTGGAATATCCACAGGGCCGGGCTGATGATAGGAAAAAGGAAAAACCGTGCATACCCGGAGGGTGTGAAACGCCATGTCAGAGCATCCCGACTGTGCCCTGGTCCGCCGCGGCTACGAGGCTTTCGGCAGGGGCGACATGGAGATGATGAGCACGCTGCTGACGGCCGATGTCATCCACCACGTGCCGGGCAGCAACCCGCTGTCCGGGCACCACAAGGGGCGGGAGAACGTCCTCGACTTCTACCGCCGACTCGGCGAGGAGACGAAAGGCACCTTCCAGGTGCACCTCGAATCGGTGCTGGCGGACGGGCGCGGACACGTGATGAGTTTCCACACGGCGCGCGGCGACCGCGGCGACCGCGGCATCGAGATCCGCGAAGGGCTCTTCTTCACGATCGTCGGCCACAAGATCACCGACATCGACCAGTGCACCGCGGACATCGACGAGGAAGACGCCTTCTGGAGCTGAAGACGCCTTCTGGAGCTGAGGACCCCGACCCGGCGGCCCGGCCGGGGTGAGAGCCGACACACCGGGGCGGGGCGAAGGGCCCGGTGCCCCGTTCCCGGTGTGCCGCAGCCCGGGACACGCCCGCTCCCGGGCCCCGGCACACCCGCGCCCGCGCCGCGCCGCGTCAGGCCTTCTTCGGCGCCGCCTGCTGCACGACCTCGAACGACCACACCGTCGAGCCCGAAGCCGCCGGCTTCGGCCGCTCGCCGCCGCCCTCGCCGCCGCCACCCGCGGGACCGCCCTGGTGAGCGGCCTTCATCGGCCCCTCCATCCAGGCCTGGAAGTCCTCCTCCGAACGCCACCGCGTGTAGACCAGGTACTGGTCGGTGCCCTCCACGGGGCGCAGCAGCTCGAACCACTCGAACCCGTCGGAACCCTCCACCGTCCCGGCCCGGGAGGCGAAGCGCCGCTCCAGAACTTCCCGCTGCTCGGCGGGAACCGTCAGTGCGTTGATCTTCACGATGCTCATGGGAGCCATCCTAGGTATCCCGCGGGAGATATCGTCTTGCGGGTAATGAAGCGCGGCAGCCAGGCGAAGTCGGGGTTGCGGTCAACAGGGCGGGAGGCCGGCGAGGCGTGGCTAACGCGGCAGAGCACAGTGGTGCGAACGGACATGCCGGGGTCATAGGCGATAGCGGCAGGCTCGGGGCGGCACGCCTCCTCCTGTGGGCGCTGGTGGGCGTCCTCGCCGTCAGACAGGCCGCCGCCGCGCTGCGCCTGCCACCGGGCGAGTGGCTGAGCGGCCTCCACCTCCCGGGCAGCATCCCCGGGTCCCTGTACGACACCGGCCAGTTCGCCGGCACCCCCTTCGCCGGGCTGGTCCTCAAGCCCCTCGTCGGCCTCACCGCCCCGTCGCTGGAGGTCGCCTGGACCTGCGTGACGCTGCTGTGCGTCGCCGCGATCGGGCTCGTCGCCGCGCGCGGCCTGCCCGATCCGGTGCCGCGGCGCACCGCGCTGCTCGCCGCGCCCGTGCTGACGGCCCTGATGATGGTCTCGCTGCCCGTCCGCGAGGCCGCCTCACCGGGCCGGACCGCCGTCCTGCCCGTGCTGCTGGTGCTCCTGGCCGTCTTCCGCGTGCCCGGCGACCGGCCCGCGGGCTTCCTCGTCGGCCTCGCCGCCGCGCTCCAGCCGGCGCTGCTGCTCTTCGCCCCGCTGCTGTGGCTGACCGGGCGGCGCCCCACCGCGCGGACCGCCGCCGTGACCTTCGCCGGAGCCACCGCGCTGTCCTGGGCGGCCATGCCGCGCGACTCCTGGACGTACTGGGTGGAGCACCTGGCCGGCACCGGCCTCGGCGGCGCCCCCGACGGCCTCGCCAACCAGTCCGTGCACGGCGCGCTGCTGCGCCTCGGCCTGACCGGACCCGTCGAGATCCTGCTCTACGCCGCCCTCGCGGCCGCCATCGTCTGGATCGGCCTGCGCCGCGCGGTCCGCTACGCCCGCGACGGCCAGCTGCTGCTCGCCGTCGCCGTCACCGGCTGCGTGGCCGTGGCCGTGTCCCCGACCGGCTGGCGCCACCAGCTGCTGTGGGTGCTGCTCGCCGTCGCCGGCAAGGTGGGAAAGCGGGCCGCCGACCGGCCCGTGTGGCCGGTGGCCGTGGTCCTCGCCATGACCCTGCCGAGCTCGGTGCTGCTGCCGAACCTGGCCGCGCTGGCCCCCGTACGCGACAACGTACTGCTGCTCACCGCGCTCGTCGCGGCCTGCGCGGTGCCGTTCCTGCCGCGCTCCTCGCCGTACTGGCGCGAGCCCGTACCGACCGACTACGGGCGGCCGGCGGCGGCCCGGTGGTCGCGGGTGCCGCTGCTGCCGTTCTGGCGGCGCGTGCTGTCCCGCCCGAACCTGCTGCTGGAACTCCTGCTGATACGGGTCGGCTACTCGCTCTACTCGCACATCCGCGCGGCGGCCCCCACCAGCCGCTCGCTCGCCGAGGGCAACGCCGACCAGATCCTCGGGATCGAGCAGGCGCTCGGCCTCGACATCGAGCACGCCGTGAACCACGCCGTCGTGAACACGCCCTGGCTGGAGGCCTTCTTCAACTTCTACTACACCTCCTTCCACTTCGTGGTCCCGCTGACGATCCTGGCGGTCCTGTACTGGCGGCGCCCCGGCGACTACCGCTGGGCCCGGGCCTCCCTGGGCCTGGCCACCGTCCTCGCCCTCATAGGCTTCTGGCTGTACCCGCTCGCGCCGCCGCGCCTGATGCCCGGCCTCGGCTTCGTCGACACCGTGCACGGGCCGCAGGACCTGGCCAACCCGTCGTACGGGGCCATGACCGCGATCTCCAACCAGTACGCGGCGATGCCCTCGCTGCACTTCGGCTGGTCGCTGTGGTGCGGGATCGTGATCGTGGTGCTGGCGCCGAAGGGCTGGCAGAAGCTGCTCGGCGCGCTGCACCCGCTGATCACGGTGTGCGCGATCGTCGCCACCGCCAACCACTGGGTGCTGGACGCGGTGGGCGGCGCGCTCGTCGTGACCGCCGGCTTCGGGCTCGTGTACGTGCTGTCCGGGCCGCGGGGTCTGCAGGTGAAGCTGCCGGTGCAGCGGGCCGCCGCGAGCACGGAGGGCGCGGGGGACACGGGCACGGGCGCGGGGGACACGGGCGCGGACGGGAAGTCCGTGCGACGGGTGCCGTCGGCGCGCGCCCGCTCGTAGCACCGGTCTTGGATGGCGCGCCGCACCCGTCACACGCATCATGGGATGGGCGCGCCAAGGCCGTTTCCCGTGACGGGGAGCGTGGACAGCAGACCTCGGGGAGAGACGAGAATCCCCATGAGGACGCCCACGCGTAGGAGCAGGCGTACGAGCACGAGCACGCGTACGAGAACGCGTACGGGCAGGTGCACCCTGTACGTCCGGGCCGCGCTGCCGGTCGCCGTGGCGGGGGCTCTGACCGTTCCGCTCGTTCCGCTTGTCCCGGTGGCCACGGCGGCGACCGCCGCCGCCCAGCCGTGGCAGCACTGCCGCGAGGCGAGTCCCGCCTCGTTCGACAAACCGCCCCCCGCCGACGCCGGCCGCTTCGGGTACGGGGTGCTGCCCGCCATCGAGGGCGTGACCTGCCTCATCAACGAAGAGCGCCAACGGCTGGGGCTGCGGCCGCTGTCGGACTCCGCCGAACTGCGGAACGCGGCGAACGGGCACGTGACCGCCGCGCTCGCCCAGAAATGGTGGGACAAGGGCGATCCGCACCAGAACCCGCAGGTCTCCGGTACGCCCGAGCAGCAGATCGTGAACCGCATCAGGGACGCCGGATACTGTGCGAACGGCCGGTCGTGGAGCGGCTACGAGATCACCTACAACGGGTGGGGCGGAAAGGGCACTCCGCGGGAGGCCGTCAACTGGTGGCTGAACGTCAGCAAGGAGGGCCACGCCGAGATCATCCGGGATCCCTCGCTCACCGAGTTCGGCATCGCACCCAGGGGCGGAGCGGCAGAGCCGGCCGGGGCCGGGTTCAGCGACGCGGGGACCTATGTGGTCACGCTCGGGCGGTGCGAGAAGTAGAGGGGTTCACGCCGGTGGGATGTTCTGGTTGAGGCGGAAGAGGTTCCCGGGGTCGTAGTGGCGCTTCACCTCCCGCAGACGCCGGTACTTCTCCGCCCCGTACGCCTGCTCGACCCGCTCCTCGCCCTCCTCCATCAGGAAGTTCGTGTAGACCCCGGTCTGGTGGGGTGCGAGCGCCGACCACAGGCCGCGTGCCCACGTCCGCTCCGCGTCGAAGCCCTCGGGGCCCTCCGTCGTCCCGTTGATGTTGAAGGTGTGCCCGGCGCCGCGCCCGCCGAAGGCCGTCTCGTCCTCCGCGACGCGCGCGATGGCCCCACCGAGCTGGAAGATCGGGAAGGCGGTGAACGGGGAGTCGATCCGCGCCGCGTGCTCGGCCGTGCGGTCGATGACGTCGTCGGTGAGGCGGTCGACGTCGCACGACTTGAAGTAGTACCAGCGGCCGTGCGGGAAGGACGGGTCGAACATCGCCTGGTGCTCGGTGAACGGCTTGGGCGCACACAGGTCGAGGACGGGCGCAGACCCGGAGTCCTCGCGCAGCGGCCGCAGCACCTCCTGCCCCTCCTCGACCGGTCCCGCGTAGCAGCAGACCACCATCACGACAGGTTGCCCCTGCAGCCGGGACGGTATGTACGGGGCGGCCGGCGCCTTGCGGTGCACCACCGCCGTGGTCAGCTCGTCCGGCACGTCGGTGATCCACTCGCGGTAGAACCGCAGCAGCCGCGCCGACTCGGCCATCGGCCAGACGACCGGGCCGGCCAGCACGATCGGCCCGAGCGGGTTGAGCCGGAACTCGAACTCGGTGACGATCCCGAAGTTGCCGCCGCCCCCGCGCACGCCCCAGAAGAGGTCCGGGTTCTCGTCCTCGCTCGCCTTCAGGAACGACCCGTCCGCCGTGACCACGTCCACGGAGAGCAGCTGGTCGACGGTGAGCCCGTACTTGCGCATCAGCCAGCCGATCCCGCCGCCGAGGGTGAGCCCCGCCAGGCCCGTGTGCGTGACGATCCCGGCCGGTACGGCCAGCCCGAACTCCTGCGTCTCGTGGTCCAGCTCGCCCAGCAGGACCCCGGCCTGCGCCCTGACCGTCCGGGCCTGCGGATCCACCCGGATGCCGCGCATGGAGGAGAGGTCGATGACGATCCCGCCGTCGCACACGGACTGCCCGGGGAAGCTGTGCCCGCCGCCCCGTACCGCGACGGGGAGGCCGGCCGCGGGTCCGGTCGCGAACCGCACGGCTTCGATCACGTCGGCGACGCCCGTGCAGTAGGCGATGAGGGCGGGGGAGCGGTCGACGGAGCCGTTCCAGATGCGGCGGTCCTCGTCGTACGTGGGGTCCTCGGGCAGTACCAGCCGGCCCCGGAAGGACTGGCTGAGCGTGGCCATGCCTTTAGTTTGGCACTCGGGGTTGGGGCACGCATGCCTCTGCGGTGGGGCCTGCGTGGGCTGGGCGGTGCCCGGGGCTCGGGGCGGGCGGGCCGAAGGGGCGCCGGGGCAAGGTCTGCCCCGGCGCCCCTTCGGCTGGATCGTCGCTGTCAGTCAGGATCACCCGGTTGGGGCGGGGGCGCCACTCGAACGGGTGCGGGCCGACTGCCGGGGCTCCGCCCCGGACCCCGCGCCTCAAACGCCGGCGGGGCTGAAAGATCGGGGCTCCGCCCCGGACCCCGCGCCTCAAACGCCGGCGGGGCTGAAAGATCGGGGCGCCGCCCCGGACCCCGCGCCTCAAACGCCGGCGGGGCTGAAAGGTCGGGGCGCCGCCCCAGGCCCCGCGCCTCAAACGCCGGCGGGGCTGAAAGGTCGGGGCGCCGCCCCAGGCCCCGCGCCTCAAACGCCGGCGAGGCTGGAATGGGTTGGCGGGGCTGGATTGGGTCAGCCGTGGCTGACCCGGAGTTCCTTGATGCCGTTGAGCCAGGCCGCGCGGAGTCGGCGGGGGTTCTCGCCGGTCAGGCGGAGGTCGGGCAGGGCATCGGCCAGGGCGTTGAAGATCAGGTCGATCTCCATGATGGCCAGGGACTTGCCGAGGCAGAAGTGCGGACCGCCGCCGCCGAAGCCCAGGTGGGGGTTCGGGTCGCGGGTGATGTCGAAGACATCGGGATCGGTGAAGACCTCCGGGTCGTGGTTGGCGGAGGAGTAGAACAGCCCCACCCGGTCGCCCGCCTTGATCTTCTGGCCGCCCAGCTCGGTGTCCTGGGTGGCGGTGCGCTGGAAGGACACCACCGGGGTGGCCCAGCGCACGATTTCCTCCGCGGCGGTCGACGGCCGGGTCGCCTTGTAGAGCTCCCACTGCTCGGGGTGGGTCAGGAAGGCGTGCATGCCGTGGCTGATGGCGTTGCGGGTGGTCTCGTTGCCCGCGACGGCAAGGAGGAGGACGAAGAAACCGAACTCGTCCGAGCCGAGGTTGCCCTGCCCCTCCGCCGCGACGAGCTGGGTGACGATGTCCTTGGCCGGGCACTCCTTGCGCGCGGCGGAGAGGTTCATCGCGTAGCCGATGAGTTCCATCGCCGCGTTGGCGCCGACCTCCTCGGTGATCGCGTACTCCGGGTCGTCGTAGGCGATCATCTTGTTCGACCAGTCGAAGATCTTGGAGCGGTCCTTCTGCGGTACGCCGATCAGTTCGGCGATGGCCTGCAGCGGAAGCTCGCACGCCACCTGCGTGACGAAGTCGAAGCTGCCGTCGGCCGCTGCCGCCGACGCCTCCCCGACGATCTTCCGGGCCCGGTCCCGCAGGGCCTCCTCCAGCCCGCGGATGGCCCGCGGGGTGAAACCGCGCTGCACGATCTGGCGTACGCGCGTGTGTTCCGGCGGATCCATGTTCAGCATGATCAGGCGCTGGGCATCTATCGCATCACGCTGGATGTGCTCGTTGAAGCGGATGATGGCCGTGTTGGTGGTGGAGGAGAAGAGCTCCGGGTGCGTGGAGACGTACTTGACGTCCGCGTGCCGGGTCACGACCCAGTAGCCCTCGTCGTCGAAGCCGGTGACGCCGCGCCGCTGCGGACACCACCACACCGGTGCGGTCTGCCGCAGCTGGGCGAACTCCGGGTAGGGGACCCGGCTTTGGAGCAGGTCGGGGTCGGTGGCGTCGAAACCGTCGGGCAGCGCGGGGCAGGACATCGGGCAACTCCAAAGTCTGACGGACCATCAGAAGTTGGCTTGAAGGTAGTAACGAGTTCTAGAAGTGACAAGGGTCGGAGCGCCGACTGTTGCGTGTGGAATCCGTGCAGGCCGCGTGCAAGACCCTTGCGTGACGGGGGTCCGGGTCATAAGACTGCGGGGAGAACTAGAACGCGTACTAGTTCGAGGCGGGGCGCCGGGACGGCCCGCCGTGCCGGCGCTGTGCAGGAGAGGACGAGCTCATGGCCGCGGAACCCGTCATCGTCGAAGCCGTACGCACCCCCATCGGCAAGCGCGGGGGCGCGCTCGCCAACCTCCATCCCGCCTACCTGCTCGGCGAGACCTACCGTGAACTGCTGGCCCGTACCGGAATCCAGCCCGACTGCGTCGAGCAGATCGTCGGTGGCACGGTCACCCACGCCGGCGAGCAGTCGATGAACCCCGCCCGCAACGCCTGGCTCGCCATGGGTCTCCCGTACGAGACCGCCGCGACGACCGTGGACTGTCAGTGCGGCAGCTCGCAACAGGCCAACCACATGGTCGCCAACATGATCTCCGGCGGGGTCATGGACATCGGCATCGCCTGCGGCGTCGAGGCCATGAGCCGCGTGCCGCTGGGCTCCGGATCCAAGCACGGCCCGGGCAAGCCCTTCCCGGACGAGTGGAACGTGGACCTGCCGAACCAGTTCGAGGCCGCCGAGCGGATCGCCCGCCACCGGGGCCTGACCCGCGAGGACGTCGACAAGCTGGGCCTGCTCTCGCAGGAGCGGGCCGCGGCCGCCTGGGCCGAGGAGCGGTTCAAGCGCGAGACGTTCGCCGTCCAGGTGCCGACCACGGAAGAGGAACAGGCCGCCGGACAGGGCATGTGGCGCCTGGTCGACCGGGACGAGGGGCTGCGCGACACCAGCATGGAGGCGCTGGCCCGGCTCAAGCCGGTCATGCCGACCGCCGTGCACACCGCCGGCAACTCCTCGCAGATCTCCGACGGGGCCGCCGCCGTGATGTGGGCCTCGCGCAAGATGGCCCGCGCGCTCAAGCTCAAGCCGCGCGCCCGGATCGTCGCCCAGACGCTCGTCGGCGCCGACCCGCACTACCACCTGGACGGGCCGATCGACGCGACCCGAGCCGTGCTCGGCAAGGCCGGGATGTCCCTCAGGGACATCGACCTCGTCGAGATCAACGAGGCGTTCGCCTCCGTCGTCCTCAGCTGGGCCCGGGTCTTCGACCAGGACCTGGAGAAGGTCAACGTCAACGGCGGCGGCATCGCGCTCGGCCACCCCGTCGGCGCCACCGGCGCCCGGCTGATCACCACCGCGCTGCACGAGCTGGAGCGCCGTGACAAGGAGTTCGCGCTGATCACCATGTGCGCCGGCGGCGCGCTGGCGACCGGCACGATCATCCAGCGTCTGTGAGCTCCGTGAGCTCTCCGTGAGCTCTTTGGGCAGGCGCCTTTGAACCCCGTGGGATGGGATGCAGAAGGCCCCGGTGGCCGGACCTGGGGAGGTCGGCCGCCGGGGCCTTCGTGTGTCTGCTGCCGTCTGCTGCGCTGCTGTTGGTGGCTTAGTACCAGTGGTTGGCGGACCAGAAGTTCCAGGCGCCGACGGGGCTGCCGTAGCGCTCGTTCATGTAGTCCAGGCCCCACTTGATCTGGGTGGCGGGGTTGGTCTTCCAGTCGGAGCCGGCGGAGGCCATCTTCGAGGCGGGCAGGGCCTGGGCCAGGCCGTACGCGCCGGAGGACGGGTTGGTCGCCGTGTGGCTCCAGCCGCTCTCGTGCGAGATGATCTTGTCAAACGCGGCGAACTGGGCCGGGTCCTTGATCATCTGCTGAGCGATCGCCTTGGCACTCGCGGGGGCGGCCTGCGCGGGAACCGCGGCCAGCATGGAACCGGCGACACCCAGGGCGAGGACGGAACCCACGAGGGTCTTCTTGGAAGCGGCGATGCGGCGGATGACGACGTTGGACACGGATGGACCTTCCGAAGGGAACAAGGACGGTCGCAGGCATGCCGGAGACATGCGTGAGCCACTCACGCGGAGGAGAGGGGTTCGTCGGCGGCGGGTGAAGCACCCGTGCCGCCTGGCGACTCATCCAGTTCTACAGACGCCCCGACACCCTGGCAAAGCCCCCGCTTACTAGCGGCCTTCGCAGGAAGGGCCCCGCAGCCCTCCGGTGACCCCCGAGAGATCCGCGCAGATGAGGGCCCGAGAGGGCGGTTTGGGGCCTTTTGGGCGGCTACTATCCAGGTTCGCATGTGACCTGGGCCCTATGGGGCGGGTCACCGCCGGAGGCCCTGAATGTCACCTTCCGTCGCCGCTCGTACACCTTTCCGCGGCAGGTTTACGGCCGATCTCGCCCACCGGATCGAAGGAGACGGGCGGGTCGAAGGCAGCTTTTCGAGTCGCCCGCCGCAGCGCCTTCAGCAGGGTGGCCCCGAGCGTGAGCGTCAGTACGACGGTCAGCGCGGCCCGGCCCAGGTCCCAGCCCACCGAGGTCGCCAGGCAGTACGCGACAAACCGCGCCAGGTTCGCGGCGATCGGCTCCCCCGGGTGGAAGGAGATGCCCTGGCCCATGCCCTGCAGGATCACCCAGCCCTGCAGGTTCATGATCGTGCCGTACGCGAACGAGCCGGCGCAGCCGTACGCGGCCAGCATCAGCAGCTCCGCCCGGCCCCGGATCCGTTCCGGGCCGGGCAGCAGGCCGGCGCCGAGCGAGAACCAGCCCATGGCCAGCATCTGGAACGGCATCCACGGCCCGACCCCGCCGGTCAGCAGGGCCGAGGCGAACATCGTCACCGAGCCGAGCACGAAGCCGAAGCCGGGGCCGAGGACGCGGCCGCTGAGCACCATCAGGAAGAACATGGGCTCCAGGCCGGCCGTGCCCGCGCCCAGCGGTCTCAGTGCCGCGCCGACGGCGGCGAGCACCCCGAGCATCGCCACCGCCTTGGCGTCCATGCCGTTGTCGGCGATGGTCGCGACGACCACGGCGACGAGGAGGGGGAGCAGCGCGGCGAAGAGCCAGGGGGCGTCCTGGGAGTGGGCGAGCCCGGACTGCCGGTCGGCGAGCAGCGGCCAGCCGAAGGCCGCGATGCCGATGAGGGTGACGAGCACCAGGGCGGCGGCGGCCCGGGGGCCGATGCGGACGGGGCGGGCGGGGCGGGCGGGGCGGTTCATCGGGCCTCCGCCGCTTCCAGCGCCGCGGCGACCTGGCTCACGGTGAGCCAGTGGCCCGGGGCCAGGATCTTCGCCACCTGGGGCGCGAAGGCGGGGGAGGAGACGACGACCTCGGCGGTCGGGCCGTCCGCGACGACCTCCCCGCCGGCCAGGATCACCACGCGGTGCGCCAGCTCGGCGGCGAGCTCCACGTCGTGCGTGGCGAGGACGATGGCGTGGCCCTCGGCGGCGAGGCCGCGCAGGATCTCGATCAGGCGGACCTTGGCGGCGTAGTCCAGGCCGCGGGTCGGCTCGTCGAGGAGCAGCAGGGCGGGGCGGCCGGTGAGGACCAGGGCCAGGGCCAGGGCCAGGCGCTGCCCTTCGGAGAGGTCGCGGGGGTGGATGTCGTCGGACACGCCCGGCAGCAGGGCGGAGACGAGGTCCCGGCAGGTGCCGGGGGCCGCGGCCGCGTCGGAGTCCGCGGCGGCGCACTCGGCGGCGACGGTGTCGGCGTAGAGGAGGTCGCGGGGTTCCTGCGGGACGAGGCCGACGCGGCGGACCATCTCGGGCGGCGGGGTGCGGTGGGGGGTGCGGCCGCCGACGGTCACCTCGCCGGTGGTGGGGGCGAGGGTGCCGACGAGGGCGGCGAGCAGGGTGGACTTGCCGGCGCCGTTGCGGCCCATGAGGGCGATGGTTTCGCCGGGGGTGACGGTGAGGGTGACGTCGCGGAGGGCCTCGGTGCGGGCGCGGCGGACGGTGAGGTTGCGTGCCGTCGCGGGTACCGGTACCCCTGCCGGGGTGGGGGCGGGGCTCGGCTTGCTCCGGCGGAGCAGTCGCGAGAACAGCCCGGGCCGGGCTCCGCTGCTGGGGGCGCCGCCCCCAGACCCCCGCGCCTCAAACGCCGGCGAGGCTGAAAGACCGGGGCTCCGCCCCGTACCCCGCGCCTCAAGCGCCGGCGGGGCTGGAAATTGCTGCGGCGAGGCCGAAGGGCGCCCCGTGCCCGACGCCTCAAGCGCCGGCGGGGCTGGAAATTGCTGCGGCGAGGCCGAAGGACGCCCCGTGCCCGACGCCTCAAGCGCCGGCGAGGCTGGAAATTGCGCCGGCGGGGCTGGAAATTGCCCCGGCGGCGCCGAAGGACGCACCGTGCCCGGCGCCTCAATCGAGGGTGAGGCTGAAACATCCAGCCCCGCCGGCGTTTGAGGCGCGGGTCCGGGCAGAGCCCGGGAAGTGGCGGGGCGGGTGGGCTGGGAGGGTTGCTGCGCGGGGTGTTCCGGGGCGGAGCCCGGGCTCAGGGCCGTGCCCGGGCCCGGGCGCTCACCGAGGCGGGACCTGAGCGGAGCGGCCCGGCGGCGGGCGTCTCGGACCGAGAGGGGGAGGGGGGACCAGCCCGCGAGGCGGCCCAGGGCGACCACCGGCGGGTGGACCGGGGAGACGGCCATGATCTCCGAAGGGGTGCCGAGCACGGGCGCCGCGCCCGGCGAGGGCAGGAGCAGGACCTGGTCGGCGTACTGGACCACCCGCTCCAGCCGGTGCTCCGCCATCAGCACGGTCGTGCCCAGGTCGTGCACCAGCCGCTGCAGCACGGCCAGGACCTCCTCCGCCGCCGCCGGGTCCAGCGCGGACGTCGGCTCGTCCAGGACCAGCACCTTCGGGTGCGGCGTCAGGACCGAGCCGATGGCGACCCGCTGCTGCTGGCCGCCGGAGAGCGTGGCGAGCGGCCGGTCGCGCAGTTCGTTCAGGCCCAGCAGGTCGAGCGTCTCCTCCACCCGGCGGCGCATCACCGCAGGTGACAGCCCCAGGGACTCCATGCCGTAGGCGAGCTCGTCCTCCACCGTGTCCGTCACGAAGTGCGCGAGGGGATCCTGGCCGACCGTGCCCACCACGTCCGCGAGCTCGCGCGGCTTGTGCGTGCGCGTGTCACGGCCGGCGACCGTGACACGGCCGCGCAGGGTACCGCCCGTGAAGTGCGGGACCAGTCCGGAGACCGTCCCCAGCAGGGTGGACTTGCCGACGCCCGACGGGCCGACCAGCAAGGTCAGCTCCCCCTCGGGGATCACCAGGTCGACGCCCTGGAGGGAGGGGCCGGCCGCACCGTCGTAGGTGACCGACACCTGCTCGAAGCGGATCACTGCGACGCCTCCTTGGGCGGTACGGGTGCCACGAAGGCGGGCAGCAGGCCGATCAGGATCGCGGCGGCCGGCCAGAGCGGGAGCGTGGGGGCCTCCAGCGGGACCACGCCCGGGTGCAGACCGGCCGGGTCGAGGCTGCCGGCGTGGATCAGCACGGCGGCGACGGCCGCGCCCGACCCGGCGACCAGCCAGGCGCGCGGCCCCCAGCGGTCGGGCCGGTAGCGGGTGCGCACCGACCGGCGCCCGCCGAGCCGCAGGCCCGCGAGGGCCAGGACCGCGCCGATGCCGAGCACGGGCAGCCCGTACGCGGCGCCCTGCGCGGCGAGCAGCCCGTACGTGCCCGCGCACATGCCGAGCAGGCCGCCGAGGGTGAGGACGTTGGTGGTGTGCCGGACGGCGGGCGGGACCTGCGCCGTACGGCCGTACCCGCGCGCGTCCATCGACGCGGCGAGGGCGACGGAGCGCTCCAGGGCGCCCTCCAGGACCGGGAGGCCGATCTGCAGGATCGCCTTCACCCCGCCGGTGGGGCGTCCGCGCAGGCGGCGGGCGGTCCGCAGGCGCACGACGTCGGCGACCATGTTCGGCGCGAAGGTCATGGCGACGACGACGGCGACCCCGGCCTCGTAGAGGGCGGCGGGGAGGGACTTGAGGAGCCGCGCCGGGTTGGCGAGGGCGTTCGCGGCGCCGACGCAGACGAGGAGGGTGGCCAGCTTCGCGCCGTCGTAGAAGGCGAAGACCAGCTGCTCGGCGGTCACCCGGCCGCCGAATCGGATGCCCTGCGCCCAGGCCGGGAGCGGGACCTCCGGGAGGATGAAGAGGGTGTGCGAGCCGGGGATGGCGGAGCCGAGGAGCATGGAGAAGACCAGGCGCAGGCCGATGACGAACAGGCCGAGCTTGAGGAAGGCCGTGTAGGACCGGGCCCAGGGCGCGTCCGTGCGCCGGGCCGCGACCACGTAACCGGCGACGCCGATGATCAGCCCGAGGAGGAGGGGGTTGGTGGTGCGGGACGCGGCGGTGGCGAGGCCGAGGGCCCACAGCCACCAGGCCCCCGCATGGAGGGCGGTGGCCCGGCCGGCGAGCGGCGCCTGCCATTTCCTGTACGTCGACCGGTGCGAGGGATCCGGCGCCGCGGGCCGGCTCCGGCGGGCCGGGGTCACGTCGCCGGGTGCCGCTCCGGTGGGGGTGCCCCCGGCCTGCGGGCGGCCCGGACGACTCGGATGCCGACCCGCACCACCCGTGCGGTTCGCACCTCGGGTGCCGGTGGGCCCGGCAGGTGGGTGAGCGACGTGAGGGTCCGCGCCGACGGCGGCGTCGTGGCCCGGTGCCCTGCCGGAAGCCGGAGCGGCGGGGTGGTCGGCGGCCGCGGCGCCCGTGCGGCTCCCACCCCCGGTGCGGGTGGCGTCGTCGTTCGGTGCCGGACCGGGCAGCGGTGGGGCGGGGCGGCCCGCCGCCATGGGCGGTGGGCCGGCGTCGCCCGGCGGCGTCGGGATCGTCATCGGCCGCGGCGGCGGGACTGCCAGATGCCCGCGGCGGCCAGGGCGGCCACCGCGGCCATGCCCGCCAGGAGGCCGGCCGACGGGCCGCCGTCCTCCTCCTGCGCGGACCCGGCCGGTGCGGCGGAAGCCTCGGCCGAGGCGCCCGCAGAGGTACCCGCCGAGGTGTCCGCGACCTGGTCGCCGCAGCCCTGCTTCGGGTAGCCCGAGATCGCGCACAGCAGCGCCGCGCTGTTGTAGCGCAGCGGCTTGGCGACCGACGCCAGCGCCTCGGCCGCCGTGGCCTCCGGGGCCACCTGCGCGCAGGCGGTGCGCGGGGCGGCCTCGGGCGGGGCGTCGCCCGCCGGGGCGTCCTGCGGGACGCCGAAGTCGATGACCAGGGCCACCCGCTTCTTCCCGTCCGCCGGGGCGGTCGCCCCGCAGACGGCCTCGAAGTCGGCGGCGGCGCGCGGCTTGGCCGCCTCCGCCGCCGCGTCCTTGCTCACGGAGAAGCGGAAGCCCTGGACGGCGCCGTCCGCGGGCCGGGCCATCGACGGCCCCTGCGTGGCGTACGACCACTGGCCGCCGGCCGAGCCGTCCCAGAACGACCAGTAGCGGTAGCCGGCCGCCAGCGCCGGGGTGGCGGCCAGCAGGGCCAGGACGATCCCGAGGGCGAGGGCCACGGCGGGCGGGCGGCGGCGCATCAGAGCTGGTTCTTCTTCCGGCGGCCGCTCAGCAGGATGCCGATGCCCACGCCGGCCACGGCGCCCGCACCGATGATCCACCAGATGTTCTGGCCGCCGGAGGGCTTGTCCTTCTCGCTGTCCACGGTGGTCGCCTCCGTGTCCGCGCCCTGCGGGGCCGGGCCCGTCGCGTTCAGCGCCGCCACGAGGTCGGTGCCGCCGAAGGACTTCGGGTCGGTGCCCGTGGCGTGCGCCGCGAGGATCAGGGTGCCGAGGCCCGCCGGGCTGCCCTGTGCCCACTGCGCCGAGTTGGCCTTGAGCCACTCCAGCGCGCCCGCCGCCGACTGCTTGTGCCCGGCCGCGGCCAGGGCGATCACCGCGTCGGCGGTGTTGCCGGTGTCCGCGGTCGGCTGGTCCGCGCCCGGGGTGAGCGCCGTGAGGTGGCCGTCCTTCTTCAGGGCCTCGGCCAGGTAGCCGGCCGCGCCGTGGGCGGCGGCCGCCGGGTCGGCGCCGTTCGCCGGGCAGGTCAGCGCGGCCGCGGGGGTGTCCGCCCCGGAGGGGACGACGGCCGCGCCCTTGCCGAGGCCGGCCAGCGCGGCTGCGGCCGTGGCGTCGGCGTTGGCGATCAGCTTGCCGTCGACCGGCTGGTAGGCGAAGGCGCCCCGGTCGGCGGCCGGCTCGGCGGCGCAGCCCAGCTGGAAGGGGAACAGGCCCTCGTACGCCGACTTGCCCGCCTTCGACTTGACCTCGGCCGGCTTCTCGCCCGCCACGGCCAGCGCGCTGATCACCAGGGCGGTGGAGTTGGCGTCGCTCGGGGAACCGGGGACGTAGCTCCAGCCGCCGTCCTCGTTCTGGACGGACTTCAGCCAGTCCACGCTCTGCTTGACCGCCGCGTCCTGGCCGCCGAGCGCCTTCAGCGCCTGCACGGCCGCCGCGGTGGCGTTCGTGTCGTACATCGTCGTCGCGTCGCACGCCACGGCGGCGTTCGGGCGGAAGGAGGCGAAGCCGCCGGTGTCGCACTGCTGGCCGACCAGCCAGACCACGGCCTCGCGGGCGGGCTCGACGCCGACGGTGTGCTGGGCGAGCAGCGCGAAGGACTGCCGCCACACGCCGTCGTACGTGGGGTCGTTCTTGCCGTAGAGCCCGGAGGGGATGACCGGGGGCGCGGAGGGGGAGGCGGGCGGCGCGGTGTCGGCGAGGGCTGCGGGGGCGACGCCCACGCAGAGCACGGCGGAGGCGGCGAGCGCGGCTGCGCTGCGACGGACGATCATGGGGGCTGGTGCCTCTCCTGCTGGGGATCCGGAGGCAGGCACGCACAGGCACCGGGCTCCGGCTCCGTTTACCTCGACGGTGCCGGCCGCCGGAGGACCCGGCGGCGCGAGCCGCGCACTTCCGGTACGGGGCATTCCGGCTCCCCGTCCGGGCGGTGCCGGAGTGGGTCACGGTTGCGGGTCAGCGCCGGATTCGCACCGGCTTCCCCCCGTACGGAAGTGTGGACGACGGCCTCACTGTACCGGCCCGTAGCCTGCGTCCCCGGGGGCGCAGGGGGCCGGCGCCCCTTACCAGGGGTACTGCCCCGGTTCCCCCGGTTCCGTCACAGCGCCCGGTACGTCACCGGGTCGGTCCCCGGGACCGCCTCGGCGCGGCCCTGCTTCACCAGCCGCCGCAGATGTGCCTCCGCTTCGGAGACGGCGATGTTGCGGGAGCCGTACGGGATCTGCTCCCAGGGCCGGTTCCACTCCATCCGCTCCGCCAGCCCCCACGGGGTCAGCGGCTCGGCCAGCAGGGCCCACAGCCCGGACAGCCGTTCCTCGTGGTGGTCGAGCAGTTCCCGTACGCGGGCGGGGGCGTCGGTGAAGGCGTGCTGGTGGGCCGGGAGCACCTCGGCGGGCGCGAGGCGGCCGATGCGTTCGAGGGAGTCGAGGTAGTCGCCGAGGGGATCGGTGACGCGGGTGTCCTCGGGGGCCTCGTACAGGCCGATGTGCGGGGAGATGCCGGGCAGCAGGTGGTCCCCGGAGAAGAGGCGGCCGTTGCCGGGGAGGTCCGCCGGATGGGCCTCCTCCAGGTGCAGGCAGACGTGGCCGGGGGTGTGGCCGGGGGTCCAGATCGCGCGCAGCCGGCGCCCGGCGAGGGGGAGGAGTTCGGCGGGGACGATCTCCCGGTCGGGGACGGCGGCGCGCAGGCCGGGCAGGGTCCGCATGCGGCCGCTCGCGCGGGCGGCGCGCAGCGGGGCGATGTGCTCCTCGGGGGCTCCGGCGGTGGCGAGCTTCGCGCTCATGTAGTCGAACCAGACGCCGGGCTCGGAGGCGCGGGTGCGGACGACGACCTCGGTGTCGGCGGCGTGCATGGCGATCCAGGCGCCGGACGCCTCGCGGACTTGGCCGGACAGGCCGTGGTGGTCGGGGTGGTGGTGGGTGATGACGACGCCGTGGACGTCGGCGACGGCGGTGCCGAGTGCGGCGAGGCCGGCGACGAGGGCGTCCCAGGAGGCGGGGTCGTCCCAGCCGGTGTCGACGAGGACCGGGCCGCGGTCGGTGTCGAGGACGTGGACGAGGGTGTGTCCGAGAGGGTTGTCGGGGATGGGCACCTTGATCCCCCACACGCCTCCGCCGTGATCGGTGACCTGTGACGTGTCCTCCGGCATGAGCCCTCCCCTGTTGCCGCCCTCTTTCGAGAACGTGTTTCAGTAGTAGCCCAAGTCGACCACTTCCCCGGCTTTCTGACTAGTCGTTGGATCTTCTCGGGTGTTCCGTCCTGGCCGTGGACTCCTCGAACTAGAACTGGTATCAGTTCTGGAACGTCAAGCCGCAGGAGGCCTCAGCCATGACCGAGCTCGTGGAACACGGACAACTGTTCATCGGCGGCGAGTGGACGGATCCGCTGGGCACCGACACGATCCGGATCGTCTCCCCCCACACCGAGCAGGTCATCGGCTCCGTCCCGCACGCCTCGAAGGCGGACGTCGACCGCGCCGTCGCCGTCGCGCGCAAGGCGTTCGACGAGGGCCCCTGGCCGCGGATGACGCTGGACGAGCGCATCGCCGTCGTCTCCCGGATCAAGGACGCCATAGCCGTCCGGCACGAGGAGATCGCCCGCTCGATCAGCTCCCAGAACGGGTCCCCGTACTCCTGGAGCGTCCTCGCCCAGGCGCTCGGCCCGATGATGGTCTACGACGCCGCGATCACCGTCGCCCGCGCCTACCCGTACGAGGAGCACCGCCAGGGCGTGCTCGGCCCGATCCTGGTGCGCCGGGAGCCGGTGGGCGTGGTCGCCGCCGTCATCCCGTGGAACGTCCCGCAGTTCGTGGCGGCGGCCAAACTGGCGCCGGCGCTGCTGACGGGCTCGACCGTGATCCTCAAGCCGTCCCCCGAAGCGCCCCTGGACTCCTACATCCTCGCCGACATCGTGCGGGAGGCCGGACTGCCCGAGGGCGTGCTGTCGATCCTGCCCGCAGACCGCGAGGTCAGCGAGTACCTCGTCGGCCACCCCGGCATCGACAAGGTCGCCTTCACCGGCTCGGTCGCCGCCGGCAAGCGCGTCATGGAGGTCGCCGCGCGCAACCTCACCCGGGTCACCCTCGAACTCGGCGGAAAGTCCGCCGCCGTGATCCTGCCCGACGCGGACCTGGACACCACCATCGCCGGGATCGTGCCCGCGGCCTGGATGAACAACGGCCAGGCGTGCGTGGCCCAGACCCGGATCCTCACCCCGCGCAGCCGCTACGAGGAGGTGGCCGAGGCCCTCGCGGCGGCGGCCGGCGCACTGGTCGTGGGCGACCCGCTCGACCCGGCGACGCAGCTCGGCCCGCTCGTGGCCCGGCGGCAGCAGCAGCGCTCCCTGGACTACATCCGGATCGGCCAGGAGGAGGGCGCGAAGGTCCTGTCCGGCGGCGGCCGCCCGGCGGGTCTGGAGCGGGGCTGGTACGTGGAGCCCACCCTCTTCGGCGACGTCGACAACTCCATGCGGATCGCGCGCGAGGAGATCTTCGGCCCGGTCGTCTGCCTGATCCCGTACGGGGACGAGGCGGAGGCGGTACGGGTGGCCAACGACTCGGAGTTCGGCCTCAGCGGCAGCGTCTGGACGGCCGACGTCGAGCACGGCATCGACTTCGCGCGGCAGGTGCGGACCGGCACCTTCAACGTGAACACCTTCAGCCTGGACATGCTGGGCCCGTTCGGCGGCTACAAGAACAGCGGCGTGGGACGGGAGTTCGGCCCGGAGGGCCTGAGCGAGTACCTGGAGCACAAGATGATCCACCTGCCGGCGGGCTATGAGGCGGGTGCCTGATGGGTGACCGCTGGCAGGTCGAGGTGGACCGGGGGGTCTGCATCGGCTCGGGCATGTGCGTGAACCACGCCCCGGACGGCTTCGTCCTGGACTCGGCGCGCCAGTCCCACCCCCGCACCCCGCAGTCGGACGCGAACGAACCGGTCCTGACGGCCGCGGAGGGCTGCCCGGTGGAGGCCATCATGATCACCCTGGCCGCCACGGGCGAACCGGTCTTCCCCCCGGAGGAGTAGCACCGGGCCGGGCCCGCGGAACGAGCGTGTGGAACACCCTTGCGCAGCCGCCGGACGATCGTCGGGCGGCCGCGCAAGGGGAAGAGCACGAGCAGGATCACATGAGCGGCCGTAGCCCGGCGCACCCGGGACCGTGGCTCAACGCCGCCTGGCTCAAGGTCACCTGGCTCAAGGTCACTTCGTCCGCTCGGCGGCGCTCCGCTCCACACAGAACTCGTTGCCCTCGGGGTCGGCCAGGGTCACCCAGCCCGTTCCGTCGTCCTTGCGGTGATCGCCGACAACGGTGGCGCCCAGGGCGACGATGCGCTCCACCTCTTCGTCGCGCGACCGGTCCTGCGGCTGCAGGTCCACGTGCACCCGGTTCTTCACGGCCTTGGCGTCGGGCACCGTCACGAACAGCAGGGTCGAGCCGGGCGCCGTGACCAGGGCCTCGGGGTCCCCCGGCAAGTCGTCGTCGGCGAGCGAGCCGTCCAGGACGGCGGCCCAGAACCGGCCCAGGCGGTAGGCGTCGGAGCAGTCGAAGGTGAGGTGTCGTATGAGAGAAGCCATGGGCGCACTATCGGCTGGCCGCACGGCAGTTGTCCATCGAGATTGCCCGGGGCCGGGCCCCGACTCCGACCCGGACCCGTCCTTTCACGGGTGCCGGTGGTAGGCCTTGTTGGCGATGCGCCAGCCACCGTCCACGTGGACCAGCAGGAAGATGTCGGTGAAGGTGTCCGCGCCGTGCCGGAGCGTCATGGACGCGGTCGCGACGGTGCCGTGGACGTCGACGGAGCCGATGCGGCGGGAGCGGGCCGGTTCGTCCGGGGCCGGCCGGCCGGGGAAGAGGGCGCAGTACTCGTCCAGGCGCCACGAGACGAAGCCGCCGTCCCGGATGCCCTCGACATGGGCGGTGGGCAGGAACGCGTCGCGGAAGTGGGCGGGGTCGCCGGTGGCGTGTCCGCGGAGGTAGGCGCGGAGCGGTGCGACCACCTCGTCACCCACGGCGGGGACCGTGGCGGCGACGGCGACGGCGACGGCGACGGCGATGTCGGCCTCGGGATCGGCAGGCGTGCCGGCCAGATCGGCCGCGCTGCGCACGGCTGTGTCCGACACGGCGGCCAGCAGCGCCATGTCCTTGGCCAGCGCGCCGATCGTGAGCGACTGACGGGCCCGTCGATCCGTCGGTCCATCGACCCGCTGACCCGCTGACCCGTCGGCCCGGCCGCCCGTACGAGTGGTGGCTTCAGGCCTTTTCCGGGGCCGTCAGGTCGATCAGGCGGCACACCGTTTCGATGTCGATCTTGACCTGGGCGATCGAGGCGCGGCCCGAAAGCCACGTGATCAGCGCCGAGTGCCAGGTGTGCTCGATGACCCGGACCGCCGAGAGCTGCTGCGCCGTCGGCGGGGCCTCCAGGCCCATCGCGTCCAGGATGATCGCCGTCGTCAGCCGGGACACCGTGTCCACCTCGGGGCTCACGCTCCGGTCCGCGAAGGTCAGCGCCCGCACCATCGCGTCGGCCAGCTGCGGTTCCCGCTGGAGGGCGCGGAAGGCCCGCATCAAGGTCTCCGCGACCCGGGCCGCCGGGTCGTCCCCGGCCGGCGGGCGCTTGCGCAGCGTCGTGTGCATGTGCTGGAGCTGGTCCTGCATGGTGGCGACCAGCAGGTGGACCTTGGACGGGAAGTAGCGGTAGAGCGTGCCCAGCGCCACGCCCGCGGCCTCCGCGACCTCGCGCATCTGGACGGCGTCGAATCCGCCCCGGCTGGCCAACTGCGCGCTGGCGTGCAGGATCCGGCGGCGGCGCGCCTCCTGGCGCTCCGTCAGGGGAGGCGACGCCGGTGTCGTGACGGCCTTCACTTCCGCTGTCATGTGTCCCGTTCCGTGTCGTTGCGCGGGCTGAATCCGGCTGGTCCGGAGCCAGCATGGCAGGCGCCCGAGCCGTGGCGCGAATCACCTGCTCCGCCTCTTACGGTGTGGTTTCCGGCCGGTAGATTCAATGGTCTTCGACGGATCAAGTCTGAAACTTGTTCTACATTATCCGAGCGGTTACGCTCCGGCGAAAGTGCAGGGAGAAGGGGGCCGAGAGTGACCGCTGAGGCCATGGTGACGAGCCCTTTCGCGGGTTCCGTCACCGACGGCGACCGCCCGCTGCGTATCGCACTCCTCACCTATAAGGGGAACCCGTTCTGCGGCGGCCAGGGCGTCTACGTCCGCCACCTCTCGCGCGAGCTCGTCCGCCTCGGGCACTCCGTCGAGGTCGTCGGCGCGCAGCCGTACCCCGTGCTCGACACGGGCGCCTCGCTCACCGAGCTCCCGAGCCTCGACCTGTACCGCAGCCCCGACCCGTTCCGTACGCCGAAGCGCGACGAGTACCGGGACTGGATCGACGCCCTCGAGGTCGCGACCATGTGGACCGGCGGCTTCCCCGAGCCGCTGACCTTCTCGCTGCGCGCCCGCCGCCACCTGGCCGCGCGCGCGGGCGACTTCGACGTCATCCACGACAACCAGACCCTCGGGTACGGCCTGCTCGGCGACCTCGGCGCGCCCCTGGTCACGACGATCCACCACCCCATCACCGTCGACCGCAAGCTGGACCTCGCCGCCGCGAAGGACCGCAAGAAGCGGCTCTCCGTACGCCGCTGGTACGCCTTCACCCGCATGCAGGGCCGCGTCGCCCGCAGGCTGCCGTCCGTGCTCACCGTCTCCGGATCCTCGAAGCAGGAGATCGCCGAGCACCTGGGCGTCCAGGACGGGCGCATCCACGTCGTGCACATCGGCGCCGACACCGACCTCTGGTCGCCGGACCCGTCCGTGGCCGAGGTGCCGGGCCGCATCGTCACCACCTCCAGCGCCGACGTGCCGCTCAAGGGGCTCGTGTACCTCGTCGAGGCCCTCGCGAAGCTGCGCACCGAGCACCCCGAGGCCCACCTCGTCGTCGTCGGCAAGCGCGCCGAGAAGGGGCCGGTCGCCCGCGCCATCGAGTCGTACGGGCTCCAGGACGCGGTCCGCTTCGTCAAGGGCATCACCGACGCCGAACTTGTCGACCTCGTGCGCAGCGCGCAGATCTCCTGCGTCCCCTCCCTCTACGAAGGCTTCTCGCTCCCGGCCGCCGAGGCCATGGCCACCGGCACCCCGCTCGTCGCCACCACCGGCGGCGCGATCCCCGAGGTCGCCGGACCCGACGGCGAGACCTGCCTCGCGGTGCCGCCCGGCAACGCGGACGCGCTGGCCGCCGCGCTGGGCCGGATGCTGGACGACCCGGAACTGCGGGCCCGCCTCGGGGCCGCCGGGCGCGAACGGGTCCTGACCCGGTTCACCTGGGCCAAGGCCGCCGAGGGCACCGTCGCGCACTACCGCGCCGCGATCGAACAGGCCGCCCGTACCCGCCGCGCGCGGTGACCTTCCGCCTCTTCCCCGCCGCACTCCTCGACACCGCCCCGTTCCCCATGGCCCCGCTCCACACCGCCCTGTTCCACACCACCCCCGTACACCCCCGCGACCGCGAAGGCAGGACCCCGTGCTGACCGTCGATTTCTCCCGGTTCCCGCTCGCCGCAGGCGACCGCGTACTCGATCTGGGCTGCGGCGCAGGCCGGCACGCCTTCGAGTGCTACCGGAGAGGCGCCCAGGTGGTCGCCGTCGACCGCAACGGCGAGGAGATTCGCGAGGTCGCCAAGTGGTTCGCCGCCATGAAGGAGGCCGGCGAGGCCCCGGCCGGCGCCACCGCCACCGCCATGGAGGGCGACGCACTCGCCCTGCCCTTCCCCGACGAGTCCTTCGACGTCGTCATCATCTCCGAGGTGATGGAGCACATCCCCGACGACAAGGGCGTGCTCGCCGAGATGGTCCGCGTGCTCAAGCCCGGCGGGCGCATCGCCATCACCGTCCCGCGCTACGGCCCCGAGAAGATCTGCTGGGCGCTCTCCGACGCCTACCACGAGGTCGAGGGCGGCCACATCCGCATCTACAAGGCGGACGAGCTGCTCGGCAAGATGCAGGCCGCGGGCCTCAAGCCGTACGGCACGCACCACGCGCACGGGCTGCACTCCCCGTACTGGTGGCTCAAGTGCGCCTTCGGCGTCGACAACGACAAGGCGCTGCCCGTCAAGGCGTACCACAAGCTCCTGGTCTGGGACATCATGAAGAAGCCGCTGGCCACCCGCCTCGCCGAGCAGGCCCTCAACCCGCTCATCGGCAAGAGCTTCGTGGCGTACGCGACCAAGCCCCACCTCCCCGTCGGCGCGACCCAGTGAGCTCGCCGGGGCGTACCGAACACCTGGTCTTGGACGGCGTCCTGACCGCCGAGCAGGCCGCCGAGACGGTGGCCGGCATCCTCGCGGCCCAGCGCGCCGACGGGGCCATCCCGTGGTTCCGCGGGCACCACCTCGACCCGTGGGACCACACCGAGGCCGCGATGGCGCTCGACGCGGCCGGTGAGCACGAGGCCGCCGAGCGGGCGTACACGTGGCTGGCCCGGCACCAGAACCACGACGGCTCCTGGTACGCGGCCTACGCCGACCGGCCCGACGGCGTGGACACCACTGCGCCGCAGGACGCCGGCCGCGAGAGCAACTTCACCGCGTACATAGCCGTCGGCGTGTGGCACCACTACCTGTCCACCGGCGACGACACCTTCCTCGACCGCATGTGGCCGGCCGTCTACGCGGCCGTCGAGTGCGTCCTGACCCTGCAGCAGCCGGGCGGCGAGATCGGCTGGAAGCGCGAGGCGGACGGCACGGCCGTCACCGACGCGCTGCTCACCGGGTCCTCCTCCATCCACCAGGCGCTGCGCTGCGCGCTGGCGATCGCCGAGCACCGCGAGGAGCCGCAGCCCGACTGGGAGCTCGCCGCGGGCGCGCTGCGGCACGCCATCCGCCGCCACCCCGAGCGGTTCCTCGACAAGAACCACTACTCGATGGACTGGTACTACCCGGTCCTCGGCGGCGCCCTGACCGGCTCCGAGGCCAAGGCGCGCATCGAGGAACGCTGGGACGAGTTCGTGGTCCCGGACCTCGGCGTGCGCTGCGTCCTGCCCAACCCGTGGGTGACGGGCGGCGAGTCCTGCGAGCTGGCGCTCGCGCTGTGGGCGACGGGGGAGTCGGACCGGGCCCTGGAGATCCTGCGGTCGATCACCCACCTGCGCGCCGACAACGGCATGTACTGGACGGGTTACGTCTTCGAGGACGAGGCCGTCTGGCCGGTGGAGCAGACCACCTGGACCGCCGCGTCGCTGCTGCTCGCCGTCGCGGCGCTGGGCGGGGACGAGGCCACCACCGAGGTGTTCGGCGGGACCTCGCTCCCGGCCGGGCTGGAGCCGGACTGCTGCGGCTGAGCTTGTGCCGCGGCCGCCGCGGCCGCCGCGGCCGCCACGGTCATCGCAGGGGCCGCGGTCTCCGCGGCCCCTGCGGTCCCCGTGGTGGTCGCGGTCCCTGTGGTGGTCGCGGTCCCTGTGGTGGTCGCGGTCACCGGCTTCAGCGGCGTCAGCGACGGTAGAGCCAGCCGGCGATCGTGTGGCCGACGAGGAGGTAGACGACGGCCGCGAGGCCGTAGCCGACCACCACCTGGACCCACTCTCGGCTGAAGGTGAACAGGTCGTAGGACCAGCCGACCAGCCAGCTCGCCACGTCGTGGACGAAACCGACCAGTTCGTTGCCCTGGTTGGCCTCCAGCAGGTACAGCAGGATCCACAGGGCGATCACGAAGGCCAGCACGTCCGCCACCAGTGCGACGGCCCGGCCTGCCTGACTGCTACTTCGGGCGGCGTGTACTCGGGTGTGTGTGGGCATGCCCCGCGTGTTGCCGCCAACGCGCAGGGTAAACCCGAACGGGTCCCCCGGGTGGCGGAGCCGCAGGGCCGGGGTGAGGCTGCGGAGGACGCCTCAGTCCCCGGAGGAAACCGTGTCCGTACCCACGACCGTTCGATTCCGCCGCGCCCTTACGGCGGTGGTCCTGTCCACCGCGCTGATGGTCGGCGCCACCGCATGCGGCAGTGGCGGTGGCGGCAACGTTCAGCGGGAGGAGGTCTCGGCGGCCGCCGCGGCCGAGCTGGCGGTGCTCGCCGCCGCGGAGCCGGCCGCCGTCGAAGCCGATGAACTGGCGGCCCCGACGCCCACGCCCAGTACGACGGCCGAGAAGCAGAAGTTCGCCAAGGCGCGCTTCGTCGCGAACGCCGGGCTCGCGGCCGGGGCGACCTACCAGTGGATCGTCAAGCCGTACCGCGACGGCAAGTTCAAGAAGGGTGCGAAGGGCCGCACCTTCGCGCTCATCAAGGCGGGCCTCGCGGGCGCGTTCGCGTACAACCGGCTGAAGGCGGCGAAGGAGAACGCCCAGGGCGACCCGCTGCTGTCGAAGGCGCTGGTCCCGCTGACGGCGGGCATCGAGTCCCTCAAGGCCCTCGCGAGCAAGCTCCGCAAGGGCCAGGCGGGCGACGCCGACATCGACGCCTTCAACAACGTGATCGACGGCGTGAAGGAAGCCGGCAAGAGCGCGGGCGCCGAAGTGGTCGACAAGGTCCCGAGCACTTCCCAGCTGGGCGGCTAGCGACCGCTGTCGCCGCCCTTCCCCGAATCCTCGGGCGGGCCCATCGTCGGGGCGGGCGTCACGGCCCCCTCGATCGTGGCCCGCAGGAAGAGGCGGGTGCTGCCCGGCTGGAAGGCGTGGGCGAAGACCTTGGTGCAGTAGTGCACGTCCTTGCCCTCGGGCGTGGTGACGTCGCCGGGGCACAGGCCGGAGAGCCGCATGTTCTCCCCGACGGTCTCGGGTTCCGGCAGCCCCAGCCGGGCGAACCGGTTCGAGGCAGGGTGCGGTTCCTGCGGGTGGATGTTGTCGACTGCCACCGCGCCGCTCTTGTTCAACGCCTCCAGGTACCGCTGCGCCTCGGCGTCCGTCACGGTGAAGACGAGCAGCCCCGTGTCGTACGCGGAGCCGGACTTGAACGCCGCCCGCCGGTCCGTGGCGGTGGGCGGTACGGGCAGTCCCATCACCCCGCTCATCCACTCGGGGGTGGCGCCCACCGCCCAGCAGCAAGACTGCTCCTGCTGCACGAGGTCGTCCCACATCTTCACCCCGAGCAGCAGGAGCGCGGCATAGGCCACCCCGAGGAGCCCCGCCGTCACCCCGGCACCGATGAGTACCCGCCGCAGCCAGGTGGGCGGCCGCCGTCGCGGCTCCATGACCGAGCCTGCCATCGTCGTCACGTCCTCTCGCCTTGTCCTACCGGTGCTCTCGCCCGGGATCGGTCCGCCCGCCGTCCCGCCCCGGATCGTCGGGGTCCGGGAGCGCGGCATCGTTCGACGACGAGGAGCCCAGGTCGTACTGCTTGACCGAACTGCTCCCGGCCATGTCGTACTCCCGGGCGAGACCCACGACGTGCTGGCGGCCCATCTCTCCGTCCGGGATCTCGAACTTGCCTATGGTGACGCCCTTCTTCTCATCCCAGTTGTACCGGTCCCACGCATTCACCTGGTATTCGAGGCCCACCACCGGCCTGCCGTAGTGGTCGGGGGTCACCGTGACGACACCAGTGACGTTCGACCGTGTCGACCCCACCGCGAAGAACCAGTTCGGATCCTTCTCCTCGTCGAAGCTGAAATCGGTGTTCCCCAACTCGACCGGGAGGGCGACGGGACGCCCGCCGCTCTGCGCGAACGCGTCCAACGCCTCTTTGCGCCAGGTGTCCTGCTCGTCCCGGATCATGGTGTCGATGTGCGTGCTGAAATCCTTGTCGTCCGACAGCATCTTGTCGACGGGCAGTTCCATCGGCGTGCCCGTGTTGCCGAGGTAGTGACCCATGTGCCGGGCGGCGTCGGTCGAACCGATGGTGTCGGCGCCGTAGATCAGCCCCCTCATCTTCAGCCGCGTCTGGTAGTCGCCGAAACCCGGGTCGTCCACGTCGTGCCGGCCTGACCCCCGGTCCGGGGCTGCGCGTTTGACCGTGGGGTTCAGGAGTCCGGCGGCGAGCAGGTCGTCGCGGTGCAGGCGCCACAACTCCGCCCGGGCATCCGGGCTGATCGACTGCCACAGGCGGCGCAGTTCGGCCTGCTCCGCCGGACTGGCCTTGGCACCGAGCGAGGCGAGTGTCATGGCGCGCGGGACCTGCTCCGGATCCAGCGAGGTGTACGTGGCGTGCCCGGCATTGTGCGGGTCGCCTCCGTGGCTCGCGCGCAGCGCGCGAACGGTGGCGGCGTCGACCTCCGCCGCGTGGGAGACCAGGCCGGTGAGGGTGTCCGCGTACCACTGCATCAGGTCTTTGGCCCGCTGGGAGGTGCCCCGCACGTCGCAGAACGTCTCGACCAGTCGCACGGTTCCGTCGCCCGGGTCGATGATGCGAAGGCCCAGGTCGGGCTCGGGTTTGTGGGAGGGGTCTCCCGCGCGGGCCTCGTCGGACAGCTTCTTGGCCTGTCGCTGGATCCGGGTGAGTTCCGCGTGCGCGTCCGTCAGGACGAGGTGGATGCTCTCGGCTTCCCGGCGGAGGTCGTCGAACTCCTTGGCGGTGCTGCGGACGAAGTCCCGGGTGACCGTGGCGTTGACGCCCTCCCACCGGGCGGCCTCGGACTTCCGCTGTAGACCGTCCGAGGCCTGGGTGCGGAGCTTTGCGAGTTCGGCTGCCGCGTTCTTCCAGTCGGTGGCGGCGGAAGCGATCTTACCGAGGTCCAGCTCGATGAGATCGGTATAGGTGAAGGTCATTTGACGTACCTGGCTATCTCTGAGACCGGCATGGCGCTGCCGTCCCGGCGGCGCAGGTCGGCTGCGATCCGCTCGTCGTCCGCGGCATGCGACTTCTTCGAGTAGTCGAGGTGGTTCGAGATGTGCGCGCACATCTGGAGCACCGTCTTGACCTGTGCCTCCCACGTGGACAGCGTGGTCAACAGTTCTGCACCCATGCCGAGGTCCCGGCCCGAGCATTCGGTGGCTGCCCGGCTGGTGGCGCCGGCCCCCGCAAGGTCGATCCGCTTGCGGAGCTCTCCGTGCAGCACGTACGCCTCGTGCCCCACGGCGCCGAGGTCGTCCTGCGTGACGACGAGGTCGTGTGCCGTCCCACTCGTCGTGGCCTTCGCGTCCGCCCACTCTTTATCGAATGTCATGACATCCCCCGGAAGTTCGACTTGGTGATCACGCTAACAAAGAGGTGTGCGGGCCGAGCGGAGGACCGTCCCGGTGCGGCTGGTTCAATGGGCCGGTGATCGAGTACGTGTTCCTCGCCGGCGGGATCGCCGGGGCCGGGTGGCTGTTGCGGCGCAAGCACCGCGCGCGGGCGGCCGCCGGGCCCGTGCCCGGGATTCCCGGCATGGCCCGGCATCCGGCCGGCCAGGGCCGCTGGAAGCCGGGACGGGTGTACGCCGAGGAGGGCGAGGCCCGCTGGGTCCCCCCGCGCGGCGCGGCCCTGCCGCTGCCGGGCGCCCGCGCCACCGGCCTGCGGGTCCCCTCTATCAAGGAGGGGATCTCCATCAACCCCGGCTCGCGGATCGTCACCTGCACCTACGAGGGCGGCGGGAGCATCGAGATCGCCGTCATGCCGCTGGACGTCCGGGAGCTGCTGGAGGCCGTGCCGCAGGCGGAATCGTCGACCTGACCTGACCTGACCTGACCTGACCTGACCTGACCTGACCTGACCCGACCTGGCCTGCGGCTAAGGATTCCGCCCCGGCTTCGCGCGCGCCCTGTGGGGCCGTTCGCAGGCCTGGAGCACACCGCCGAGCGAGAAGCACAGGGCGCCGGTCAGCGTCCCCCAGTTGGCGATGTCGGCGCTGACCAGGTCCCCGGTGGCGGGCCGGGTGAAGGCGGCCAGTGCCGAGAGCATGAACAGCACCGACCCGAGCTGGTTCACCGCGACGACCCACCAGCCGAGGCTGCGCGAGCGGAAGCAGGGCCGGGGCCGGTGGCAGATCTCGACGAACGCCAGATGGCCCGACGCGAGGAAGAGCACGCATCCGACCATGTCGGGCGTCCAGATCAGCCGGTTGGCCTGCTGAACGGTGAGTCCCTGCAGGAAGGAGTCCAGCAGGTTGACGCCGAACACGAGCGTCCCGACGAACAGCACGAACGTGCTCAGCCAGTCCAGGCGCATCGGCTCGTACCCCCACCACCTCCAGCCGGCCGTCACCAGCCGGCCGCCCCCCGGTGAGTGGCGGGGCGCGTTCAGCACCTGCAGGAGCGAGACGTAGCCCCCGGTGTTGAAGAACAGGCCCCCGGCGAAGTAGATCCCGGCACTCTCGACCGCGTTGCCCGAGCCGAACTGGGACACCGCGGCGCCGAGGGCGAAGAGGGCTCCGCCGATGACGAACGCACCCGAGGCGACGGCGTTGAGCCGTCGCAGGCGGCCGATGGCCTCGGGATCGGCGGTCGAGGTCCTGGTGACCGTGTCCCCGGGACCGCGGACCGCGAGGGCCCCGAGCCTGCGCGCGAGCCGCGACTCCCATACCACCGTCTCCCCTTCGGGGTGGTGCCACGTGCGCCGGGTGGTGAACGGTCCTGCGCCTTCGGCGCGCTCCTCAGGCTGTCCCACGGCCCGAGCGTAGTCCCGTGCGCGGCGCCCGAACGCACGCGAAACGGACTTTCCGTCGACGGTCCCTAGCTGTTGAGCTCCGCCAGGACGCGCAGGGTGTGGGGGTCCGGGGCCGTGAGGAGGAGGTCGGTGACCGGGCCCTTGCGCCACAGCTCCAGGCGTTCGGCGATCCGCTCGCGGGGGCCGATGAGGGAGATCTCGTCGGCGAACGCGTCCGGGACGGCCAGGACGGCCTCTTCCTTGCGCCCGGCGAGGAACAGCTCCTGGATGCGGCGGGCCTCCTCCTCGTAGCCCATCCGGGCCATCAGGTCGGCGTGGAAGTTGCGGGCCGCGTGGCCCATGCCGCCGATGTAGAAGCCGAGCATCGCCTTGACCGGGAGCAGTCCCTCGGAGACGTCGTCGCAGACCTTGGCGCGGGCCATCGGCGCGATCATGAAGCCCTCGGGTACGTCCGCCAGCGAGGCCTGGTACACGTCGGTGCGGGTCGGCGACCAGTACAGGGGCAGCCAGCCGTCCGCGATCCGTGTCGTCTGGGCGATGTTCTTCGGGCCCTCGGCGCCCAGCAGCACCGGCAGGTCCGCGCGCAGCGGGTGGGTGATGGGCTTGAGGGGCTTGCCGATGCCGGTGCCGTCCTCGCCGCGGTACGGGTGGCTGTGGAAGCGGCCGTCCAGTGCGACCGGGCCCTCGCGGCGCAGCACTTGGCGGATGACGTCGACGTACTCGCGGGTCGCGGTGAGCGGGCTCGCGGGGAAGGGGCGCCCGTACCAGCCCTCGACCACCTGCGGCCCGGACAGTCCGAGCCCCAGCATCATCCGGCCGCCGGAGAGGTGGTCCAGGGTGAGGGCGTGCATGGCGGTGGCGGTCGGGGTGCGGGCGGCCATCTGGGCGATGGCGGTGCCGAGGCGGATCCGCGAGGTGTGCGCGGCGATCCAGGTCAGCGGGGTGAACGCGTCCGAGCCCCAGGCCTCGGCGGTCCACACCGAGTCGTAGCCGAGGTTCTCGGCCTCGGTGGCGAGGTCGAGGTGGGCCGGGTTGGGGCCGCGGCCCCAGTAGCCGAGTGCGAGTCCGAGGCGCATGCAGGTGCCCTCCGCGATGCGGGTGCCGTGACCGACCGAGACTGACGGTGCGTCAGGTGACTGTAGGGCAACGGCCTCCCGCCCGGAAGGGGCGGAGTCCTAGGCTCCATCGGCCGGGACACAGCGCAGCGGCCCCCCGCCCGGAAGGGCGGGGGGCCGCTGCGTGCGCGGGAGCGGAGCTCAGCCGCGCTGGATGCCCGAGGTGTCGTTCAGGACGCCGCGGCGGCCGTCCTGGGTCTGGGCGACCAGGGTGGCCGCGCCGCGCTGCTCGACCGCCAGGTACCAGGTGCCCGGGGCGAGTTCGGCGATCTGGGTGGGGGAGCCGTCCTCGGCGAAGAGGGGGCGGGCCACCGGGACCGCGAACCAGAACGGGGTGAAGTCCGCCGCCGGGGCGGGCGCGGGAGCCTGGTGGGCGTCCTGCGGACCCGGGCCCGGGGCGGGGGTCGGCGTCGGGGTGCCGCCGTACGGCGGGACCGGCTGCGGGGTGGAGCCGTACGGCTGCTGCCCGCCCGGGTAGCCGTACCCGGCGCCCGGCTGCGGCTGGCCCCCGTACGGCGGGACGGCGGCGGGCTTGGGGTCCGGCACCAGCTGGCCGGCCAGCGCCGGGACCTTGGCGCTGAACAGGGCCACGCCGGCCAGCGCCAGGGTGGCGAGGAAGGCGAGGATGGCGCCCGCGCCCAGGTCGAACAGTTCCGGGCACTTGATCAGGGACCACAGCGCGGACCAGGCGGCCGAGACGGCGAGCACGCTGCCCCACGCCGCCAGCGGCAGGCCCAGCACCTTGCGCGTCTCGGGCTGGAAACGCCCGGCGATCAACAGCCCGGCGGCGATGAGGCCGACCAGGAAGACGCTGGGGAGCACCAGGGAGCCGGCGGCGTTCCATGCGCTGGGCATGTCCACACCTGTGGCGGAATAGAAATCGAGGAACGAGGCGATGAACAGCAGCGCCGCTGCTCCGATCACCACGCCGTCGCCTCGAGTGAGGGAGCGGATGTTCACGTCTTAGGTGTCCTTCTCGGTCTCGGTCGTCTCGTGGTGCCGCGGTCGCAGATCGTTCTGCAGCGGGGCGGGCGGCACCATGGTACGGAGGTTCTCCGCGACCGAGAGGATCGGGGCGGCGAGCAGCCCCGGCGGGACTCCCGAGGGGACTACCCGCCCAAGAAGCCGACGATGCCGTCCGCGATGCCCTGGGCCGCCTTCTGCCGCCACTCCGGACTCGTCATCTGCGCCGCGTCCTTGGCGTCACGCATGTTGCCGCATTCGATGAACACCTTGGGCCGAGTTGACAGGTTCAGTCCGCCGAGGTCGTCGCGGACGACCAAACCGGTGCCGCCGCCCAGGTAGTTGGCGGGGGCGGATCCGGTGGTGCGGGCGAAGTTCCCGGCGATCCGCTCGCCGAGCTCGCGGGAGGGTCCGACGATCTTCGCGGTGTCCGCTGCGCCGCTCTTGACCTTGGCCGGGAGGATGACGTGGAAGCCGCGGCTGCCCGCGGACACGCCGTCGGCGTGGACCGAGACGACGGCGTCGGCGTTCGCCTCGTTGCCGATGCGGGCGCGCTCGGTGATGCAGGGGCCCCACGGGCGGTCGGCCTGGTGGGTGAGGACCACCTTCGCGCCCTGGGCCTCCAGGGCGGCCCGCAGGCGCTGGGACACGTCGAGGGTGAACTCCGCCTCCATGTAACCGGAGTTGGTGGTGGTGCCGGTGGTGTCGCACTCCTTGCGGTTCGTGCCGATGTCGACCTGCTGGTTGATCTCGTCGGTGTGCTTGAAGTTGCCGGTGTTGTGGCCGGGGTCGATGACCACGGTCCGGCCGGTGAGCGAGCCCTTGGCGGGAGCGGCGGCCACGGGCGTGCTCGCGCTCGCGGTGGGACTCGTACTCGGGCTCTGGCTCGGGGTGGCGCCGGGCTTCGCGTCCCGCTGGCCCGGCGACAGGGCCGAGTGCGAGGCGGGCAGAGGAGCCGGCCGGGGCTGCTGCCCGTCCGGCCCGGCCCCGGTCATCACCTGCGTCAGCACCCAGCCCGCCAGGCAGGCCGGGGCGAGCGCCGCGACCCCGACGACGAGCGTGGAGCGTCGGGTGAACCAGGGCCGGTCCGGGCTGACCGAGGAGCCGGACTCGGGGGGCGGGGGGCTGTGGTCTTTGCGCACGCCGCGATGCTAGACCGCTGCGCGGCCGCCCGGCCGGTACTGGGCCATCAGAGGGCGCGGTGGGCTTATATGAGAGGCCCGTCACTCCCCTGGCCGCTAGATTCCGGAATTCACCTCAAGTTACCGGGGAGTTGGGTTCATGTCCGGCATCAGCGCAGTGGGTCCGGAGGCCGAGAACGCAGACCGGGGCCTCCTCTTCCGGGGGAGCGACGTCGAGGAGCTCAGTGACCTGATACGCGTGCGGTTCGCGCCCCATCGATTATCGGTCCTGGACGATCATCCGCTCGACGGCTGCTTCCGGCGTCTGCACGAAGGGGCGGTCGCGATCTACGAGCTGGGGTACGGCTCGGAGGTCGACATCACGCCCGAAGCACCGCTGGACTTCTACAACATCCATGTCCCGCTCGCAGGCGGCGGCGCCGTCACCGTGAACGGGAAGACGCTCTCCTCCCCGCTCAGCATCGCGGGACCGGAACAGAAGCTGACGATGCGCTGGAGCCACGACAGCGTGAACCGGTCCCTGATCATCCCGCGCCAGGTCGTCGACCAGGCCCTCGCCGTCCGGCTCGGCGACCAGCCGCAGAAGCCCCTGGACTTCGCTCCGGTCTTCGACGACCGGGCGGACCCGGTGACGGCGTGGCTGAACGTGGTGAAGCACTTCGCCGAATTCGCCGACTCCGCCCTCGCCGCCCGTTCGCCACTGGCGATCCGGCACTTCGAGCAGCTCCTCGTGAACGGCCTGCTGGACGCACAGCCCCACATGCTCAGCGAGGCGGTGGCGGGCCACGGCTGCGTCGCCCTGCCCAGTGCCGTACGGCGTGCGGCGGTCTTCTGCGCCGAACACGCCGGCGAACCCGTATCGGTGGCCGACATGGCGCAGGCCGCCCGGGTCGGCGTCCGGAGCCTGAGGGAGGGCTTCCGGACGCACATGGACACCACTCCGCTGGCGTATCTGCGCAGTGTGCGGCTGGACCTCGCGCGCCGCGACCTCCTCGCGGTCGCCGAAGGCCGTGTCTCGCAGACCGTCACCGATGTGGCGCTGCGCTGGGGTTTCACGCATCTCGGCCGCTTCACCGGACACTATCGCAAAGCCTATGGGGAGACCCCTTCGCAGACGGTGCGCAGCGCCCACCCGGTCCGGTGACGCCGGAGGGCAGGGCTCTCCGCTATCCGGAAACGTGTCCGCGCCCTGCCGAAAGCGGATAGCTGCACGACTTGTGCCAGGGCCATGCTGTGGTCCTGTCGGCCCGGACCACGGCCGACGGTACACGCGACGCATCTCCTGCGGGCCACGTTCACAGGTGCCCGGCCGGATGCCTCGGGCCGCTGACAGCGGCTGTTTCCAGACCGGATTCACACCAGCAAACGGGGAGAACCTCTTCATGCAGCTCAAGCGAACCCTTGCCGTCGGCGCGTCCGTCTTCGCCCTGTCCCTGTTCCTCGCACCGGCGTCGGCGACGGCGCTGGAAGGCGGGACCGGCGACAGCGCCTCGACGGCGCTCCTGGCCCAGTTCATAGAGGGGGGCGGGACGGCGGACCTCGCCCTCCAGGCCGAGCCCGCCATCGGCGTCATCTACAACGCGCCGAGCGGCAAGTGTCTGGAGATCTCGAACTCCTCCAAGGCCAACGGTGCACGGGCCCAGCAGTGGGCCTGCAACGGCCAGGCCGGCTCGAAGTGGGGCATGGCCGACGCGGGTGGCGGCACCTACTACCTCGTCAACGCCAACAGCGGAAAGTGTCTGGAGATCGAGAACTCCTCCACCGCCAACGGTGCGCGGGCCCAGCAGTGGGACTGCAAGGGCCAGGCCGGCTCGAAGTGGAAGTTCTACGTCCACAGTGGCAACGCCGCGACGATCGTCAATGCCAAGAGCGGCAAGTGCCTGGAGGTCGAGAACTCCTCCAGCGCCAATGGCGCGCGGGTCCAGCAGTGGACCTGCAACGGACAGGTCGGATCGTACTGGCGCTGACCTCCACGCTCAGCCCGAGAGGCATGACCTCCGTGCGGTCCGCTCCGGACCGCACGGAGGTTCCTTCATGCCCTGATCGGTGCCGGTGCCTAGATGCCCGACCCGGTGCGGCGCAGCACGCGCAGCGAGTCGGTGACGGAGATCTCCTCGAAGGCGCCGGAGGCGAGGGCCCGCAGGTAGATCCGGTACGGGGCCTGGCCGCCGTCGGCCGGATCCGGGAACACGTCGTGGATGACGAGCGTGCCGCCCTCCGCGACGTGCGGGGCCCAGCCCTCGTAGTCGCCGGTGGCGTGCTCGTCGGTGTGGCCGCCGTCGATGAAGGCGAAGCCGAGCTTGCCGCCCCAGGCCGCGGCGACCTGCGGGGAACGGCCGACGATCGCGATCACGTGGTCTTCGAGACCGGCCTTGTGCAGGGTCCGGCGGAAGGTGGGCAGGGTGTCCATCAGGCCGATCTCCGGGTCCACGACGGTCGGGTCGTGGTACTCCCAGCCGGGCTGCTGCTCCTCGCTGCCGCGGTGGTGGTCGACGGTGATCGCCGCCACGCCGGCCTCGCGGGCGGCGTCGGCCAGCAGGATGGTGGAGCGCCCGCAGTACGTCCCGACCTCCAGCAGCGGCAGCCGGAGCGCCGCCGCGGCCGCGGCCGCCTCGTACAGGGCGAGGCCCTCCCGTACGGGCATGAACCCCTTGGCGGCCTCGAAGGCGGCGAGGGTCTCCGGCTTGGGGTGGGCGGCCATGGGTTCCTCCGGCGATGAGCGTGGTGGGGCGGTGGCGGCCCATGGTGCCTTACCGGCTGGTAGCGGACCAGGCCGGGGCCTTGGTGGGCAGCCCGTCTGGTCCCTGCAGGGGACGGCGTGCGGTGCGCCCCGTTTCACTCCGCCGGACTTTCTACCTATTTGCGTACTTTCGCTCCCATGAGCAAACTTGGCATTCTCGCGGGCACGGCGGCGGCGCTCGCGACCGTGGTCGCCCTGCCCGCCACCGACGCCCACGCACAAGCGGTCGTGCTGTGCAGTCAGACGGCCCTCAGGACCGCCATCACCCAGGCGAACGCCGCCCCGGCCCCGACACCCTCTTCCTCGCCCCCGGCTGCACCTACAACCTGACCGCCGCCGACAACCCCGGCAACGGCCTGCCGGTCGTCACCAGCGACATCACCATCGTCGGCAGCTTCCTCGGCACCCAGAACGTCATCAGGCGACAGTCGGCGACGGCGTTCCGCATCTTCAGCGTCCAGGGGCCGAACGCACGCCTGACCCTCAACAGGCTTACCGTCCGCGACGGCCGCTCGGACAGCAGCGGCGGCGGGGGGATCCTCAACAGCGGCGGCGCACTCACGCTCACCTCCGTCGAGGTGACCAGCAACCTCGCGGACGCCAGCGGTCCCGGCGGGGGCGTCTGCAGCAGCGGCGCGCTGACCATCCGCAACAGCACCGTGAGTTTCAACCGGTCGACCAACAACGGCGGCGGCCTCTTCTCGTTCGGCACCGCGACGATCTCGAACGTCACCGTCACCGGCAACACCGCCAAGGACAGCGGCGGAGGCATGGACGTGCGGGGCAGTCTCACCCTCACCAACAGCCGCGTGACGGAGAACTCCTCCGACGACGCCGGCGGCATCCTGTCCAACACCCTCAACATCAGAAACAGCTCGGTCACCTACAACTACGCTTCGGAAGCCCCGGGCGGCATCCTCAACGACGGCGGCACCGTCACCCTGACCGCAACCCCCGTCCAGGAGAACTTCCCGACCAACTGCACCCCGAGCGTGATCGCGGGCTGCACGGGCTGACCGGAGCCGGGCTGATTGCGCCATTCGGGCCACCTGTCCGCAGCCGGCCGATTACGCTCGGCTACGGAACGAACAACGGCTTGGGGGTGACCGTCCCATGGTCAGCATGCGCGATCTCGATCCGAGTGCCTCGCCACTGGACTACTACGGCTACGAACTCCGGCGCCTGAGAGAGGCTGCCGGGCTGAAGCAGGCGCAGCTGGGCGAGATCATCTACTGCACGGGTTCGCTGATCGGTCAGGTGGAGAACACGAAGCGGGTGCCTACCCGGGACTTCTCGGAGCGGGTGGACGCGGCGCTGGGGACGGACGGGCACTTCTCCCGGCTGGTGGGGCTGGTCCTGCGAAGCCAGTTGCCGACGTGGTTCCAGGCCTATGCGGAAATGGAGGCCCGGGCGGCGTATCTCTCGACCTACCAGGCCCAGTTGGTGGATGGACTGCTGCAGACGGAGGCGTATGCGCGTGCAGTTCTAGGAGTGTGGAGCGAAGAAAACCTCGACGCCAGGGCGGCAGCTCGGATGGAGCGTCAGCGCATCCTCGACCGCGAGAATCCGCCACTGATGTGGGTGGTGCTGAACGAGGCCGTTCTGCACCAGGAGATCGGCGGCCGGGAGGTCATGCGGAATCAACTCACCCACTTGTTGGCCCTGCGGAGGCGAGAGTGGGTGCAGGTACAGATCCTGCCTTTCGAGGCGGGCGCCCACGCGGGACAGCCGGGCTCGTTCAGCCTCCTGCGGTTCGACGACGACCCGGACATTGTTTATACCGAGGACTTCGTGCAGGGCCATATGACGGCCAATCCGCAGGCTCTCAGGGAAGGTTCGCTCCGTTACGATCACTTGCAGGCCGCCGCACTCTCGTTGGAGGAATCGGCGGTGCGGATCGCCCGCGTAATGGAGGAACGCTATGGAGATCATCCAGAACCTGACGGGCACACGGTGGCGTAAGTCTTCGTACAGCTCCGATACCGGCGGTCAGTGCGTCGAGTGCGCCCCGCTCGGTACCGCTGCCTGGCGCAAGGCCTCGTACAGCGGTGACACAGGAGGCAATTGCGTCGAGGTCGCCGCACAGCCCTGCCTCGTCGCCGTCCGGGACTCCAAGAACCCCGAGGGGCCCGTCTTCACCGTCCGCCCTGCGGCTTTCGCCGCGTTCGTGAGGGCCGTCTCTGTATGATCCGCTCCCTACTGGGGAGAGGGAGCGGGGGGCATGGAGCGCATGGGGCCGGGCGGTCCGACGCACGTGGGGCCGTTCGAGGTCGTCGGTGTGCTCGGGCAGGGCGGGATGGGCCGGGTGCTGCTGGCGGCCGGGCCGGACGGGCGGCTCGTCGCCGTCAAGCAGGTGCTCGCGCACTTCGCCGACGACGAGGCCTTCCGGGCCCGTTTCCGCCGTGAGGTCACCGCCTCGCGCAAGGTGTCCGGGGCGTACACGGCGGCCGTGATCGATGCCGACCCGGACGCGTCGACGCCCTGGCTGGCGTCGGTCTTCGTAGCCGGGCCCTCGCTCGGGGCCGTGGTCAAGGCGGTCGGGGTGCTGCCGGAGGACGTCGTGCGCCGCCTCGCCGCGGGGCTGACGTCGGCCCTCGCGGAGATCCACCGGGCCGGGCTCGTCCACCGGGACCTCAAGCCCGACAACGTGCTGCTCGCCGAGGACGGCGTGCGCGTCATCGACCTCGGCATCGCGCGGGTCACGGAGGGCGAGTCCGAGGGCGAGACCGGACTGACGCGTACCGGATGGGTCGTCGGATCGCCCGCGTACATGTCGCCCGAGCAGGCCGAGGGCAAGCCGCTCACGCCCGCCAGTGACGTCTTCTCGCTCGGTTCCGTGCTGGCCCTGGCGGCGACGGGCCGCAGCCCCTTCGCCGGGAACTCCACCCTCCGCACGCTGTACGACGTGGTGCATGGCGAGCCGGACCTGAGCGAGGTCCCGGCGGGGCTGCGCGAGCTCGTCGCGCGGTGCCTGGCCAAGGACCCGGAGGCCAGGCCGTCCCCGGCGCAGCTGCGCGAGCTGATCGGGCCGGTGACCCCGGCGGGCCGTCAGTGGCCGGCCGCCGTGTACGGGATGCTCGCCGCGCAGCGGGGGGAGATCGACGGGCTGCTCGGCGACAGCCCGGCCCGCGCCCCGGAACCCTCGCCCGCTCCGGAACCCGTACCCGTACCCGTACCCGTACCTGCGCCCGAGCTTGAGCCGGAGCCGGAGCCCGAGCCCGAGCCCGTACCCGTACCGAAGGACGATTCGGCCGTGGTGCCGGAGCAGGACGCGCCGCCGCCCCTCCCGGAGGTTCCGCCGCTCCCTCCGCGTCCGACGGAGCGTCCCACCGCGCCGAGCGCGCAGCCGCGGAGCCCGTGGCGCGGCCGGCGCCGGATCACGGCCCTGGTGGCGGCCGCGGTGCTGCTGGTGGCCGGCACCGGGGTCGTGGCGTACGTACGGGACCGGATGAACGCCCCCGTCGCCTACACGGCGCTTCCCACCTGCGCGGGGGCCGCCGACACCATGCCGTTGAAGCTTCGGGAGTCCTCGCTCGACACGCGCTCCGAGGAGGCCTGGGGCGTGCGCACGGGCTGCACCTGGAACGGGCTCGCCAAGACCGCCGCGCCCCGCGCCCTGGTCCGCTGGGAACTCAGCCTCGGCGGGGACGCGACGCGCAACGCGGGCGCCCAGCGGGCCCGCTTCCGGGTGGACGCGGCCGGCAAGAGCACGGAACCGGGCCTGGACTTCGGGACGGAGTCCTATTGGGGCGGTGCGAGCACCGACTGGACGTGCGTCCTCGCCGTGCGCGAGGGCAACCTCTCCGTCTGGGTGGGCCTGTACGAGAGCCAGTACACGACGTCGGCCTGCCAGGAGAAGGCGAGAGCGGTCGCCCGCGCCGCACTGAAGGCCGCCCCGCGCCGCTGACCCGCCCGCCCGCTCGCCACTGAGTCGTCTTGCCCATGCTGCCGCGATGGGCCAGGGGAACGTGTTCCATGACGCTGGGGGCCGATGCGGCCGGAAGAGCCGCGGCCGAGCCGGCGTGTTCCCGCGACGGCACGTCCTGGTGGCCGGCGGCGTTACTGGACGGATCCCGGGAACCAGTGGGCCTGCACCCTCGTCGTCCGTGACGAGAACCTGACCGTCCGGGTGAGTCTGCGGCCGAGCCCGTCGGAGGACTGCCGGGCGAAGGCAAAAGCAGGTGGCACGGGCCGCACTGGAGGGGGCGGAACGCACATGACGGCTCCTCGTCCGCAGGGTGACGGGCTGTGGGATCCACGCCGGTATCGGGGAGGGGCAGTACAGGCATGGAGAGATCAGAGCTGTCCGCGTCGGAGTTCGTGGGGCCGTTCCGGACGGTCGCCGTGCTCGGCCGGGGCGGGATGGGCCGGGTGGTGCTGGGGGTGGGGCCGGACGGGCGGTACGTCGCGGTCAAGCAGGTGCACGCCGAGCTGGCCGAGGACGAGGGGTTCCGGGCGCGGTTCCGCCGCGAGGTGGATGCCTCGCGGCGGGTGGCCGGCGGCTACACCGCGGCGGTGATCGACGCCGATCCCGACGCCGAGATGCCGTGGCTCGCGTCGCAGTTCGTGCCGGGGCCCTCGCTGAGCCAGGCCGTGGACGCCGCCGGGCCGCTGCCCGAGGAGGCGGTGCGCCGGCTGGCCGCCGGGCTTGCGCACGCCCTGGCCGACGTACACCGGGCGGGGCTGATCCACCGGGACCTCAAGCCGTCCAACGTGCTGCTTGCGGAGGACGGCGTACGGGTCATCGACTTCGGCATCGTGCGCGCGGTGGGGGACCAGACCCGGATCACGCATGCGGGCGCGCTCATCGGCTCGCCCGTGTACATGTCGCCCGAGCAGGCCCTGGGGCGGGAACTCACCCCGGCCGCCGACGTGTTCTCGCTCGGAGCGACCCTCGTCATGGCCTGTACGGGGAAGCCGCCGTTCGCCGGGAGCTCGGTGCCGCGGATCCTGCACGAGGTCGTGCACTCCGAACCGGAGCTGGGTGACGTACCGGCCGGGCTGCGCGGGATCATCGCGCACTGCCTGGCCAAGGATCCGGCCGACCGGCCGACCCCCGGCGAGCTGCTGAGCGCGGTCGGCGAGCTGGCGCCCTCGGCGCGGCCGTGGCCGGAGGCGGTGAACACGCTGGTCCACGAGCCGCTCGCCGTGACGGGCGGGCTGGTCGGCGGGACCACGGCTCCCCAGACGTCCTCCCGGTGGCGTCGCCCGTGGCCCCGGCCGCTGATCGTGGTGGTCGCCGTGGCCGGCGTCGTGGCCGCGGTGGGGCTGACCGTGGGGCGGTCGTTCCTCGGGGACACCTACCGCGAATTCATAGCGGATGTCCGGTCGACAGGGCTGGCGCAGAAGCAGGACAAGTACCCGGCGGCGCCCCCGTCCTGTCAACAGGTCGGGGACAAGCTGCGCGTGCCGTCCGGTTTCGGCCAAGTGGCCGGGTTCGGGCCGGTCGAGAAGTACGGCTCGGCCTATGCCCGCTGCACCTGGACCAACCGGACCGGTGACGAGATCGAAGCGGAGTGGAGGTTCTTCTCGACCGGCCAGGGCGAGGGCACCGGGGCCGAGCAGGCGAAGTGGCTCTACGAGCATTCCTACGAACGCGGCCGGACCCGGCGTGACCTCGACCTCGGGTTCGCCGACGAGGGGCTGTGGCAGAAGCCCCAGGGCGACGGGTATCCGAACTGCCGTCTGTACGTACGGGAGGTCAACATGGTGGCCAAGGTCGCGGTGACGGGCCCCCGCTACCCGTCCGGCACTTGTGAGGCTGTCGCGCGGGAGCTCGCCGCCTCGGTCGTGGAGTCGGTGGGGAGCTGATGAGACCGCTCAAGAAGTCGGATCCGGCCGCGGCGGGACCGTACCGGCTGCTCGCCGAGCTCGGCCGGGGCGGCATGGGCCGCGTGCTGCTCGGCGCCGCACGGGACGGGCGGCTCGTCGCCGTCAAGCAGGTGCACGCCCGGCTCGCCGACGACGACGGCTTCCGCGTCCGGTTCCGGCGCGAGGTCGCCGCCTCGCGGAAGGTGTCCGGCGCCTTCACGGCTGCCGTCCTGGATGCCGACGCGGACGCGGACTCACCTTGGCTGGCCTCGGTGTTCGTCACCGGGCCCTCGCTGGGGGCCGCGGTGGAGCGCGCCGGTGCGCTGCCCGAGGAGACCGTACGGAGGCTCGCCGCCGGGCTGGCGGCGGCCCTCGTCGAGATCCACCGGGCGGGGCTGGTGCACCGGGACCTCAAGCCCGACAACGTACTGCTCGCCCGGGACGGGGTGCGGGTGATCGACTTCGGGATCGCGCGGGTGGCCCGGCCCGGTGAGGTCACCGAGCTGACCCAGGCCGGGACGGTGATCGGCTCGCCCGCGTTCATGTCGCCCGAGCAGGCCGAGGGCGGTGAACTGACCCCGGCGAGCGACGTGTTCTCCCTCGGGTCCGTCCTGGTGCTGGCCGCGACGGGGCGCAGTCCCTTCGTGGCGGCGACGGTGGCACTGACCCTGTACAACGTCGTGCACGCCGAACCCGACCTCCTCGGCCTCCCGCAGGGGCTGCGCGCGCTCGTCACCCGGTGCCTGGCCAAGGATCCGGCGGCGCGGCCGTCCCCGGCCGAGATCCTGGGCCTGACCGGCGCGGCCGACGGCACGCTGTGGCCGCCCGCGGTCGAGCGTATGGCCGCCGCCCAGCAGGAGGAGATCGAGGCGCTGCTCCGGGACCCGGACGGCGCGGCTCGTGCGCCCGGAGGCCCGGACGTGGACCCGGACGCGCCGACCGCCACCGCCCCGCAAGCCGTCGGCCCGGCGCGTTCCGGCGCGCCGCGCGGCCGGCGGCTGCGCCCGCGGTTCCTGCTGCCGGCCGCGGGGGTCCTCGTGGCGGCCTGCGCCGGGGTGGCGTACGGGGTGCGCGGGGAGGAACCGCCGACGGCCCCGGCGGACCGGTATCTGAGTGTGCCGCTCTGCGCGGAGGCGGCCGGGGAGCTGCCGCTGCCGCAGCAGGAAATGCGCCAGGTCGGCGACCACGAGTCACCCGTAAGGTCGTCCGTGACCTGTCACTGGGTGGCGGCCTTCGACGTGGTCGCCGGCGAGGACGAGCCGAAGCCGCACGCGTCCGTCAGCTGGTCCCTGGAACGCAGCGGCCGCCTCGCGGGCAGCGGGACCTCGCGGACGCGGCTCAACCTGGGCAGCGGGCGGCCGGAGACCGGTGTCGGGGCGGGGGACGGCGCGTACTGGTCGACTCCGGGGACCGCGGAGACGTGTGCGCTGGGCGTGAGCGACGGCAACCTCCTGGTGCGGGTGGCGCTCGGCGGTCCGCAGCACCCCGCCGAGACCTGCGAGACCGAGGCGAAGGAGGTCGCCCGGGCGGCGCTGGCCGCCGTGCCGCGCTGAGCCGCTTCGCCCGGACCCTGGCCGGCCTCGGCGCCGACTGCACCTTCGACGCCGACCCCGCCGTCCTCGGCCACCTCCGCGCCGCTGCCCACCGCACGCTGCGGGTCACCGGCCGACAACCCGGTCCGCAGGACCGCGTGGCCGATCGCCGCAGGGCGTACGGCGCCGTGTCGGAGCGGCCGTGAAGAACACCGTCATCTGACCTTCCGTCAGATTGGAACGTGTTCTAGTCTGCCGCGCATGGGCATCGGAATCACACAGGAGCAGCGGGAGTTGGCCGAGGCGGTGCGCGGCTGGGTGGCGCGCGCCGTGCCTCCCGAGGAGGTGCGCAAGCTGCTCGACACCCCGCCGCAGACCGGGGCGCGGCCCGCCTACTGGGACGCCATGACCGCCCAGGGGCTGCTGGAGCCGCACCGGGACGGCGGGACCCTGCTCGACCTGGCCGTCGTCGTCGAGGAGGCGGCCCGGGGCGCGCTGCCCGGGGCGTACCTGCCGAGCGCGCTGGCCTCCGTCCTGCTGGAGCGGGCCGGCGCCGAGCCCCTCGCGGGCCGGGTCGGCGCGGTCGCGCTGGGGCCGGGGACACTGACCGCCGTCGCCGTCGAGGGCGGGTACCTGCTCGACGGCCTCGCCCCGCCCGTGCTCGGCGCCGGCGAGGCCGACCTCGTGCTGCTCGCCGCCGAGGTCGCGCCCCGGCGGCCGTCGGCAAAGGGCGCTCCCGGCGGCGAGCCGGAGCCGAGGGGCACCCGCTGGTTCGCCGTGGACGCCGCCGCGCTGGACATCCGTACGCACGAGAGCGCCGACCCGACCCGGCCCACCGCCGAGGTGCGGGCGCGCGGCGCCGTCACCTCCGCCGACCGGCTGCTGGAGCTGGACGCGGCCCTCGTCCGCGATCTCGCCTGCGCGCTCTTCGCCGCCGACGCCTGCGGCACCGCCGCCTGGGCCCTGCACACGGCCGCCGAGTACGCCAAGGTGCGCGAGCAGTTCGGCCGGCCCATCGGGCGGTTCCAGGGCGTCAAGCACCTGTGCGCCGACATGCTGGTCCGGCTGGAGCAGGCCCGGGCGCTGGCCTGGGACGCCGCGCAGGTCATGGACGAGCCCGTGCCCGCCGACGTGCGCTCGCTCGTGGCCGCGCTCGCCGCCGGGACCGCCCTGGACGCCGCGTACTCCTGCGCCAAGGACTGCATCCAGATCCTCGGCGGGATCGGCTTCACCTGGGAGCACGACGCCCACATCCACCTGCGGCGGGCCCTCGTCGCCCGCCAGCTGCTGGGCCCCGGCGACGGGCACCGGGTACGGGCCGTGCGGTACGCCGCGGGCGGTGCGCGGCGCGAGCTGCGCCTGGAACTGCCCGCGCAGGCCGAGGCGTACCGCGCGAAGGCCCGTACCGCCATCGAGGACGCGCGCGGGCTCGACCCGGCCGCCGCCCGGCGGATCCTGGCCCCCACCGGCTACGCGGCCCCCTACCTCCCGCCGCCCTACGGCCTCGGCGCCGGCCCCGTCGAGCAGCTCGTCGTCCAGCAGGAGCTGGCCGCGGCCGGGGTCAGGATCGCCGACCTTGGGATCGCCACCTGGGTGGTCCCCTCGCTGCTCGCCTACGGGACGCAGGCGCAGCGGGAGGCCTACGTCCTGCCGACCCTGCGCGGGGACGTCACCTGGTGCCAGCTCTTCTCGGAGCCGGGCGCGGGCTCGGACCTGGCCTCGCTGCGGACGAGGGCCGAGCAGGCCGCGGACGGCACCTGGAAGATCAACGGACAGAAGGTGTGGACGAGTTCCGCGCATAGCGCCGACTTCGGGATCCTGCTGGCCCGCACCGACCCGGACGCCCCCAAGCACAAGGGGCTCGGCTACTTCGTCGTCGACATGGGGAACAGCCCCGGCCTCGACATCCGGCCCCTGAAGGAGATCACCGGCGAGGCCCTCTTCAACGAGGTCTGGTTCGACGACGTGGAGCTCCCGGCGGACGCGCTGGTCGGCGCGGCCGACGACGGCTGGAAGGTCGCCCGCAACACCCTCGGCAACGAACGCGTCCACATGGCCGACCAGATGACCTTCGACACCGGCCTGGAGGCGCTCCTCGCCCGCGCCGCCGACCTCGACGGGACGTACAGGGTGCGGATCGGCGCGCTGGCCGCCGAGGCGCACGCCCTGGCCTGCATCGGGCTGCGCACCACGCTCCAGCAGGTGTCGGGGCTGGAGCCGGGCGCGGGCGCCTCCGTACGCAAACTCGTCCAGACCCCGCACCAGCAGCGGACCGCCGAGCTCGCGCTCGAACTGCTGGGACCGGTGGGCGCGGTGCGGGAGGGGGCGGGGGAGCGGGCGGTGCACGGGATGCTCATGTCCCGCTGCCTGACCATCGCCGGGGGCACCACACAGGTCCAGCTCAACGTCGTGGCCGAGCGGATGCTCGGCCTTCCCAGGGACTGAAGGGCAGCAGGGACATGAGGTCGCACAGGTCGCACAAGACGTACATCGTGGGCGTCGGCATGACGAAGTTCGAGAAGCCGGAGTCCAGGGACTGGCAGTACTGGGACATGGCGAAGGAGGCCGGGTCCGCGGCGCTCGCCGACGCGGGCGTGGACTACGGGCTGGTGGAGCAGGTCCCGGTGGGCTACTGCTTCCAGGCCTCCACCGCCGGCCAGCGGGCGGCGTACGAACTGGGGCTGAGCGGGGTGCCGGTCTACAACGTCAACAACAACTGCGCGACGGGCTCGACGGCGCTGATGATGGCGCGGCAGTTCGTGGAGGGCGGCCTGAACGACTGCGTGCTGGCCCTGGGCTTCGAGAAGATGAAGCGCGGCGCGCTGGGGGGCGGGGCGGACGGCGGCGACTTCAAGACGTCCCCGGTGGCCCGGCACTACGGGATCATGGCCGCCGGCCACGGCTTCGAGATGTCCCCGCCGACCGCGCAGATCTTCGGCAACGCGGCGCGGGAGCACATGGAGCGCTACGGGACCACGGCCGCGCAGCTGGCGGCGGTGGGCGCGAAGAACCACCGGCACTCGGCGAACAACCCGAACGCGCAGTTCCAGGACGTGTACACGGTGGAGGAGATCCTGGCGGCGAAGGAGATCCACGCGCCGCTGACGAAGCTGCAGTGCTCGCCGACGTCGGACGGGGCGGCGGCGGTGCTCGTGGTGTCCGAGCGGTTCGTGGTGCAGCACGGGCTGCACGACAAGGCGGTGGAGATCCTCGCCCAGTCGATGACGACGGACACGGAGGCATCCTTCGCGTCGGGCTCCTGCATCGACGTGGTCGGCAAGCCGATGACGGCGGCGGCGGCGCGGCAGGTGTACGAGGCGTCGGGGCTCGGCATCGAGGACGTGGACGTGGTGGAACTGCACGACTGCTTCTCGATCAACGAGCTGCTGACGTACGAGGCGCTGGGCATGTGCGAGGACGGGGCCGCGGGCAAGCTGGTGGAGAGCGGGGCGACGACGTACGGCGGGCGGTGGGTGGTCAACCCGTCGGGCGGGCTCATCTCGAAGGGGCACCCGCTGGGGGCGACGGGGCTGGCGCAGGCGGCGGAGCTGGTCTGGCAGCTGCGGGGGGAGGCGGGCCCCCGCCAGGTCGCCGGGGCGCGGGTCGGGCTGGCCCACAACATCGGCCTGGGCGGCGCGGCGGTGGTGACCCTGCTCCGAAGCTGAAGAACCTGGGGCTCCGCCCCGGACCCCGCGCCTCAAACGCCGGCGAGGCTGGATATTTCAGCCCCGCCGGCGTTTGAGGCGCGGGGGTTCGGGGGGCGGAGCCCCCGCAGCGGCGGCGCGCCCGCACGCCCGTCAGGCAATCAGCGCTTCAGTTCGCAGCGGCCGTCCGCGCACTCCCGGCGGAGCCGGCCCCGGGAGACGGTCTGGGCCAGGCCGATCGCCCAGCACATCGGGCAGCCGCGCAGGGCGACCAGGCCGACCGGGGCGAGGAGCAGGGTGGCCGGGCCGAAGGCCGGGAGGAGGGCGAGGGCCGCGATCAGCGCGCCGAAGCCCACCGCACCGCGCGCCAGGTGCCGCGGCACGGACGCGCTCGCGAAGCCGGAGGAGGGGGTGTCAGTGGTGGGCATGAAGGTCTCCCAGGGTGTGCTGGACGGCCGCGCGGGCCCGGTGGAGCCGCGATTTCATCGCGGCCGTGCTGAGCCCGAGGGCCTGCGCGGCCATCCGGCCGCTGTGGCCCTGGACGTCCCGCATGATCAGTACGCGCCGCTGGTCCGCAGGCAGCGCGGCGATCGCCTCCGCCACCCGCCCCGCCTCCAGGCGTTGCAGCACCTCGTCCTCGGCCGACATCACGGCGGTCTCGGGCAGCTGCGCCCGCTCCCGCGGCATCAGCCGGGCACGGCGCAGGCACTCGTTGCGGACGATGCGGAACATCCACGACGCCAGTGCCCCGGACGCCCTCAGCATCCCGATCCTGCGGTACAGGATGATCAGCGCTTCCTGGGCCGCGTCCTCGGCGTCCTCGCGCGACGCGCACAGCGAGTGCGCGAAGCGCCGTACGTTCGGGTGCGACCCGGTGACCAGCGCGGTGAGCGAGTCGAGGTCACCGGCCTGCGCGGCGACGATCAGGGCCTCGCCGGGCCAGTCCGCCCGGTCAGCCACGGGTCCGGCCCCGTCCACGGCGCAGTACGAGGACGCACGTGCAGAGCAGGACGAGCGCGCCGGCACCCACGAGAACAGCGATCACGACAACCTCCAGGTCATGTGCCGACCTTGGCATCGGCACGTACACACAAGAGGCGCGACCCCTGCGAAAGGATTCACCCCAGGCTCGGGTCGATCACCGTCTCGCCCGTGGAGGCGCGTCGGATCGCGTCCGCCAGGTCTTCGACCGGGCCGTCGCGCAGGACCAGCCCGGCCGCGCCCGCGGCGAGCGAGGCGTCCAGCAGGCCGGGGTGGGCCGAGCCGGTCAGGACGAGGATCCGGCACTCGGGATCGTCCGCCAGCAGGGCCGTCACGGCCGTGAGCTCCTCCACCAGCGCCACCGCCGGCCGCGCCATCAGGTCCCGTACGACCTCGATGTCCGGCTGGAGGCCGAGCTGGAGGGCCAGGGCCGGGTTCTGGGGATCCAGCAGGACCCGTAGGGCGCGGGCCTGGCGGTGTTCCACGGGCATTTCGTCCACCGGGAAAGCCTATCTGACGTGAAGTCAGGAGTCTTCCCAACTGCGGGGGCGTGCGTTATACATTCCCTCACCGGCCGGGCCTAGAACGCGTTCTAGAACCGGCCCCCGTATACGACCTCGGTGCGGCCGACGGTGCGGACGGCCGCACCGAGGTCTTCCAGGGCAGCGACGATACGAAGACAGGGAGCCGCATCCTCATGCCGATCGATGCCGCCAAGGCCCTCGCCGCCGACCCCCGCCTCGGGGAGATCGGCTGGGACCACAAGGACATCCAGCTCTACCACCTCGGCCTCGGCGCCGGCCGCCCCGCCAACGACCCCGACGAGCTGCGCTACACGCTGGAGTCCAAGCTCCACGTCCTGCCCAGTTTCGCGACCGTCGCCGGCGCCGGCATGGCCATGCTGGGCGGCCTCGCCGCCCCCGGCATCGACGTCAACCTCGCCGCCGTCCTGCACGGCGGCCACTCCATCGAGCTGCACCGGCCCATCCCCGTCAAGGGCCGGGCCACCACCCGCGCCAAGGTCGCCGCCGTCTACGACAAGGGCAAGGCGGCCGTGATCGTGCTGCGCTCCGAGGTCGCGGACGCCGACGGGCCGCTGTGGACCAGCGACGCGCAGATCTTCGTCCGCGGGGAAGGCGGCTTCGGCGGCGAGCGCGGCCCCTCGGTCAAGGAGGAACGGCCCGAGCGCGCGCCCGACCGCATCGAGGAGCGGCGCATCCGCGAGGAGCAGGCGCTCCTGTACCGCCTCTCCGGCGACTGGAACCCCCTGCACGCCGACCCGGAGTTCGCCAAGCTGGCCGGCTTCGACCAGCCGATCCTGCACGGCCTGTGCTCGTACGGGATGACCCTCAAGGCCGTCGTCGACACGGTCCTCGACGGGGACGTCTCCCGGGTCCGCGCCTACCGCACGCGCTTCGCCGGGATCGTCTTCCCGGGCGAGACGCTGCGCATCCGGATGTGGCAGGAGCCCGGCCGCGTCCTGGTGTCGGTGACCGCCGTCGAACGGGACGACGCGCCGGTCCTCGCCGACACCGTCGTAGAACACGCGTAAGCCGAACACGCGCAAGCCGAACACGCGTAAGCCGAACACGCGCAAGCCGAACACGCGCAAGCCGAGTACGCGCAGGTACGAGTACGCGCAAGGACGAGCACGAGACCGAGAGAGACCTTTAAGGAGCCGCACCGTGCGCGCAGCACTGCAGAGCGAGATCGGCCAGGACAAGCTCGAGGTCGTCGACGACATGGAGGCCGTCGGCCTCGGTCCCGGCAAGGTGAAGATCCGGATCAAGGCCACCGGCCTGTGCCACTCGGACCTCTCCGCGATGAGCGGCGTCCTGCCGCAGCCCGCCCCCTTCATCCCGGGCCACGAGGGCTCCGGGGTGATCTCCGACGTCGGCGACGGGGTCACCTCCCTCAAGCAGGGCGACCGGGTCCTCGTCTGCTGGCTGCCGCCGTGCGGCCACTGCCCGTCCTGCAAGCGCGGCCAGGGCCACCTGTGCCTCGCCAGCCTGGTCAACGCGGGCACCCCCAACTTCCGCCGCGCGGGCGGCGACATCTTCGGCTTCGCAGCGACCGGCACCTTCGCCGAGGAGCTCGTGGTCGACGCCGCGTGCGCCGTCCCGATCCCCGACGACGTGCCCTTCGACATCGCCGCGCTCATCGGCTGCGGCGTCACCACCGGCCTCGGCGCGGCCATCAACACCGCCAAGGTGGAGGCCGGATCCTCGGTCGCCGTCATCGGCTGCGGCGGCGTCGGCATATCCGTCATCCAGGGCGCCAAGGTGCAGGGCGCGGCGCAGATCATCGCCGTCGACCCGGTGGAGTCGCGGCGCGAGGCGGCCCTGCGGTTCGGGGCCACCGAGGCCGTCGGCCCGGACGCCTTCGACGACGCCAAGAACCGGATCACCGGCGGCGAGGGCTTCGACTACGTCTTCGAGGTCGTCGGCAAGTCCGCCACCGCCCAGACCGCCTACAAGATGACCCGCCGCGGCGGCAGCGTCGTCATCGTCGGCGCCGGCGCGATGGACGACACCTACCAGATCGACATGTTCTCGCTCTTCTTCGACGAGAAGAAGATCCTGCCCTCGATGTACGGCGGCGGGGACGTGCTGCGCTCCTACGAGCGCACCATCGCCCTGTGGCGGGCCGGCCGGGTGGACCTGGCGAGCCTGATCACCCACCGGGTGCAGCTCGCCGAGATCAACGACGCGCTCGACCAGATGCGCACCGGCGTGGCCCTGCGCACCTGCATCGAACTCTGACCCGCTCCGACGCACCCAGACCTGCGAGAGGAACCGTACGGATGTCACTGCCACTTGAGGGACTCTCCGCCATCGTCACGGGCGCGGGCCGCGGGCTCGGCCGGGCCGAGGCGATCGAGCTCGCGCGGCTCGGCGCGAGCGTGGTCGTCAACGACTTCGGGCAGCCGGGGCGCGACGGATCGGGAGAGGCCTCGGCCGCCCCTGCGGAGGAGGTGGCCGCGGAGATCCGTGCCGCGGGCGGCCGGGCGGTGGCCCACCTGGGCGACGTGGCCGACTTCGCGCAGGCGCGCGAGCTGGTCGAGCTGGCGGTGAGCAGCTTCGGCAAGCTCGACATCCTGGTCAACAACGCGGGCATCCTGCGCGACCGGATGGTCTTCTCCATGTCGGAGGAGGAGTGGGACTCGGTGATCCGCGTCCACCTCAAGGGCCACTTCAACACCACGCACTTCGCGTCCGTGCACTGGCGCGAGCGGTCGAAGGCCGCGGGCGGCCCCGTCTACGGCCGGATCGTCAACACCTCCTCCGAGGCCTTCCTCGGCGGCTCGGCCGGCCAGCCGAACTACGCGGCGGCCAAGGGCGGCATCGTGGGCCTGACGACCTCGACCGCCCTGGCCCTCGCGAAGTACGGGGTGACGGCCAACGCCATCTGCCCGCGCGCCCGCACCCGTATGACCGAGGACGTCTTCGCCGGCTTCCAGGTCCCGGAGGAGGGCAAGCTCGACGCCCTCGCGCCCGAGCACGTCGCCCCGCTCGTCGGGTACCTGGCCTCGCCGGCCTCGGCCAAGGCCAACGGCCAGCTGTTCGTCGTCCACGGCGGCATCGTCGTCGTCATGGAACGCCCCAAGGTGGCCGCCAAGTTCGACACGGCCAAGGAGGCCTTCTCCTACGAGGAGCTCGACGAGGTCCTGACCCCGCACTACGACTCCCGCCCGGCGAACGAGACCTTCGCCGCGACGGAGGTCCTGGGCCTCAAGCACGGCTAGGGCGCCAGGGCGCTCCCCGGCACCGACCGGCGCGCTCCCCGGCACCGACCCGGCACCGCCCCGGAAGGGCTCAGGTGCCGGGGCGGCCGCGCTCCCGCGCCGCGGCCGCCCCCTGCCGCGCGAGGGAGCCGGGCCACCAGGCGCGCGGCCCGATGTCCAGCACCAGGGCGGGGACGAGCGCCGACCGGACGAGGAGCGTGTCCAGGAGGACGCCGAAGGCGACGATGAAGGCGATCTGCACGAGGAACGCGAGCGGGATGACGATCAGCGCGGCGAAGGTCGCGGCCAGCACCACGCCCGCCGAGGTGATCACTCCGCCCGTCGCCGTCAGCCCGCGCAGGACGCCCTCCCGGTGGCCGTGCAGCAGTGACTCCTCACGCACCCGCGACATGAGGAAGATGTTGTAGTCCACGCCCAGGGCGACGAGGAAGACGAACCCGTACAGCGGCACGGACGCGTCGGTGCCGCTGAATCCGAAGGCGTGCCGGAAGACCAGCGCGGCGACTCCCAGCGTGGCCAGGTAGTTCAGCGCCACCGTCGCCACCAGCAGCAGGGGGATGAGGAACGAGCGCAGGAGCAGGACGAGGATGGCCAGGATGATCGCCAGTACGACGGGCACGATCAGGTCCCGGTCCTGCTGCGCGGTCTGCCGGGTGTCGAACTGCTGGGCGGTGTAGCCACCCACCAGGGCGTTCGCCGCCGGTACCGCGTGCACCGCGGCGCGCAGCCGTTCGATCGTCCGCTTCGCGGCGTCGCTGTCCGCCGCGTCTTCGAGGGTCGCGTCGATCCGCACCCGCCCGGTGCCGGGTGCGGCCCCGGGCTCCGGCCCTGCGCGCACGGTGGCCGAGGCCACCCCCTGCGTCCCCTCCGCGGCGGTCCTCACCTCGTCGGCCGCACCCGCGTCGGTCACGATGACGGCGGGGTTGCCCGATCCGCCCGGGAAGTGCTCGCCCAGCGTCTGCTGGGCCGTCACGGACGGCGCGTCGTTGACGAAGATCTCGTCCAGCGGTACGCCCTTGGGGGACAGCAGGGGAGAGAAGCAGGCCAGGAGGGCCAGCAGCAGGGTTGCGGACACCCACACCCGCCGTGGCGAGCGGTCCACGAGGGCGGCGACGCGCCGCCAGACGGCGTGCCCGCCGGAGGTCGCGTCGGTGGCCCCGTCGGTGGCCCCGGCGGTGGGCTTCGGCCTGGCCGGCCAGAACGCGGCCCGGCCCAGGAGCACGAGCACGGCGGGCAGGAACGTCAGCGTGCCGAGCACGGCGCACACGATCCCGATGGCCCCGACCGGCCCCAGGGCGCGGTTGTTCGTCAGATCGCCGGCCAGCAGCGCGAGAAGGGCGAGGGCGACGGTCGCGGCGCTCGCGGTGATCGCGCCGAAGGACCGCCGCAGGGCCGCGCGCGCTGCGGCGAACCTGTCGTCCCGTTCGGCGATCTCCTCGCGGAAGCGGGCGGCGAGCAGGAGCGCGTAGTCGGTGGCGGCCCCGATCACCAGGATCGAGAGGATGCCCTGCACCTGTCCGTCGACCCGCACGATGCCCTGCTCGGCCAGGACGTAGACGACGGCGCAGGCCAGCGCCAGCGAGAAGACCGCGCCGAGAATGATCACGAACGGCAGCAGGACACTGCGGTAGACCGCCAGGAGGATCAGGAGTACGGCACCGAGCGCCACTCCCAGCAGGAGGCCGTCGATTCCGCCGAAGGCCTGCGCCAGATCGGCCTGGGTGGCCGCCGGTCCCGTGAGTCCGGCGGTCGTACCCGGTACGGATGCGGCCGCGGTACGGATCCGGCCCAGCGTAGCCGCCAGATCGTCCCCGAGGTCCGGCTCCAGCTGGACGACGCCCTGCAGCGCCCTGCCGTCCCCGGAGGGGAACGCGGGCGAGGGTGCGCCCACCACCCCCGGCAGCCCCTGGAGGCCGGCCAGTGCGCGCGTGGCCGCCTCGCGCTGTCCGGGTGTGACGTGGCCCTGGTCGGCGGTCCACACGGCGATGGCGGGAAGCGTCCGGGACTGGCGCAGCGCCTCCTGCTCCGCGGCGACTTCCGTGGACTCGGCGCTCCGCGGAAGGAACGCCGCCCGGTCGTTGGAGGAGACCTCGCCCAGCTTCCCCGCGTAGGGGCCGAGCGCGCCGCCGACCGCGAACCAGACGACGACGAGGACGGCGGGCAGCAGCCATCGGACGTATCGGCGTGCGGTGCTGCCCATGCTTCTCCGATCCCGCTCTGTGTCCGCTCCGTACGAAGGAGGACCCGCACCCAGAGCCAACCCAGGACCCCACGGACTTGCGGGACTTCGCCGCGTTGCCGCGCCGCACGGACGGCGGGTTCCACCGCATGGCGGACAGGCGGCGCCGCGCCCCGGACCCCTACAGCGGCGCCTGCTGGAGCGGCACGGGCCTGGGCGCCGCCGCCGGCGGGTCCACGCGGACCGGCGGGGGCGGGGACACCGGCAGGTTCAGGCCGACGATGCCGCAGGGCACCTCGGGGGTCGCGTACGGGAGGTGCAGGCGGCCCTGCGGGCTCCACAGGCCCGCACCGCCGAGCCAGCCCGCCGGGGCGCCGAGCCGGAAGACGTGCCGGTCGGCGGGACGCCACAGGCCGATGTCCCCCTCGGGCAGCCGCAGCGCCACCCCGCAGGTCTCCGGCATCAGGGCCTGGCCCGGCTGGGCCGCGAACGGGTGCGCGTCCGCCGGCCGCAGGCACTCCGGGAAGCGGACCGGCCGCGCGCTGCCGAGCACGCCCCAGCCCAGGCGCGGCTCGCCCGGAGCGTCGGAGCGGATCAGCAGCAGCCCGCTGTCCGGGTCGGCCAGCAACAGCAGGTCGTCGCTGTCCTCGGTGATCTGCAGCAGCGGGGAGACGTCGCCGCGCGCCAGGTCCACGGCGACGGCCTTGGTGGTGCCCTCCAGTTCGCGGTCCAGGGCCAGCATCCGCCCCGCCCGGTCCAGCCAGACGCCGCCGGAGCACCGCCCCGGGATCCGGGCGACCGGCCGCGGCCCGAAGGGACAGCCGGCCACCTGCCACACCGTGGTCACGGTGTCCTCCGAGGCCAGGGCGAAGGCACCGGCCCCGTCCGGGGACGGCGGGAGCAGCCGGACCCGTACGCCCTCCTGCGCGTCCACCCCGCCCAGTTGGAGCTCCCCGGTCCGCGGCCCGGCCGCGGCGCCCGTCGGGTACAGCAGCGCGAAGGCGTGCCGGTCCGCGACCCGCCGGTGGATCAGCACGCGCCCGTCGGCCAGCGGCAGCACCTCGCTGTCGGCCTCCTCGGGCTGCGCGAGCGGCAGCGGAACCGCGTACGGCTCGGGCCCGGCGAGCGTCCAGCGCTCCGCGTAGCGCGCCTCGCCCTCCCCGGCGAGCCGGGCGGCGTACGACCCGTCCGCGGCGATCGTGAACGCCGCAACAGCCACAGCACAGGCAATCATTCTTCATGTCCTTCGTGGATAGCGCGGAGATCTCTTCGACGTGGATGCCCGTCATGCAGAGGGCGTGGGCCCTTCGGGGCGGTCGGCGTAGGCGTAGCCGTCGGCTCGCTGGAGAAGGCGGAAACGTTTGTGGCGGATGCCCTGGACGAGACCGCGTGTGGTCTTGATGTCGAAGCTGCCGCCGGCACGGACGGCGATGCGGCCCGTGTGCGTACCGGCGTTCTTGCCAGTGGGCACGACTGCGCGGGCAAGGTCTCCGGTCTGGTACCCGAAGAACTGCTTCTGCCTCGGCAGGCGGAGGCGAGGAAAGCCGTGCTTGTCGCTGCGGGTGCGGCTGTACGAGCCGCGTCCTGTCGCGATGACCACGAGGACGCGCTCCGGGGTGCGGTCGACGGTCTGGAGCTCGCCGACGCACAGGGCGCCGAGGGTGTGGCTCTTCGGCGTGCCGGTCCGCAGCCGGTTCCACTGGGTGCGGCTGCCCGATGCCGTGTGCACGTGGGGGAACGCGGTGTCGAGGGCGTGCCACAGAGCCCAGTGGGTGGCGTTGACGGCTGCCGCGTCGTGGAGTGGGGCTTTGGCCTGGGCGAGGAGGAGGGCCAGTCGCTGCGGCGACTGCTGGAGGAAGCCTTCGACAGGCTGGTTGGACTTGCTCTCGTTGCAGGGAACGCAGGCGGTGCACAGGTTGGAGATGCGGTCGCTGCCTCCGCGTGAGCGAGGGTGGATGTGGTCGATGTTGAGCGGTACTCCGGTGGTGCCGCAGTAAGCGCAAGCCTTCACCCACTTGGCGAGCAGGTAGGCGCGGACTTCTGTGCCGTACAGGGTTCCGTGCTGGTAGTCGACCCCCGCCAGCGGTTCGCCGTTGGAAATGACATGGGTGTCGAACGCGACTCGCTCCACATGCACCGCCCGGACGGGTGCCCAGCGGGCGAGCCGTGTCGTCCACGACATGGTGGTGTCCACGCGGTGACGCAGCGAGGGGGCGAGCCAGCCCTCACGTCGGGTTCGGTTGGAGAAGCGGGGCTCGCGATATCGCAGGTTGCGGGTACGCCGGCCGCGGCGGTAGGCGGCACGCCGGGTAAGCGCGTCCCGTATCCGGCTGCCCCGGTGGGCGAGTTCGATGGCGTACAGGCCGCGGCGGTTGCCGTTCCTGGCGGTGAACACAGCGATACCGGTGTGCTTGGACCCGGGGTCGATCCCGAGTTCCACACCGTCCACCTGTGACTGATCCGCAGTGCGGTATTTCAACCTGATCACGAACGGGGTGTGCCGGGCCACGACCGCCCGGCCCTGATGGAGAAGCTTGCGGGCCCTGGCGGGGCTGGTCGGTTGCAGTGGTGTGTGGTGCCGGTCCAGGACGAACACGACAGGGTGACCCTCACGGGCCTTCTCCCCCACCTTGCGGTGGGGGGTGACGCCGTCGATGCCAGGTGAGGCATCGGCGGTCTCCCCTCGCACATGTTCCACGCCGGTTGCCGCAGAGCGGCGTCCGAGTCCCGTTTCGTCCCCGATCCGAGGGGTGTCTGCTGACTCGAATTCCAGAGCAGCCCGCTGAGGAAGCACGGGCTGGTGGGTCTTCTCGCCTACGTGGAACGTAGCCAACTTCCTTCACCTCGACATGTGCGCTGTTGGCTGATGCTGGTGCCGGCGGCCCTCGACAGGAGCAGCAGATCGGCTCCATCCGTCGGAGGGGGATCCCGGTACCCGTGCGTCACCTCCGCGGTGAAGCTAGTTTTCGGGGTTCCTGCCGAACAACACCACTCACCCGGCTTCACACATACGGGTGTCCGGGCCGGGATTCGTCCGTGGTGGACGGGGCGGTTGTGCTGTGAGATTTCGGGGCGTTTAGGGTAGGGCGAAGTTAGGCATGCCTAACCGGATGCTCGGATGCTCGGATGCTCGGACGCTCGGATGCCTGCCGCCCCCCATCCCAGGAGTTGTCACATGTCCTTCCAACGTCGCGGTACAGCCGCCGTCGCCCTCGCCGCGGCCGCCGCGCTCGCCCTCACCGCCTGTGGCGGACAGGACGGCAAGGCGACCGATGCGAAGGCCGGGGCCGACGCCGGGAAGCAGGCCGTCGCCCAGGGCGGCAAGGAGTTCGCCGAGGCCGCGGCGAAGACCGCCGCCTTCGGGACCACGGCCGCGCCCGGCCAGTTCCCGCGGACCGTCACCCATGCCATGGGCAGCACGGAGCTCAAGGCCGCGCCGAAGCGCGTCGTCGTCCTCGACGTCGGCGAGCTCGACAACGTTGTCTCCCTGGGCATGCAGCCCGTCGGCTACGCCCCGTCCGAGGGCGACACGAGCCTGCCCGACTACCTGAAGAAGGACGCCGGGGACCCCAAGTCCGTCGGCACCATCAACAGCCTCAACCTGGAAGCGATCAACGCCCTGAAGCCCGACCTGATCCTCGGCAGCCAGCTGCGCGCCGCGGACAAGTACGACGCGCTCTCGAAGATCGCCCCGACCGTGTTCTCCATCCGCCCCGGCTTCCCGTGGAAGGAGAACTACCTCATGAACGCGGCCGCGCTCGACAAGACCGCCGAGGCGAAGGCCAAGCTGGAGGCCTACCAGGCCAAGGCGAAGAAGCTCGGCGACGACCTCGGCGAGAAGAAGCCGACCGTCACGATGCTGCGCTACATGCCCGGCAAGACCCGTCTGTACGCCGGAGCCTCCTTCATCGGCACCATCCTCAAGGACACCGGCATCCCGCGCCCGCAGAACCAGCAGGTCGAGGACCTCGCCGTCGAGGTCGGCCCGGAGCGCATGGACGAGGCCGCCGCCGACTGGATCTTCACCGGCGTCTACGGGGCCAAGGACAAGACCAAGCGCGACTCCGCCGAGGCCAACCCGCTGTGGAAGGGCCTGGAGGCCGTGCAGCAGGGCCGGGCCAAGGACGTTCCGGACGAGACCTGGTACCTGGGCCTCGGTGTGACCGCCGCCGACAAGGTCCTCGACGACCTGCGCGGCTTCATGGTCAAGTAGCCCGCGGGACGGGGGAACGGGGCGTCGGCCCGGGCATTGGCCCGGGCGTCGGCTCGGGCCGGGCGGTCCTGACCGGGAAGGTCGCCCCGGACGGTAGCCTTGGCCCGTGCCCCGTCTCTCTGAAGTCATCGCCGCGCTGGACGCTCTCTGGCCCCCCTCGCGGGCCGAGCAGTGGGATGCCGTCGGCACCGTCTGCGGCGACCCCGATGCCGAGGTCACCCGCGTCCTGTTCGCCGTGGACCCCGTCCAGGACATCGCCGACGAAGCGGTGAAACTGGGCGCCGACCTGATCGTCACCCACCACCCCCTCTATCTGCGGGGTACCACCACCGTCGAGGCCGGCACCTTCAAGGGCCGCGTCGTGCACACGCTGATCAAGAACGACATCGCGCTGCACGTGGCCCACACCAACGCCGACACCGCCGACCCCGGAGTCTCCGACGCCCTCGCCGGCGCCCTGGATCTGCGGATCACCGGCCCGCTGGTGCCCGACGCGAGCGACCCGGAGGGCCGCCGCGGCCTCGGCCGGATCTGCGAACTGGACCACCCCGAGACCCTGCGCGAGTTCGCCGCCCGCGCCGCGGCCTGGCTGCCGCCGACCGCCCAGGGCATCCGCACGGCCGGCGACCCGGACGCGATGATCCGCCGCGTCGCCGTCAGCGGCGGTTCCGGCGACAGCCTCTTCGAGCACGCCCGCGCCGCCGGCGTGGACGTCTTCCTGACCGCCGATCTGCGCCACCACCCGGTGTCCGAGGCCCGCGAGCAGAGTCCGCTCGCCCTCGTCGACGCCGCGCACTGGGCCACCGAGTGGCCCTGGTGCGAGCAGGCCGCCGCGCAGCTCGACGCGATCTCCGAGCGCCACGGCTGGGGTCTGCGGACCCACGTCTCGCGCACGGTCACCGACCCGTGGACGGCGCACGCGCCGTCCGTCACACCCCCTTCTATCCCTGGAGCCCCCAACTGAACGCCGAGCCCGCCGACCAGATCCGACTTCTCGACGTCCAGGCCCTGGACGTCCGGCTGTCTCAGCTCGCCCACAAGCGCAAGTCGCTGCCCGAGCACGCCGAGCTCGACTCGCTCACCAAGGACCTGACGCAGCAGCGCGACCTGCTCGTCGCCGCCCAGACCCAGGCGAGCGACACCGCGCGCGAGCAGACCAAGGCGGAGCAGGACGTCGACCAGGTGCGTCAGCGCGCGGTCCGCGACCAGCAGCGGCTGGACTCCGGCGTGGGCATCTCGGCCCGGGACCTGGCGAACCTGCAGAGCGAGGTCGTCTCCCTCGCCAAGCGTCAGGGCGACCTGGAGGACGTGGTCCTGGAGGTCATGGAGCGTCTGGAGGGCGCGCAGGAGCGCGTCACCGAGCTGACCGAGCGGGTCTCCGCCCTGGAGGCCAAGACGACGGACGCCACCGCGCGCCGTGACGCGGCCACCGCCGAGATCGACGCCGAGGTCGCGAAGATCACCAAGGACCGCGAGGTCATCGTCGGGTCCATGCCGACCGACCTGATGGCCCTGTACGAGAAGATCCGCGTCAAGCAGGGCGGGGTCGGCGCCGCGCGCCTGTACCAGCGCCGCTGCGAGGGCTGCCGGCTGGAGCTCGACATGGCCGAGGTGAACGAGATCAAGGCCGCGGCCCGCGACCGGATCGTCCGTCACGAGAACTGCGGCCGCATCCTGGTCCGTACGGCCGACTCGGGCATCTGATGCCGAGGCCTGTCCGGTTCGTCGTGGAGGCGGACGGCGGGTCCCGGGGCAACCCGGGGCCGGCCGGGTACGGCGCGGTCGTCCTCGACCCGGCGACGGGCGAGACGCTGGCCGAGCGCGCCGAGTACATCGGCGTCGCGACGAACAACGTGGCGGAGTACAAGGGCCTGATCGCCGGGCTCGCGGCGGCCCGTGACCTCGCGTCGGACGCGCAGGTCCTGGTCCGGATGGACTCGAAGCTCGTCGTCGAGCAGATGTCGGGCCGCTGGAAGATCAAGCACCCGGACATGAAGCCGCTCGCCGCCGAGGCCGCGAGGATCCTGCCGCGCGCCCAGGTGACGTACGAGTGGATCCCGCGCGAGAAGAACAAGCACGCGGACCGGCTCGCGAACGAGGCGATGGACGCGGGCAAGCGCGGCAGGCAGTGGGAGCCGTCGGCCTCCACGGCCGCCCTCGACCACGGCGCGGCGCGGTCCCTGGCCGAGCCGCAGGGCCCTCCGGGGGACGCGGTCGCCGGTGCTGCGGCCGTACGGGCGGCCCTGGCCGCCGCCTCCGGTACGGGTGCGGGTGCGGGCGGCCGGAGCGGTGCCACGGTGTCCCCGGACCTCGCCGACACGCTGTTCGCGGACGCCGAGGCCCTGCCCGGCGCCCTGGAAGACGCCGCCACGATCGAGCCGTGCCTCGACTCCGAGACGCCGGCGACGGCGGCGTCGCCGGCGGCCGCCGCGTCGGCCGCCCCCGCGGGCGGCCAGGGCTGGGGCCCCGACATGGGGGCGCCGGCCACCTTCGTGCTGCTGCGCCACGGCGAGACCGCCCTCACCCCGCAGAAGCGCTTCTCCGGCAGCGGCGGTTCGGACCCCGAGCTGTCCCCGGCCGGCCGCCGCCAGGCCGCCGCCGTGGCCGAGGCGCTGGCTGCCCGCGGCACCGTGCAGACGGTCGTCAGCTCCCCGCTGCGCCGCTGCCGTGAGACCGCGCAGGCCGTCGCCGACCGCCTCGGCCTCACCGTGACGGTCGAGGAGGGCCTGCGCGAGGTGGACTTCGGCGCCTGGGAGGGCCTGACCTTCGCCGAGGTGCGGGAACGCTTCCCGGACGACCTCCAGGCGTGGCTGGACTCCCCGAAGGCGGCCCCCACGGGCGGCGGCGAGAGCTTCATGGCCGCCACCCGCCGGATCTCGGCCACCCGCGACCGCCTGCTGGCCGCGCACGCGGGCCGCACGGTCCTGCTGGTCACCCACGTGACCCCGGTCAAGATCCTGGTCCGCCTCGCCCTGGGCGCCCCGCCGGAAGCCCTGTTCCGCATGGAACTCTCGGCGGCGTCCCTCTCGGCGGTGGCCTACTACGCGGACGGCAACGCCTCGGTCCGCCTGCTGAACGACACCTCGCACCTGCGCTAGGCACGCGCCGGTCACATACGAGGCACATACGAGGCAGATACGAGGAAGGACCCCCGCCCACGGGCGGGGGTCCTTCTCTCGTGTGTGACGGCAGACGAGCCGGCCTGTACGCCGGGTTCTGTCGCCCGGTGACCTCGCGGTCGCCGGGGAGACGGCCATCCATCTAGGGCCGGTGTTGCCACCGGCCTCGTGCGGTCTACCCGCGAACTCGGGCGAGCAGCCCTCGATCGTCCGCGCAGACCCGTCCGGGGACGGATCCTCTTGACCTTGCTCCGGGTGGGGTTTACCTAGCCGCCTGAGTCACCTCAGGCGCTGGTGGTCTCTTACACCACCGTTTCACCCTTACCGAGGGCCGAAGCCCCCGGCGGTCTGTTTTCTGTGGCACTGTCCCGCGGGTCACCCCGGGTGGGCGTTACCCACCACCCTGCTCTGTGGAGCCCGGACGTTCCTCGGCGGGATCCGGAGATCCCGACGCGGCCGCCCGGCCGACTCGTCTGCCGTGGCGACCATGTTACCGGCTGTGCCGTGACGGCTTGACCTTGACGCAGCGGCAGGGTTTCTACTGGGGGCATGCGGATCGGAGAGATCGCCGCGCTCGTCGGGGTCACCACCCGGGCGATCCGGCACTACCACCATGTCGGGCTGCTCCCGGAACCGGAGCGGCGACCCAACGGATACCGGGCCTACAGCGTCCGTGACGCCGTCCTGCTGGCCCGCGTGCGCCGGCTCACCGAGCTCGGGCTCAGCCTCGACGAGGTGCGCGACGTCCTCGCGGACGACGCCGGGCGCGAACTGGCCGACGTACTCGAGGAGCTCGACGCCGACCTGGCCCGCCAGGAGGCCGAGATCGGGGAGCGGCGCAGGCGGCTCGCGGCGCTGCTCGCCGCAGGGCCGGGGGAGGGCGAGCCGCTCTCGCCGGCGCTCGCCGCGCTGTTGGCGAAGGCGCCGCAGACGGACTCGCCGACCGCCGCGATGGACCGCGAGCACCTGATCCTGCTCGACGCCGCGGGCGCGGGCGGCGAGGAGATCTACGCCGCGCTCGGGCCGCTGGCCGCCGATCCGGTGGTGCTCGCGCTGTACGAGCGGCTGGACGCCCTGGTCGACGCCCCCGTGGACGACCCGCGGATCCCCGCCCTGACGGCGGAGCTGGTGGCGGCCGTCCCCGACGAGGTGTTCGCGGCGGTCCCCGCCGACGGGGTGGTCGTGGCCGGGTTCAAGGAGGCGCTGCTCGCCGAGTTCGCGCCCGCGCAGGCGGAGGTCGTCCGCCGGGTGATGGAGGCGTTCATGGAGAGGGGGAGGGGATGAGCGGGATACGGGCGGCACGGATCGCCGCCACCGCCGTCGTTCCGGCGGAGCTGGCGCTCGTGGTGTGCCTGGCGGCCGGGGTCCGGCTGCCGGGGTGGGCCCTGGCCGCCGCCGAGGTGCTGGTGCTCGGGGCGGTCCTGCTGGAGGCCTGGGTGCTGGGCCGGCTGTACGCCGCCGAGCGGGCCCGCGGCGCCGCACCCGGGCAGGCCGGGCGGGCGGCGCTGCGGGCCGTGGTCCCGGTCCAGGTCCGGCGGCTGCTGCGGCACGAGCTGCGCGCCACCGCCTCCCTCGGCCGGTGGATCGTGCGCGGGAAGCACGGGGTGCGGCCCGGGGACCTGGCCGCCGGGTACACCGGTCCGCAGACGGCCATGATGTACGGGATGGTCTTCGTGTCGGTGGTCGAGACGGTCGCGCTGGCCTTCCTCATCCCCTGGCCCGCGGTCCACCGGGTGGTGCTCGTGCTCGACGTGTACGGGATCGTGATCGTGCTCGCCCTGCACGCCGCCTGCGTCACCCGCCCGCACGTGGTCCGCCCGGACGGGTCGCTGCGGATCCGCTACGGCGCCCTCTTCGACCTCGTCGTCCCGCCGGACGCGGTGGCCTCGGTGCGGGTGGACCGCCGCTATCCGGAGGGCCGGCTGGTCGCGCTGTCCGAGGACGGGGTGCTCGACCTCATCGTCGGCAGCCAGACCACGGTGACCCTGGAGCTGAACCGGCCCCTCCCCTTCACCCGCCCGCTCGGCGCCGTGGGAGAGGCGCGGACCATCCGCTTCCACGCGGACGACCCGCGCGCCCTGGTCGGAGCCCTGCGGCAGCCCGCGTAGCCGGGGGCAGGCCGGGGCGCGCCGGGGGCAGGCCGGGGCGAGCCGGGGGCAGGCCGGGGCGAGCCGGGGGCAGGCCGGGGCGAGCCGGGGGCCTGCCTCAGGCCGGGGCGAAGAGGATCTTCGCGGTGCCCGGGTCGGCCGCCGCCAGCCGGACCCGGATGCGTTCGCCCAGCGGCAGGTCCCGCGCGGCGGACTCGATCCGGCCGACCACCGCCGGGTCCTCCAGGTGGACCGTGCCCACCAGGGGCTCGCGGTCCTTGACGTCGATGACCGTGCCCTCGAAGGTCTCCCCGACGCGGTCCTTCAGCACGGCGGCCTCGACGAGGTCCACGCACTCCCGCTCCACCGTGTTCGCCAGCCGGCTGCCGTCCGCCATCGTGTCGGGGAGCGCCGCCAGTGCCGCCACCGCCCACGGCGGGGGTTCGGCCCCGGCCACAGCCGCCACGCACAGTTCGCCGGTGTACCGGTCGACGAGCCGGCGCAGCGGCGCCGTGCAGTGGGTGTACGGGGCCGCCACCGCCGAGTGGATCGCCGGGTCGGGGCTGTCGCCGCCGGTGAAGGCGGTGTAGCCCGCGCCGCGCAGCAGGGCCGTGCACTCCTGGAGGAAGGCCGCGTGGGCGGGGCGGTGCGGGTCGAGGGAGCGGACGAGTTCGGCGTACGGGACGTGGTGCGGCCAGTCGATCCGCAAGGCCTTCGCGGCCCGCCGCAGCCGTCCGACCGCGCCGTCGGGGACGTTGGGCAGGGTCCGCAGGACGCCCGTACCGGTGGCCAGCATCAGGTCGGCCGCGGCCATACCGGTCATCAGGGAGATCTGCGCGTTCCAGCCGTCCGCCGGGAGCGGGGCGCGGTAGGCCAGCGCGTACCTGCCGTCGTGCTCGACGATCTCCTGCTCGGGCACGTTGAGCGAGATGCCGCCGCGCTCCTGTTCGAGGGCCTCGCGGAGCCGGCCGATGTCCGCCAGGAGGGCGAGGGGCTCCTCCGCCGTTCCGGTGTCGATGGCCTTCTGGACGCGGTCGTAGTCGAGTTTGGCCCGGCTGCGGACCAGGGTGCGGCGCACGTCGACGGTCTCGACGCGGCCGTCGGGATCCAGGTCGAGCCGCCACAGCAGTGCGGGGCGGGTCTGGTCGGGCAGCAGGCTGGCCGCCCCCTCCGAGAGCACGGCCGGGTGCAGCGGGACCCTCCCGTCGGGGAAGTAGAGGGTCGTCACGCGGCGGTGGGCCTCGGCGTCGAGCGCGCCGCCGGGGGCGACGAAGGCGGCGACGTCGGCGATGGCGTAGTGCACCCGGTAGCCGCCGGCGGGCCGCTTCGCCAGGTGCATGGCCTGGTCGAGGTCGACGGACGTCGGCGGGTCGATGGTGAAGAAGGGGATGTCGGTGCTGTCCGAGTCCGGGAGGCGGGGGTGCGCGGCCGCGTGTTCCGCCTCCGCGAGGACCGCCGCCGGGAACTCCGCGGGCACCTCCAGCTTCGTCCGCAGTTCACGCAGCGCGGCCCGCAGAGCAGCCCCGTCTGCGCCGGTCATGTGCATCTGACGGCGTGGCATGGGTCGAGCGTAGGGGCGGTGGGCCCGGACGGCACGGCGAGCCGTCTACGCTGGCCCGGGGGCCGCATCCCCTGCGCCGTGTCGTATTGAAGGAGATCCACCGTGCTCGTGCTGCTGCCGCCGTCCGAAGGAAAGGCCGCCGGCGGCTCCGGCGCACCGCTGAAGCCGCAGGAGCTGTCGCTGCCCGGTCTGGCCGCGGCCCGTGCGGCGGTGCTGGAGGAACTGGTCGAGCTGTGCGCGGCGGACGAGCCGAAGGCGCGCGAGGTGCTGGGCCTGAGCGAGGGCCTGCGGGGCGAGGTCGCGAAGAACGTGGTGCTGCGCACGGCGGGGGCCCGTCCGGCGGGCGAGGTCTACACGGGCGTGCTCTACGACGCGCTGGGCCTGGCCGACCTGCCCGCGGCGGCGCGGGGGCGCGCCGAGGACGCGCTGCTCGTCTTCTCGGGGCTGTGGGGTGCGGTGCGGATCACCGACCGGATCCCCTCGTACCGCTGCTCGATGGGCGTGAAGCTGCCGGGGCTGGGCGCGCTCGGCGCGTACTGGCGGGGGCCGATGGCGGAGGTCATGCCGGAGGCGGCCGGGGACGGGCTGGTGCTGGACCTGCGGTCGGCGGCGTACGGGGCCGCCTGGAAGCCGAAGGGGGAGGTGGCGGGGCGGACCGCGACCGTGCGGGTGCTGCACTCGCAGATGGTGGACGGGGTGGAGAAGCGGTCGGTCGTGAGCCACTTCAACAAGGCGACGAAGGGGCGGCTGGTGCGGGACCTGCTGCTCGCGGGGTCCGTCCCCGGGGCGCCGGCGGAGCTGGTGACGGCCCTGCGGGACCTGGGCTACGTGGTCGAGGCGAAGGCCCCTGCGAAGCCGGGCAAGGCGTGGTCCCTCGATGTGGTCGTGACGCAGATCCACCACTGACGGGCCATTGCCGGGGCGCCGTCCAGGCACACCGCTGCCACGGTAGCCGGGGCGCCGCCCCGGACCCCGCGCCTCAAACGCAGGCGGGGCTGAATCCAGCCCCGCCGGGGCTAGCGGCCCAGGGGCCAGGCGACCTTGGCCGGGGTGCGGTCGGCGGCGCCCGCATAGGCGGCGCACGCGTCCGTCAGGGTTTCCAGGAGGGTGAGCGGGTCCGGCAGCGGGTGCTCCATGCCGCGCAGCCAGGTCACCGCCTGGTCACCGGGCAGGGCCGCGGGCGGGACCAGGACGTAGCTGCCGCGGCAGTGCCAGCGCAGGCCCGGGTGCTCGTCCATCGTCTCGGGGTGGCAGTCCAGTTCGCACGGCCACCACTCGTCCTCGTCCTCGGGGGTGCCGCGGGTGGCGGTGAAGAAGAGCATCCGGGCCTGTTCGCCGGTGCCGCCCGACTCGGCGACGGGGCCGACGTCGATGCCGGCCTCCAGCAGTCGGGCGAGGGCGTTGGCGCCGGCTTCCAGCGGGACGTCGAGTACGTCGTGGACCATGCCGGTCGCGGTGATGAAGTTGGCCTGGGGCTGGTTGCGCGCCCATCGCTCGACCTGTGCGCGGTCGGTGGTCGACTGGGTCTGCCAGGCGAAGGAGACGGGATGTCGTGCGGGCGTCGGACAGCCGATCCGGTCGCACGAACATCGGTAGCCGACGGGATGGGCGGCGGGGGCGAGCGGCAGACCGGCCGCTGCGACGGCCAGGAGGAGCGCCTCGCGCTCGCGTCCGGGATCCTCGGCGATGGGTTTCTGCCGCCGGCGCAGCCACTGGGAAATCCTGCTCTGCTCGCCGCGTTTGACGCGGCCGGACTCAGACCCCATCTATCCCCTCACCTCACCGTATCCCCGGCGGACCTTCACATCGTCCCACCATCCTGCGCCCCGGGTGACCGCGTTCGGCGACCGGGGGGTTGCGGATGACGGATCGAAATCCCCCGCATAACCGCACAATTAGGCCAAATGTCCTCGGGTGGCCGGCGGTCGTCGACCGGTCAGCGGGCGGTGACGTTTGACACCCCGCCCAGCACCCGGTCCACCAGCGCGTCGGTGTATGCGTGCGTCAGGGGCGCGGTGCGCAGCAGCCAGCGGTACGTCAGAGGCCCGAGCAGCATCTCCACCGTCAGCCGCAGGTCCGTGTCCGGCGCGAGCTGCCCGGCCTCCCGGGCGGTGCGCAACCGGGTCTCGTACAGCGCGAGCTGTGGTTCCAGCAGCTGCTCGGTGAAGCGGGCGCCGAGCTCGGGATCGGTGGCCCCGGCCGCCGTGAGGGCGCGTGCGGGGGCCGCGTACTTCTCGTCGTTGAACTCGTCGACCGTCGCGCGCAGTACGTGCTTCAGGTCGGCGGCGAGGTCCCCGGTGTCGGGGAAGCCGGTCCACTCGGAGTCCGTCTCCGCGTCCCCGGCGAGGGCGAGCGAGGCGTCGAGGAGGACGGCGGCCTTCGACGGCCACCAGCGGTAGATGGTCTGCTTGCCGACGCCCGCGCGGGCGGCGATGGCCTCGATGGTCAGCTTGTTGTAGCCGACCTCCCCGACCAGGGTGAGCGCGGCGTCGAGGATGGCACGCCGGGAGCGGTCGCTGCGTCGGGTGGCGTCAGGGGTCTTGGTCATGGCGTGAAACTATCAAGCGAGACGTCTCGTCTTTTCATGGTCGGGTAAACCACCCAATCGGTTCACTGTGTTGTCCTGGTTGGGGAGAGACGATTCTCTTCAGCACTCGTCCCGAGTCGTGTAAGTCGTGAGGAGCCTTCTTTGCGCAGAGACGCCACACCCCGGCGCTACCTGATGTGCCCACCCGCACACTTCAAGGTCACGTACTCCATCAACCCGTGGATGGATCCCACGAAACCGGTGGACCTGCCCCTCGCACACGCCCAGTGGGAAGACCTGAGGGACCGCTACCGCGCCCTCGGCCACACCGTCGAGACCCTGACCCCCGACCCCGGACTGCCCGACATGGTCTTCGCGGCCAACGGCGCCCTCGTCGTCGACGGCCGGGTGCTCGGGGCCCGGTTCGCCTACCCGGAACGGGCCGGCGAGGCGGAGATCCACCTCGACTGGTTCCGCAGCCACGGGTACCAGCACATCCACGAGCCGTCCCACGTCAACGAGGGCGAGGGCGACTTCGCCGTCACCGCCAGCTACATCCTGGCCGGCCGGGGCTTCCGCTCCAGCCCGCTCTCGCACGACGAGGCCCAGGAGTTCTTCGGCCGCCCGGTCATCGGCCTCGACCTGGTGGACCCGCGCTACTACCACCTGGACACGGCGCTCAGCGTCCTCGACGGCGACGAGGTCATGTACTACCCGGACGCCTTCTCACCCGGCAGCCGGGGCGTGCTCAGGCGCCTCTTCCCCGACGCGCTGATCGCGGACGGCCAGGACGCGGCGGCCCTCGGGCTGAACGCGGTGTCCGACGGCCGGCACGTGGTGCTCCCGCAGGCGGCGACCGGACTGCTGGCGCCGCTGCGGGACCGGGGCTTCGAACCGGTCCCGATGGACCTGGGTGAACTCCTCAAGGGCGGCGGCAGCGTGAAGTGCTGCACCCAGGAGCTGCGGCCCTAGGTGTAATGCCCCGGGAGGTTGTGGACGGGTGATGCAGGTCTCGGCTGGGGGATCTTGAACGGGTGAGGGCCTTCCGGGTTTGGTGTGGATTGCGACGTCTACACCGACCGGAAGGCCCTCATGCCCCACCGTAATGCACCCCTGACCGAGACCGGACGGCTGCGGCTTGCCCGCTGCGTGGTCGAGGACGGCTGGACCCACCGCCGGGCAGCCGAACGCTTCCAGGTCTCCCCGACGACCGCCCAGCGGTGGGCCGACCGCTACCGAACGCTCGGCGACGCGGGCATGCACGACCGGTCTTCCCGCCCGCACAACAGCCCGCGCCGGACCCCGACCCGCACCGAACGCCGGATCATCAAGGTCCGCGTCCTGCGCAGGTGGGGACCCGCCCGCATCGCCCACCTGCTCGGCCTGGTGCCCTCAACCGTGCACCGGGTGCTGACCCGGTTCGGCCTGGCCCGCCTGTCCCATCTGGACCGGGCCACCGGCCGCGTCATACGACGCTACGAACGACCCAAGCCCGGCGAACTCGTCCACGTCGACATCAAGAAGCTCGGCAACATCCCTGACGGCGGCGGCCACAGGGCTCTCGGCCGACAGGCAGGCCGCAAGACCAGGTCCGGCACGGGCTACAGCTACATCCACACCGCCGTCGACGACCACTCCCGCCTCGCCTACAGCGAGATCCTGGCCGACGAGAAGAAGGAGACCGCCGCCGGCTTCTGGACCCGGGCCCAGGCGTTCTTCACCGGCTGCGGGATCACCGTCGAACGCGTCCTGACCGACAACGGCGCCTGCTACAAGTCCCACGCCTGGCGCGACACCCTGGCGGCGGCCGGGATCACCCACAAGCGAACCCGGCCCTACCGGCCCCAGACCAACGGCAAAGTCGAACGCCTCAACCGCACCCTGCTGGAGGAATGGGCCTATGCCCGCCCCTACCGGTCAGAGCAGGAACGACGCGACGCTTTCCCCGGCTGGCTGCACACCTACAATCACCACCGCGGACACACCGCGCTCGCAGGCAAACCACCCGCCAGCCGCGTCCCCAACCTCACAGGGCAATACACCTAGGGCCGGCCTAGCCCTCCTGCGAGGGCGGCCAGGCCTGGCCCCAGTCGGCGTCCCGCGCGGCCTTGTAGAGGTCCCCGTGGCGCTTGGTCACGTTGACCCGGGTCAGGCCTGACCCGTCGCCCTCCTCGGGACCGCACAGTTCCAGCAGGACGAGCCCCTTCCGGATCTGCGGCCTCCGTGTGATCCGGGAGGCGGCCGGCTCCGTCGGGAAGCGGGTCGCGGCGACGTAGCTGAACTTCTCGTCCTCGTACGGCAGCGAGCCGCCCTTGACCTGCCGGTGCAGGGAGGAGCGGCTGACCCGCGCCGAGAAGTGGCACCAGTCCTGACCCACCTCGATCGGGCAGGTCCCGTCGTGCGGGCACGGGGCGGCGACCCGCAGCCCGGCCTCGAGCAGCTGGTCGCGTGCCTCGCGGATGCGCAGGTACCCCTCGGGCGTGCCCGGCTCGATGAGCACCACGGCCCGGCCGGCCCGCGCCGCCTCGGCGACGACGGCCGTGCGCGCCGCGGGGTTCAGCTCGCCGAGTACGTACGACACCGTCACCAGGTCGGCGTCGGGGAGGTTCAGCCCCGCGCCGATGACGGCCCGCCGCCACTCGGCCCCGCGCAGCGCCTCCGAGGGGGAGGCCGCCGCCAGTTCCCGGCCGAGGGCCAGCGCCGGCTCCGCCCAGTCCAGCACGGTGGTCTCCCGCGGGCCGTCCCACGTGGCGTCCACCGCCCAGGTCGCGGCGCCGGTGCCGCCGCCCACGTCCACGTGCGAGCCCGGTGCCCAGTCGGGCGCCGCCTCGGCCAGCGCGTCCAGGGCGGCCCGTACGGCCTCGAAGGTGGCCGGCATCCGGTACGCCGCGTACGCCGCCACGTCGGAGCGGTCGCGGAGCACGGGTGCGTCGGTGGGGGTCCGCCCCCGGTAGTTGGCGATGAGGCGTTCGACGGCGGACGCGGCCTGCTTCGGGGGGAGGCCGTCGAGGAGGCCGCCGAGGGCCGTGCGGAGGGTTTCGGCGGAGGTGGGGGTGGAGGCGTTCACCTGGGAAGTTTACGGCGCGGCTGGGGGAGGCCCGGGGCTCGGCCCCGGACCCCGCGCCTCAATCGCCGGCGGGGCTCAAAGATCGGGGCTCCGCCCCGGGCCCCGCGCCTCAAACGCCGGCGAGGCTGAAAGAGCGCCTCAAACGCCGGCGGGGCTGGATTTGGGTGGGGCTGGGTTGGTTGGTGGAGGTGAGGGAGTTGTTCAGGCTGCGGAAACGCTGCGGCTCTGCCAGGGGCGGCAGAGGGTGAGGAAGGTGGTCAGGGCCAGGAGGGCGCAGGAGAGCTGGACGATCGCCATCGGGACCGCCGTGTGCTCGCCCGCGATGCCGACCAGGGGTGAGGCGATCGCGCCGACCAGGAACGAGGAGGTGCCGAGCAGCGCCGAGGCCGAGCCGGCCGCGTGCGGGGTCCGCATCAGGGCCTGTGCGTTGGTGTTCGGCAGCACGATGCCCATCGCCGACATCAGCACGAACAGCGCGGCCGCGATCGGGACCAGCCCGACCTCCCCGAACACCCCGGTCGACATCAGCAGCAGGGACACCGCGGCGGTCAGGACGGTCGCGAGCCCCACGGCCAGGGCCTTGTCCAGGCTGACCCGGCCGACCAGCAGCTTGCCGTTGATCTGGCCGACGGCGATCAGGCCGACGGAGTTGAGGCCGAAGAGCAGCGCGAAGGACTGCGGCGAAGCCCCGTAGATCTCCTGCATCACGAAGGGTGAGGCGGCGATGTAGGAGAAGAGCACCGCGAAGGCGAAGCCGCCGGTCAGGGTGTAGCCGGTGAACACGCGGTCGCCGAGCAGGCCGCGCATGGTCCGCAGCGCGGAGCCGACGCCGCCGGTGTGCCGCCGCTCGGGCGGCAGGGTCTCGTCGAGCCGGCGCCAGACCAGCAGGGTGAGCACCGCGCCGATGGCGGTGAGGACGACGAACACCCCGCGCCAGTCGGAGAAGCGGAGCACCTGGCCGCCGATGAGCGGGGCGACGATCGGGGCGGCCCCGGAGATGAGCATCAGGGTGGAGAAGAAGCGGGCCATCTCGTCCCCGTCGTACAGGTCGCGTACGACGGCCCGTGCGATGACGACGGCGGCGGCGCCGGCCAGGCCCTGGAGCAGCCGGAAGGCGATCAGCAGCTCCGCGGTCGGGGCGAGGGCGCACATCGCGGTGGCCAGGACGTAGACGACCATGCCGGTGAGCAGGGGCCGGCGGCGGCCCCACTGGTCGCTCATCGGGCCGATGACGAGCTGGCCCAGGGCCATGCCGGCGAGACAGGCGGTCAGGGTGAGCTGGATCGTCGCGGCCGGGCTGTTCAGGACGTCGGTGACCTGCGGCAGGGCCGGCAGGTACATGTCCATGGACAGCGGCGGGAGGGCGGAGAGCCCGCCGAGTATGAAGGTGACGAGCAGGCCCGTGCGGCGTGCGGCCGTCAGGGGCGCCTTGGTGGTGGGGGCGGAGGGCGATTCGGGCGACGAGTCGTGCGAGGGTGCCGTCGCGGGGCCTCTCTCCGGCATGCGGAACTCCAGTCTTCTCATCTGCTTTTGTGCACCCCTGACCGACCCATGCTCTCAGCAATCGGAACGTCCCGGGACCGGAGCGTGCTGTGACGTACCCTGCGGCCCCATGGACGAAAGTACGAAGAAGATCGCGGTGGTGACCGGTGCCGGCTCCGGGATCGGCCGCTCCGTGGCCCTGACCCTGGCCGCGGCGGGATGGGCCGTGGCCGTGGCCGGCCGCCGGACCGAGCCGCTGGAGGAGACCGCCGCGGCGGCCGGGGCCGGCGCGGACGTGCTGTGCGTACGGGCGGACGTGAGCGATCCGGACGACGTGGCTGGGCTGTTCGAGTCGGTACGCACCCGGTACGGACGCCTCGACCTGCTCTTCAACAACGCGGGAACCTTCGGGCCGGGCGGGGTCGCACTGGAGGACCTCACCTACGAGGCCTGGCGCTCGGTCGTGGACGTCAACCTGACCGGTGCCTTCCTCTGCGCGCAGGCCGCCTTCCGGCAGATGAAGCAGCAGGACCCGCAGGGCGGCCGCATCATCAACAACGGCTCCATCTCGGCGCACGTGCCGCGCCCTCACTCCGTCGCCTACACCGCGACCAAGCACGCGATGACGGGCCTGACGAAGTCCCTGTCGCTGGACGGGCGGCCGTACCGGATCGCCTGCGGCCAGATTGACATCGGCAACGCGGCGACCGAGATGACCGAGCGGATGCAGACCGGCATCCTCCAGGCCAACGGGCAGCTGGCCGTCGAACCGGTGATGGACGCCGCCGACGTGGCCCGCACGGTCCTGCACATGGCGGAGCTGCCGCTGGAGGCGAACGTGCAGTTCGCGACGGTGATGGCGACGTCGATGCCGTACATCGGCCGCGGCTGAGCCGTGGCCAAACCCCGTTGCCAGGGCGCGGGCGGGGCGACGATCATGACCGCATGACCGATATCGAGGTACTGCGCTACACCGCCTTCTCCCGCGACCCGGACGGCGGCAACCCCGCCGGGGTCGTGCCCGACGCGGCCGGGCTGGACGCGGACGCGATGCTGGCGATCGCCGCCGGGCTGGGATACAGCGAGACGGCCTTCCTGACCGCGCCGCCCGAGGGGCTCGGCGGCGAGCAGGGGCGGTCCTTCACCGTGCGCTACTTCAGTCCGAAGGCGGAGGTCCCGTTCTGCGGGCACGCGACCGTGGCCACCGCCGTGGCGCTGGCGGAGCGGATCGGGCCGGGGGAGCTGCTGTTCGCCACCCGGGCGGGGACCGTGCCGGTGTCCGTCACCTCCGAGGACGGGCGGCTGCGGGCCACGCTGACCAGCGTCGAGCCGCACACCGAGGAGATCGGCGCCGCCGACCTCGCCGAGGCGCTGGCCGCGCTGGACTGGCCGCAGGCCGACCTGGACCCGGCGTTCCCGCCCAGGATCGCCTACGCCGGGGCCCGGCACCTGGTGCTCGGCGCCGGGACCCGGGCCCGGCTCGCGGACCTCGCGTACGACTTCGCCCGGCTGGAGGCCCTGATGCGGCGCCTGGACCTCACCACGGTCCAGCTCGTGTTCCGGGCGGGTCCGGCGGAGTTCCACGTACGGAACCCCTTCCCGGTCGGCGGCGTCGTGGAGGACCCGGCCACGGGAGCCGCCGCGGCCGCCTTCGGGGCGTACGCCCGGGAGCTCGGCCTGATTCCGGCGGACGCCGTGCTCACCCTCCACCAGGGCGAGGACCTGGGCCGCCCGGGCGTGCTCACGGTGGAACTGCGCGAGGGGGAGGCGCGGGTGCGGGTGGGTGGCGAAGCCGTACGGATCGCGTGAGCGCGTACACCGGCACGCACCCGCGCCCGTGCGGCCCCGCTCCCGGGGGCTCCGCCCCGGGACCCCCGCGCCTCAAACGCCGGCGGGGCTGGACGTTCCTCGGCGGAGGCCGGAGGTGAGTCCCAGGATGCGTGTGCTCGGCTTTGTCGAGGCGGAGGTGCCCGCGGCCTTGGCCCGGCAGGTGGCCGTGCTGGAGGCGGGGGTGTGGCCGGGGTCCGCCCCGGGCCACGATCCGGCGCTCGCCCCGCGGGTGATGCTGCTGGTGGACGGGGCCGGGGCGGTCGCCGCCGCGTTGGCCCTGCTGTACAAGGAGATCCCGCTCGCCGGGCGGACGTACCGGGCGGCCGGACTCAGCGCGGTCGTCACCCGGCCGGAGCTGCGCGGCCGCGGGCTCGGCGGCCGGCTGGTCGCCGCGGCGCACGCCGAACTGGCGGCGGACCCGGCCGTGGACGTGGCGCTGTTCAGCTGCGACCGACCGCTGGCGCCGTTCTACGAGGCGGCCGGCTTCGCGCAGCTGCCCGGCACGGTGCTGGTGGGCGGGACCCCCGGGGAGCCGCTGGCCACCGACGCCCCGGGCTTCGACAAGGCGGTGCTGGCGGCCTTCTTCACGGACACCGCGGACCGGGACCGCGAGGCCTTCACCGGGGTCCGGGTCCCGCTCCACTCCGGACCCGTCGACCGGCTGTGGTGACGGCCGCCTGCGAGGGACCCGCCCCGCCGCCCCGCCGCCCCGCCGGTCAGCCGGCGGGCGCGGCGTCCGCGGGCTGCGCCTGCGCCCCGGCCGGGCGGCGGCGGTCGACGAGGAACAGCACCAGCACGGGGACCACGTACAGCGCCCACACCGTGAGCTGCAGGACGGTGGGGTCCGGCTGGAAGTTGAAGACGCCCTTGAGCACGGTTCCGTACCAGCTGTCCGGCGGGACGGCCGCGCTGACGTCGAAGGCCTTGTCGGCCAGGCCGCCCAGGAAGCGGGCCTCCTGGAGGTCGTGGATGCCGTACGCGAGCACGCCCGCGGCCACGACCACCAGCATGCCGCCGGTCCACTGGAAGAACTTCGCCAGATTGATCGTCAAGGCGCCCCGGTAGAAGAGGTACCCCAGCACGACCGCCGTGGCGATCCCCAGCAGCACGCCGATCAGCGGCGCCGAGGAGCCCTCGCCGCTGGCCCGTACCGACGCCCACACGAACAGCGCGGTCTCCAGCCCCTCGCGGCCGACGGCCAGGAAGGCGGTGGCGACCAGTGCGCCGGTGCCCATGGCCAGCGCCGCGTCGAGCTTGCCGTGCAGCTCGGCCTTCAGATGGCGCGCGGTGCGCTTCATCCAGAAGACCATCCACGTCACCAGGCACACGGAGACGATCGACAGGCCGCCGCCCAGCAGCTCCTGTGCCTCGAAGGTCAGCTCCTGGGTGCCGAATTCGAGCATCGCGCCGAAGGCGAGCGAGATCGCGCAGGCGATGGCGATGCCGAGCCACACCGGACGCAGGGCGTCCCGGCGCCCGGTCTTCACCAGGTACACGACGAGGATGCAGACGACCAGGCTGGCCTCCAGCCCCTCGCGCAGGCCGATCAGATAGTTGCCGAACACGGCGGTCATTCCTCTCCGGGCTCTGTGACGGGGACTACGCGAACAGCGTCCGGCCCCACCAGTCGTCCTGGTCGCGGACGCCCGGCGGGACGGCGAAGACGGCCGAACCCACGTGCTGGATGTATTCGTTGAGGACGTCGGACTTCGCCAGGCTGCGCTGCACCGGGACGAAGCCCTTGCGCACGTCCCGCTGATAGGCGAGGAAGAACAGGCCCGCGTCGAGGCGGCCCAGGCCGTCCGTGCCGTCGGTGAAGGAGTAGCCGCGGCGCAGCATCATCGCGCCGTTGTTGGTGTCCGGGTGCGCGAGACGGACGTGCGCCTCCGGCTTCATCGCCTTCAGGAAGGGCTCGTAGCGCTCGCTCTCACGTTTCCGGGCCGGACACGGCCCTGTCACGGACCCTCCACGGCCATCCCATGGACGGGTCAAATCGCGGTCAAACCCGGCTCCGCGGGCCACTGTTCGGACGGTGCGGACGGCGTGGCCGGTGCGGCTCCGCGTACGGGGACCACGAGCGGGGCCCCGGTGCGCGGGTGCGGGAGTACCTCGACCGGCTGCCGGTAGACCCGGCTGAGCAGAGCGTCCTCGAACACCTCGGCGGGCGGCCCGTCCGCGGCGATCCGCCCGTCGTGCAGGACGGCGGCCCGGTCCGCGTAGGCGGCGGCCAGCCCCAGGTCGTGCAGGACGACGACGACCGCGTCGCCGGCCTCGGCCCGCTCCCGGCAGATGCGCAGCACGAGTTCCTGGTGGCGCAGGTCGAGTGCGGCGGTGGGCTCGTCGAGCAGTAGCAGCGGGGCCCGCTGGGCCAGTACGCGGGCCAGCGCGACCCGGGCCCGCTCACCGCCGGAGAGGGCGGAGAAGGGGCGCGCGGCGAAGTCAGTGACCTCCGTGGCGGCCATGGCGGCGGCCACCGCCCGGTCGTCGCCCTCGGCGAAGGGGGTGCCGGCCCAGGGCGCGCGGCCCATCCGTACGACGTCCTCCACCGGGAAGGGGAAGGACAGCGCGGCCGACTGGGGCAGCACGGAGCGGCGCAGCGCGAGGTCCGGGGCGCTCCAGTCGCCCACCGGGCGGCCGTCGATCCGGATCACCCCGGAGGCGGCGGGCAGGTCGGCGGCGAGCGCGGCCAACAGGGTTGACTTGCCCGCGCCGTTCGGGCCGACCAGGGCCAGCACCTCACCGGCGCGGGCGGTCAGGTCGATGCCGGCGAGGACCTCGCGCTGCCCCAGCCGGACGTGCAGGCCGACGACTTCGGCGAAGGCGTCACCCGGGGCGGGCCGGGCCGGGACGGTCCTGCGCGTGCGGGTGAGCAGCCCGGTCAGCTTGCTGGTCACGCCCAACCTCCTTGCTTGCGGCGGGTGCGGCGCAGCAGCCAGAAGAAGAACGGGCTGCCGATCAGAGCGGTCAGGACGCCGAGCGGCAGCTCGGCCGGCTGGGCGAGGGTCCGGGCGGCGAGGTCGCCGCCGACCAGGACCACGGCGCCGGCGAGGGCGCTGCCGGGGACCAGGAAGCGGTGGCCGGGGCCGTTGGCCATCCGCAGCAGGTGCGGGACGAGCAGGCCGATGAAGGTGATGACGCCGGCGACGGCGACGGCGGCGGCGGTGAGCAGCGCGACGACCAGGATGAGGGCGAGGCGCAGCCGTTCCACGTCGATGCCCAGGTGGCGGGCGGGCCGTTCGCCGAGTGCGAGCAGGTCGAGCCGGCGGGCGTAGAGGGGGGCGACGAGCAGGCCGGCGAGGGCGCAGGGGAGGACGGCGAGCACCTTGGGCCAGGTGGCCTGGGCGAGGGAGCCGAGCTGCCAGAAGGTGATCTGGTTGACCTGGCCGCTGTCCGCGAAGAAGACGAACAGGCCGATGAGGGCGCCGGCGAAGGCGTTGACGGCGATGCCGGTGAGGATGAGCGTGACGACCTCGGTCTTCCCGCCGTTGCGGGAGAGGAGGTAGACGGCGCTGACGGTGATCAGGCCCGCGACGAACGCGCAGACGGTGATGGTCCAGTTGCCGAAGAAACTGAGGCCGAGGCCGATGGCGGCGACCGCGCCGACGGCGGCGCCGGCCGAGATCCCGATGACGCCGGGTTCGGCGAGGGGGTTGCCGAAGACGCCCTGCATGAGGGCGCCCGCGCAGCCGAGGCTGGCGCCGACGAGCAGGGCGAGGACGACGCGGGGGAGGCGTACGTTCCACAGCACGCTCTCGCCGACCCGGTCGAGGGGGGCGCCGCCGAGGCCCAGGTGGTGCTGGACGGAGGCGAGTACGTCGCCGAGGGGGATGTCGTAGGCGCCGACTCCTGCGGAGAGCAGGGCGAGGAGGAGCAGGGTCGCGGTGAGCGCGGCGGTGAGCAGCGGGGCCCTTCGGCTGCGCCGCTGCTTGACGGATCCGGCTGTGGCGGGGCCGGTTGCCTCCGGCAGGGCGGGCGTGGTGGGGCCGGTTCCGGCGGGGCCGGTTGCCTCCGGCAGGGTGGTTGTGGTGGGGCCGGTTCGGGCGGGGCCGGGCGTGCCGGTTGCCTTCGGCAGGGCCGTTGTGGTGGGGCCGGTTCCGGCGGGGTCCGTGCCGGTTGCCTTCGGCAGGGCCGTGGTGGTAGGGCCGGTTCCGCCGGGGCCGGGCGCGCGCCGGGGCGTCTCCTCGGGCGCCGAACGTGGCGGGGGGCCGGAGGGCGCGGGGTGGTTGCGTTCGGCGCCCTGCGGGGATCGCCCCGGCACACTCCCGACCCCGTCGGAACCGGCGGCAGATTGCTGCGGCACGCTCCCGACTTCGTCGGAGTCGGCGGGCTGTGGGGATCTCTCCGGCATGCTCCCGGCCCCGTTGGGGCCGGTGATGTCCGGCGACGGCGATCCTGCTGCGTTCCGGCCGGCGAGGCCACCGGCTTCGGGTTCGTGGAGGGTCACCTCAGGCGGCCTTGCCGTAGAGCTGGGCGATCAGGGTGGACAGCACCTGGTCGGTGCGGGGGCCGTAGTTGAGCAGGACGCCGTCGTCGACCGCGACCACGCGGCGGTCCATGCCGGCCGGGGTCTGCGCGACGCCCGGGATCTTGACCAGGCCGTCGACGCCGCCGACCGATTCGAGGCCCTTGGACATGACGAGGATCGCGTCCGGCGCGGCGGCCGCCAGGGCCTCGCTGGTGATGGGGGTGAAGTCCTTGCCGAGGCCGGACTCCTTGCCGGTGTCGACCGCGCCGGCCGCCTCCAGCAGGGAGGCGGCGCCGGAGTCCGATCCGCCGAGGAGGTAGACGGACGCGGTGCCGCGCAAGTAGAGGAAGGCCACCCGGGGCTGCTTCTTCGAGGCAGCCGGAATGTCCTTGCGGACGGCGGCGATCCGGTCGGCGGTGCGCTGGTTCAGCTGGGTGCCGGCCTCCTTGACGCCGAGCGCCGAGGCCACCGCGTCGATCCGCTTCGGTACGTCGTCCAGTGCTTTGGCGGGGGCGATGACCAGGACGGGGATGCCGGCGTCACGGATCTGCTGAATCGCTTCCGCGGGACCGCTGGTGGTCTCCGCCAGCACCAGCGTCGGGCGCAGGGAGAGCACGCTCTCCGCGGAGACGTCGTGGCCACGTGTCACCACCGGCAGCTGGGCGGCCTGTTCGAAGGTGGCCGTGATGTCGCGGGCGACGACCTGCTTGCCGAGGCCCAGCGTGTGGACGATCTCGTTGAGGCTGCCGGTCAGCGGGACCACCCGGTCCGCGGAGGCGACCGTGACCTGGGCGCCGTCGGCCGAGGGCACGGTCACCGGCAGCGCGGGAACGGGGACCGCGGCGAGCGGTTCCACCCGGTCCGGGGCGGCGGCCCGAGTGGGGGTGGATGGGCTCGGGTTGGCGGCCGTACCTCCGCAGGCCGTCAGCGCGAATGCCAGTGTTGCCGCGGCAAGGGCGAGACGGGGAAAGCGGTGTGACGCGGCGGGCGTAGGCACGAAGGCACCGTCCTGATCGTCCGACTGAAGGTTCTGGGGACCGGGGGGTTCTCATCCGGCCTGATGGTAGCTTAGGTTAGCCTAACCTTGCTTGCTAGACCCTTGGAGGGGGCATTCATGCCCACGAGACCCGTCCGTGCGTTCGCCGTCACCCTGTTGGCGGCTCTGCTGGGAGCCCTGCTCCCGGCGACCGCCGCCCGAGCGGGCACCGTACAGGGGGGTCGACTCGACTGGGGTATCAAATCGTCTTTCCAGAGTTATGTCACCGGTCCGATCGCAAAAGGCAGTTTCAAGCTGAAGAGCGGGGCCGCCACGGTCGGCGGCAGCCTGTTCCGCTTCCACTCGGCCGCCGGCTCCTACGACCCGGACACCGGCACCTTCGAGGCCTCCTACTCGGGCGGTGTGACCTTCCAGGGCCACCAGAAGCCCGACGGCGTCCACGAGCTGGACATGACCGTCAGCAACCCCACCGTCAAGATCAGCGGCGGTAGCGGCACCCTGTACGTCGACGTCTCCAGCAAGGCCAAGGACACCGGCGCGGTCAGCAACCAGTCCCGGGTGCCGTTCGCGACGCTCGGCCTCGGCGGCGTCAACATGAAGGGCGGCGCCAGCCCGCTGGCCCTGACGAACATCCCCGCCACCCTCACCGCCCAGGGCGCCAAGGCCTTCGCCGGCTACTATGCGGCCGGTGCGCAGCTCGACCCCGTCTCGCTCTCCGCCGACGTCAAGTCCGCCCCCTCCGCGCAGCCCTCGCCGTCGGCCACCGCGCAGCCGGGTGCCACGGCCGAGACCCCGCAGGCGCAGGGCGCCTTCACCGACGCCGCCGTCGACTGGGGGGTGCGCCGCACCTTCCGCGAGTACGTCACCGGTTCGGTCGGCCAGGGCAAGTGGACCCTCGCCGAGGGCGCCCAGGACGGCGGCGCGCTGTTCCGCTTCCCGCAGGGCAAGGGCGCGTACGACGGCGCGAAAGGCACGCTTGACGCGGCCTTCGCCGGCACCGTCCAGTTCACCGGCGCCCACCTGGACCTGACGCTCGGCAAGGTCGGCGTGAAGGTGGAGAACGGCAAGGGCGTCCTGTCCGCGGACGTCACCACCGGCGGCCAGACCAAGAACGCCGTCGCGCTGGTGGAGTTCGACGCCAAGGGCCTGAAGACCGAGGGCAAGCTCGCCACGCTCACCGAAGCCCCCGCCACCCTCACCGAGGGCGGCTCCCAGGCCTTCAACTCCATGTACAAGGCCGGCACCGAGATGGACCCCGTCTCGCTCGCGATCGCCCTGGACTCCACCGCCCAGCTGCCGGCCCTGCCCGACCTGGGCTCCACGGCCTCGCCCGCACCCGCGTCGCCGGCCGCCGAGCCCGCTCCCACCGCGAAGGCCGGCTCCTCTTCCGGCACCGGGCTCTTCATCGCCCTGGCCGTGGCCGTCCTGGTCCTGGCCGGTGGCGGCGCCTTCCTGGTGTTCCGCAAGCGTCGTACGGCAGCTGCCCCGGCAGCGGCCGCGGGCCCGGACGCGGCCGCCCCCGAGGCCGCGCCCACCGACGCACCGCAGTAAAGCCCCGCCCCCGCCCTCGTTCCCCCTTCTGTTCCTCCAGGAGTTCCCAGCCATGTCGCCCATCCGCCGCCCGATCTCCCTCGCGGCCGCCGTCCTGACCGCCGCCGCGCTCGGGACCACCGCCTTCGTCCTGCCCGCCACCGCCGCGGGCGGTCCGCCCACCGCACCGGTGAAGGTCGTCGGCGGCTCCCTCGACTGGGGCGTGCTCGCGAGCTACCGCGCCTACGTGACCGGCATGGCCAAGGGCACCATCACCGTCGCGGACGGTGCCAAGCAGAACGACGACGGCACCCTGAAGTTCGTCGAGCCGACGGGCCAGTACGACCCGGCCGGCGGTCACGTGGTGAAGGCGGCCTTCAAGGGCAGCGTCACCTTCTCGTCGCCCTCCCCGCCGACCGGCCACGGCTTCGAGGTCAAGCTCTCGGACATCCGCATCGACACCGGCACCAAGAAGCTCACCGCGGACGTCACCAAGGCCGGCGCCACGACCCAGGACGTACCGCTGGCCACGGTGGCCTTCGCCGGCCAGTCGATGGCCAACCTGGAGACCAAGCTCACCAAGGAGGCCGCGGACGCGCTCGGCTCCGCGGGCTACGAGGGCAAGACGGGCGACCCGCTCACCGCGAAGCTGGAGTTCGAGCAGCCCCCGACCCCGCCCAAGCCCACGCCGACGCAGCCCACCCCGAGCGTCACCGCGCCCACTCCGACCGCGCCCACTCCGACGGCGCCCACCAAGCAGCCCACGGCTCCGGCCGACGGCGTGCAGAAGGTCCTCAGCGGCAAGCTGACGTGGGGCGTGAAGGAGTCCTTCCGCAAGTACGTGCTGAGCGCGGGCTCCATCACCCCGGCCGGCGGGGCCGGCAAGAACGGCGACGTCTTCGACTTCGCCTTCGGCAAGGGCGAGCTGGACGTCAAGAAGCAGAAGCTGAACGCCTCCTTCGAGGGCAACCTCCGCTTCCAGTACGCGGCCCACGGCATAGACATGACCTTCGCCAACCCGCGCGTCGACGCCACCGGCAAGTCCGGAACCCTGTACGTGGACGTCAAGAACGCCTCCGGCAGCAAGGCGGCCGTCCCCTTCGCGACGCTCGACCTGTCGAAGACCGACTACAAGACCAAGGGCGGCGTGCTGGCGCTGAACGCGGTTCCGGCGGCCTTCACCGCCGAGGGCGCGGCGGCCTTCGCCAACGACACCACCGGCTCCATGTACAAGGCGGGCGACGCGATCGACCCGGTCTCCTTCTCCGTGGCGGTGGACAAGGACGCCGTCCTGCCGACGACGGGCACCACCGGAGGCACGGGCGGTACGGGTGGCACCACCGGCGGTACGGGCGGCACCGTGGGCGGCGGTTCCGTCGGCGGCAACCTCGCCGCAACCGGCGCCGAGATCCCGGCCGCGGCCCTGCTCACCGCCTCCGGCGTGATCGTCGCGGCCGGCGCCGGCGCGGTGTTCCTCGCGCGCAGGCGGCGTACGGCCCAGGTCTGAGCCGTGTTTCAATTCCCGCGTGAACGATCTCGACGTGTTGAAGGTCTTCTGCGCGGGTGACGGCCGCTTCGGCAACCTGCTCGGTGTCGTACGCGACGGCCGGACCTGCCCCGACGACGCGTCGCGGCAGGCCCTGGCCGCCGAACTCGGCTACAGCGAGACGGTGTTCGTCGACGACCCCGAGCGCGGGGTCGTCGACATCCGCACCCCCGGCACGCGCATGTCATTCGCGGGACATCCGCTGGTCGGGGCCGCGTGGCTGCTGGACATCGAGGAGCTCCAGCCGCCCGCCGGATCCGTATGGGCCCGTGACGACGGGGAGTTCACCTGGATCACGGCCCGCCCCGAGTGGGTCGAGGGCAAGCGCACCGAGCAGTACGCGTCCGTCGCCGAGGTCGAGGCGCTGCCGGCCCCGCCGCAGGGCGAGGGCTGGCTGTACGCCTGGGCCTGGGAGGACGAGGCCGCGGGCCGCGTGCGGGCCCGCGGTTTTCCGCGCCGCCCCGACGGGATCATCACCGAGGACGAGGCCACCGGCTCGGCGGCGATCCTGCTGACGGCCCAGCTGAACCGCGCCCTGAACATCATCCAGGGCGCCGGCTCCCAGATCCTCACCGCCCCCGGCCCGGACGGCACGGTCGAACTCGGCGGCCGCGTCCGTTTCGCCCCGACCCCGGACCGGATCTGACGGGAAGCCATCAGGTGTTGCCTGATGTCGTCGGCGGCCAGGACCGCCGCCATCGCGCTGGTGGCCGCGGCGGTCGGGGCGCCGTCTCCGCCGTTGGCGAGTTCCCCCGGAGTGCTGAAGGACCATCCGTTTCCGAGCCAGGCCAAGGCGGTGACGTCGCCCTTCCAGTCGCAGTAGTACACCCGGGGCTGCGAGGTTCTGGTGAGCGCGACGGCCATCGGGCTGTATTCGGCGGCGAATTCGGCACCCGAAGACTGTCTCAGGTTCTCCTGGGACCACCACTTCCGGCCCGTCGGGTACTGGTTGGTGGGTGCATCGACATTGTGGGACAGCTGGCAAGGGTTGTTGTTGACGTCCAGGTAATAGATCCGCCGGAGATCCGAGCCGAACCCGACGGCCGCGAGCGGGGTCACAGGACAGATCGGAAACAGATTCACCAACGTACTGAGGTTGGTCACCGAGGGTTCCTGGTTGTGTGTCCAGGCCACTTCCATGACGTTGCCGCGGGTGTTCAAGTAGTAGATGAACACCCTACGGGTGTAGGCGGTGACCATCGTCGACAACGGACTGGCAGCCGAAGCCGCCGGGGGCCTGTTGTAGTTGCGCAAGGTCCAGGTCTTCTTGTTCTTGTGCCACAGCCGCACAAGACGGTTCGATGCGTCGAAGTAGTGGACCGTTACGCCGCCCGGCACCGTGACGGCCAGCGGACTCCGGATGCCGGCGACCGGCGCGCCGATATCGGTGGTGAAGTTCCGCCACCGCACATCCTGGCCGTCGACCGCCAACTCGATGATGCTGCCGTACGTGTCCGCGTAGTAGATCCGCTGGGAATCCGTTCCCAGCGACACCGACGCCAGGCCGTTGCGGGGGGAGGCGAACGGCGCGACCGGCTTGGGCGGCCCCGGGCCACCCGGCGGCCCCATGGAGTCCTCGGCGGAACTCCCGGCCTCCGGCAGGGAGAAGTTGAGATCCCGGCACACCCATTTTCCGTCGCGCAAGGTCACCTCGATCACGGTGACGATCTTCTCTTTCCCGCCGAGCGCTCCTAATTCCATGATCTCGATCCGTTCCTGTGGTCATCGAGCCCCCTCTCGACGCTCCGCCTCCCCGCACGGTCCCACCACATTCGTTAAGCCATATGGGTGACGTCGGACTCTGTGCCGTCGAGGCCCGTAGGTATTCCGCGCAGGAGTGAAGTGAGTACGCGGGCGCTGACGCGGCCGGCGGGCGCCGCGGTGTGATGGCGCCATGACGAAGACTTCGGTGATCCGCCGCCCCGACGAGCGGCAGCGGTGGCTGCCGGTGGCGGCGCTCTTCACCGCGCTGGCCCCGGCGGCCGTGTGGTGCGGCCGGGCGACCTCCTACCTGCCCGGCTTCCCGCCCGGGTTCGCCTACTTCTACGCCTTCCCGCTGGCGATGGTGGCCTTCACCTGGATCCCGCCCCGGACCGACGCGCAGCGCAGGAGGCGTCTCGCGCTGGGGAGCATCGGCTGCCTCCTCGCCTTTCTCCACCCGCACCTGGTCCTCGTCGCGGTGCTCACGCTCTGGGCGTTCTCGGGCGGCTGACGCGGGCCGCAGGGCGGGATTTTTTACCGACAATACGTCGGGAACTCATTGACTTAGGCAAGCCTAAGTAGGAAGATCGGGCGTGACGGTGATGCCGTCACGCCTGTTTCCCCTTCCTGGAGGTCCGCCTTGGACGCCTTCTCTACGGTCATCCGCGTCGCCTCGCACGAGCAGCACACCGAGGCCGAGACGTCGACCTTCATGAGCGATCTGCTGGGTGGACGGCTCGGCGTGGACGCGTACACGCGCTACACCGAGCAACTGTGGTTCGTGTACCGGGCCCTGGAGGACGCGGCCGAATCGCTCAAGGACGACCCGGTGGCAGGCCCGTTCATCCAGCCCGAGCTCATGCGCGTCGCCGAGATCGAGCGCGACCTCGCCCACCTGGTGGGCCCGGACTGGCGCGAGAGCGTGGTGGCCCTGCCCGCGACGCGTGCCTACGCCGACCGGGTGGCCGAGTGCGCGGCGCAGTGGCCGGGCGGGTACGTCGCCCACCACTACACCCGCTACCTGGGCGACCTCTCCGGCGGCCAGATCATCCGCGACAAGGCCGAACGCACCTGGGGCTTCGAGCGCAAGGGCGACGGCGTCCGCTTCTACGTCTTCGCGGACATCTCCAATCCGGCGGCCTTCAAGCGGACCTACCGCGAGCTGCTGGACGCCATAGCGGCGGACGACCTGGAGAAGCAGCGCATCATCGACGAGTGCAAGCGCGCCTTCGACTTCAACGGCGCGGTCTTCCGGGAGCTGGGCGAGCAGTTCCCGCTCAGCGCGTAGCCCCGGGGAGTCCGCGGGAACAGGGCCGGGCCCGGTGCACAGGTGCACCGGGCCCGCTCGTGTTCGCGGAGGGACCGCAGGACTAGGGGAGGGTCAGGATCTCCGCGCCGGAGTCCGTGACGACCAGGGTGTGCTCGAACTGCGCCGTCCGCTTGCGGTCCTTCGTGACGACCGTCCAGCCGTCCTCCCACATGTCGTACTCGTGGGTGCCCAGGGTCAGCATCGGCTCGATGGTGAAGGTCATCCCGGGCTCGATGACGGTGGTGGCGTGCGGGCTGTCGTAGTGCGGGATGATCAGGCCGGAGTGGAAGGAGGAGTTGATGCCGTGGCCGGTGAAGTCCCGGACCACGCCGTAGCCGAAGCGCTTCGCGTACGACTCGATGACCCGGCCGATGATGTTGATCTGGCGGCCCGGCTTGACCGCCTTGACGGCCCGGTTCAGCGCCTCGCGGGTGCGCTCCACCAGCAGCCGCGACTCCTCGTCCACCTCACCGCACAGGTAGGTGGCGTTGTTGTCGCCGTGCACCCCGCCGATGTACGCGGTCACGTCGAGGTTCACGATGTCGCCGTCGCGCAGGACGGTGGAATCGGGGATGCCGTGACAGATGACCTCGTTCACGGACGAGCACAGCGACTTCGGGAAGCTCCGGTAGCCGAGCGTCGAGGGGTAGGCGCCGTGGTCGCACATGTAGTCGTGGGCGACCTTGTCGAGCTCGTCGGTGGTCACCCCCGGCGCGATCAGCTTGGCGGCCTCTTCCATCGCCTGGGCGGCGATCCGGCCGGCGATGCGCATGGCCTCGATGGTCTCGGCCGACTGCACCTCCGGTCCGGTGTACGGAGTGGGTGCGGGCTTGCCCACGTACTCGGGCCGGCGGATGTTTCCGGGAACGGAACGGACGGGGGAAAGCTCGCCTGGTACGAGCAGCGACTGGCCAGACATGCAAGCGAGTGTATCCAGCGGGGATGGGGCAGCATGGCGGCAGAGAGCGGTAACGAGAGGAGCCCGACAACGATGGCCCTGTTCAAGAAGCGCCAGGTGGGCAAACCGGGCGAGTGGTACTACTGCCTGGTCCACAACAAGGTCGAGGAAGGCCCCGAGTGTCCGGCGAAGGACCGTTTCGGTCCCTACGAGACGCCGGAGGAGGCGGGCCGCGCCATGGAGACGGCGCAGGAACGCAACCTCGAATGGCAGAACGACCCCAAGTGGAACGACAAGAGCCGCGGGGAAGAAGAGGGCACGGCCCCCTGACGGGCCGTGGCCCCGGGGGCTCCTACCAGCGGCTGGGCGGCGGGGCGGTCAACTGATCGGCCAGCCGCGCCAGCCGGTCCCGCAGCCGGCGCGACCCGCGCTGCACCGGCATGCCGTTCTCCCCGGCCGCCGCGCCGACCAGGTGCTGCACGGTGTCGAGATCCAGCTCGGCGCCGTCCTCCGGCACCGACAGCGCATCGTGCGCGAGCGCGCCCAGCTCCCGGTCCCCGCCGTCCAGGGACAGTACGGTCGCCCCCGCGCGCCGGGCGTCGTGGACGCGCTCCAGCAGGCCCTCGCCGGGCTCCCCGGGCGCCACCACCAGCAGCGTGTGCCCGCGCCGGGCCGCCTCCAGCCGGCCCAGCCCCACCGACAGGTGCGGCGGCTCCCCGGGCCGCACCCGGTGGCGTACGAGCGTCGGCGCCAGCTCCGGCAGACCGGACCAGGCGGCCTCGTCCACCAGGTGCGCCGCCAGGTGCCAGGGCTCGTAGCGCTCGGTCCCCACCAGCAGCAGGTTCCCGCCGGCCGGCACGACGGACCGCCGCAGCGAACCGGCGAAGCGGCGCGCGGCGCCCGGCCACTGCGTACCGGCGAGCACCTCGCGCAGCAGCGCGACCCTCACGGCATCCATATCGGGCATCCTGCACCATCCGGCGCACCCGGGGGAGCAGTTCACCCGCGGACCCCACCGTTGTCGCACGGAACCCGGGCCCGTCGCCCGTCGGACCCGGGCGGACCCCGCGGCTCCGGGGCCCCGCGGACCCGACGGACCCCGGGCACCCCGCGGACCCGACGGACCCGGGCACCCCGCGGACTCCGCAGCTCCCGGCGGCTCACCGCGACTCCCTCCCCTTCGACTGTGGGCTACCCGGCAGTACCCTCGCCCCCATGACTTCCTCAGACAGCACGCAGAAGCCGCCGGCCAAGGACCCGTGGGACCTGCCGGACGTGTCCGGCCTCGTCGTCGGCGTCCTCGGCGGCACCGGCGACCAGGGCCGGGGCCTCGCCTACCGCCTCGCCAGGGCCGGCCAGAAGGTGATCATCGGCTCCCGCGCCGCCGACCGCGCACGGACCGCCGCCGACGAGCTGGGCCTCGGCGTGGAGGGCGCGGACAACGCCGAGTGCGCGCGCCGCAGCGACATCGTCATCATCGCGGTGCCGTGGGAGGGCCACGCCAAGACCCTCGAAGCGCTCCGCGAGGACCTCGCCGGCAAGCTCGTCGTGGACTGCGTCAACCCGCTGGGCTTCGACAAGCAGGGCGCGTACGCCCTCCAGGTCGAGGAGGGCAGCGCCGCCCAGCAGGCCGCCGCCCTGCTCCCCGACTCCCGCGTCACGGCAGCCTTCCACCACCTCTCGGCGGTCCTCCTCCAGGACGAGTCGATCGACGAGATCGACACCGACGTGATGGTCCTCGGCGAGGTCCGCGCCGACACGGACCTCGTCCAGGCCCTGGCCGCCCGCATCCCGGGCATGCGCGGCGTCTTCGCCGGCCGCCTGCGCAACGCCCACCAGGTCGAGTCCCTGGTCGCCAACCTGATCTCCACCAACCGCCGCTACAAGGCCCACGCGGGCCTGCGCGTCACGGACGTCTGAGCGGCGCGTCCGGCCGGGCACGGAAGACGCGGTGCCGGGCGTGCCCGGCGGGACGGTCCTGTCGGACCGGACCGCCGGGCACGCCCGTGCTCAGCTCCGCCGCCCGGGGCGCGCTTCGAGGACGCCGAGCTGGGCCACCACCCCTTGGTAGAAGCGGTCGACGGCGTCGTCCACGCTGCGGATGAAGCCGGACTCTGTGTTGCCGCGGCTGTTGCCCATGCCCTTGATCAACGACAGCCGGAACCCGCTGAGCGGCGCGCCGTCCCTGGGCAGGAGATCGCCCGGTTCGGGACGCAGGCGCTCCAGGGTGCCGCGCGGCCCGTTCTCACCCTCCACGAGGCTCTGCACGTGCAGGTCCGCGGGTGCCTCGGCGAGCAGCCGCATCAGCCGCTTCGCCGTGGCCAGCGGATAGGCACCCTCGGGGGCCGGGACGTCGACGGACGTGCGCACCTTTCCCGTCCGCAGATCGGCGATCACCGCGATCACGGAGCTGGTCCCGTCGACGCGCAGTTCCGCCGAGAGCCTGCCCTCCGCGCACAGCCTCTCGGCCGCCGCGACGCGCCGGGCCCGCGGATCGCTGCCGCGCCGGGCCCGCTGCACCGGCAGAGCCCTCTGCCCGAGTTCACCGCCGAGGCGCAGACAGACCTGCCGGACGAGCCGCTCCCAGCTCTCCACGACATCGACGGCGCGGGCATCGACGGGGTCGATGGTCTCGTCCTCGATGCCCTTGCGCACGGGTACCCAGGCGGGGCCCATGTTCTGGAACCCGTGGCAGCCCGAGTTCTCGTGCTGCAAGTACTCCAGGAGTTCCTGGAGGAGCCAGGCATGGGCGGCATTGCCGACGCCCTCGTGGCGGATCAGCATCTGGGCCTGGTGAGCCACCTCGGCCCACGACAGGTGCCACAGACTGACCTTGTGCTTGCGCCGTCCGTCGACCTTGACGTCGACCATCGGGGCCCCTTCGAGCGCCACGTCGTTGGAGAGGGTGATCACGGCCTCGTAGCCTCGGCGCGCGGCGATGTCCATGTACTGCTGGACCTGCTCGGCCTTGAGGGGATTGCCGTTCGTCTTCGTCTCCACGAGCGCCGTCCACAGCTTGCCCGCACGCTCCACCCGGATCACACCGTCGGGGCGCTTCGGGGCGTCGCCGTGGGGCAGGGACACCTCGGTGAAGGTCTCCATGCGGCCGGCGGGGGCGCCGAACGCGGCGGTGAGGCGGCGTCCCAACTCGGGGACCTGGGCCATGACGGACAGCAGGACCGACGTGGCCCGTACCTCGCGCTCCTTGTCGCTCTTGAGGGACGGGACCGGGAACAGCCGCGCGGTGCGCCATGATTCGTTCTCGGCGAGGGACTTCTTGGCCACCCTGGGCAGCGTGACCTTCTTCCTCGTGGTGCGCGGGCCGCGACCGCGGGTCTGAGCCGGCACCGTGGCGGCCGCGGGTGCCGGATCCGCGGCCGGCGCGGCAGGACCGGAAGAGGTCCCACCGGCGGGTGCTCCCAGGGGGGCCGGTGCGCCGGTCCCGGGCGCTGCCGCCTCCCCAGGTGCCGCAGCCTCTTCGGGTGCCGCAGCCTCTTCGGGCTCAGCTGCCTCCTCGGGCGCCGGGGGCTCGTCCGCGTCCTCGGTGACCGAGATGCCGAAGTCCGTGGCCAGCCCGGCCAGACCGGTCTCGTACCCCTGTCCCACGGCGCGGAACTTCCACTCGTCCTCCCGCCGGTACAGCTCGCCGAAGATGAAGGCCGTCTCCACGCCCGCGTCCTCGATGGAGAAGCCGACCAGTGGTTCGCCGGCCCGGTCCGCGACCGTCATGCGCAGGTCGTCGAGGTCCCCGAACCGGGCGCCACCGTACTGGCTGGCCGCCACCACGATCCGCGCGACGTCCTCGGGAACCGCGGTCAGGTCCACACTGATGCGGTCCTCGTCACCGCTGTCGGTCGGTGTCTTCCCGAGGAGCTGCACGCTTCCGTCGGCGGCGGCGGGATGGTTGTAGAAGTAGAAGTCGTTCTCGCTGCGGACCTTGCCGTTCTCGTCCAAGAGCAGCACGGAGACGTCGGCATCACCGGCTCCGGAGGTACTGGTCCAGCTCAGGCTCACGATGACCGAACCGGCGTCCTCGCTGAGGGCGGCCAGGCTGACGTTCGCGCCCTTCGGGATCTCCTGCATGTGTTCCCCCCACTCGCCGGCGGCATCCGTCGCTGGCGGAGCGGGCCGGTCTGTACCTTCTGTCGCGCTCGCGATACGGCGCGTCACCGGCGAACCGTAGCGCTGCGCAGCGCAGTGGATCAGGCAAAGAGGGAAATGGGCCGGGCGGGATGCGCGGGCGTCCTTACGGCAGCACTGCGGGGCATGGGGGACACTGGTGTGGCTCGACCCCGTTCAGTGTTTCCGAGGAGCCCTTCCCATGCCCCGCCTTGCCGTCTTCGCCGTCGTCGTCTGCGTCCTCGCGGTGGCCGCGGCCGTCATCGCCTTCGTGGAGGGCAGCTTCCTCGGGATCGTCTGGGTGCTGCTCGCGGGCCTCACGTCCAACATGGCCTGGTACTTCCTGCGCAGGGCGAAGGCCGAGAAGGCCGCCGCCACGCGCAACGCGGTCTGAGCCGGGTGGCGCGGGGCTAGGCAGTGTCTGATGGCTCTTTGATGAGGTCGCGGAGCCAGATCACGATGGCTGCGGTGGCCAGGGTGCCGTTGAAGATGTAGTCGCGTTTGTCGTACCGAGTGGCGACGGCCCGGTGCTGTTTCAGCTTCCCGATGCAGCGTTCGACGGTGTTGCGTCGGCGGTACTGCTCGCGGTCGAAGGACGGCGGGCGGCCGCCGGCCCGTCCGCGCCGACGGCGGTTCGCACGCTGGTCGTCCGGCTGGGCGATCGTTGCCTTGATCCCGCGTTTACGCAGGTAGACGCGGTTGGCACGGCTGGAGTACGCCTTGTCGCCGCGGGCACGGTCCGGTCGGGTGCGGGGACGCCCGGCCCCGGTGCGGGCCACGTTCAGGACCTGCATGAGCGGGATGAACATCGGGCTGTCTCCGCGCTGGCCGGGCGAGGTCAGCCAGACCAGGGGTCGGCAGCGGTCATCCGCCAGGAGGTGGACCTTGCTGGTCAGCCCGCCCCGGGAACGTCCCAGGGCCTCGCGGCCCTCTGCATCCACACGGGTCCCGCCCCTTTTTCGGGGTGGTCAGCCGGGGCGGAATGCCGAGCCCCGGCCGCGTGCTGGTGGGCCCGGCAGGTGGTGGAGTCGGCGTTGACCGCCCACGAGCCGTCCGCGTCTCGCGCGGTGGAGTCGGCACCGGCCTGCAACGCTCGCAGGATGTTCGACCAGGTGCCGTCGGCCGACCAGCGGCGGTGGCGTTCGTAGACGGTCTGCCAGGATCCGTAGCGTTCGGGCAGGTCACGCCAGGGAATCCCGGTCCGTGTCCGGTAGAGCACACCGTTGACCACGGTGCGGTGGTCGGCCCACCGCCCACCCGGCCCGCCAGTCTCCGGCAGCAGCGGAGCTATGCGCTCCCACTGAGCATTCGTCAGTTCATGCCGACGCACCATGACCGGCTCATGCCCAGAACGACAGCAGATCCACCACCCCGGGCAAGAGCCATCAGACACTGCCTAGTCCTGCGGGCGGCAAGATCCGGAAGACACGCCCCTAGTCCTGCGGGACGGCGCACACGCCGTCGCTCTCCTGCCAGAAGCGGTAGAGGTCGCGGCCGCACCACCAGTCCAGATCCGACACGCCGAGTCCGGACAGCACGCCCTCCACCACGTCGAAGAAGACCGCGTTGACGCCCGGGATCCACAGCAGGACGAAGATGCCGATCAGGCCGTACGGAGCCAGCGGCTCCACCTCGCGGCGCACCCGGTACGACAGCCAGGGCTCGATGACCCCGTAGCCGTCCAGGCCCGGCACCGGCAGGAAGTTCAGGATCGCCGCCGAGACCTGGAGCAGCGCCAGGAACGCGAGGGCGAAGCGGAAGGGCATCGGCACCCCGTCGAGGGCGTCCAGCCAGAACGGCGCCGTGCAGACGACGGCGAAGGCCACGTTGGTGAGCGGGCCCGCCGCCGATATGAGGCTGTGCTTCCAGCGGCCCTGGATCCGGCCGTGCTCGATGTAGACGGCGCCGCCGGGCAGGCCCAGCCCGCCCAGGATCACGAAGACCACCGGCAGGACGATGCTGAGCAGCCAGTGCGTGTACTTGAGCGGATTCAGCGTCAGGTAGCCCTTGGAGCCCACCGAGAGGTCGCCGCTGTGCAGGGCCGTGCGGGCGTGCGCGTACTCGTGCAGGCAGAGAGAGACGATCCACGCCGACGTCACCGCGAGGAACACGGCGAGCCCGGTGCTCGTCGAGTACCCCGTCCACACCGCCCAGCCGGTGACGACCATGATGGCGACGATGCCGATGAATACCGAACTGATCCGCCGCTCGCTGCGGCTCCCCTGATGACCCATGCGGGGAAACCTATCCCGGGGGCCGGGACGAAAACGGTTCGGGGCCCGGTCCGGGTACGGGGACAATGGGCCGGTGCGCTACGCGATTCTCGGCACGGCCCAGGCCATCCGCGACGACGGGACCCCCATCGCCGTCGGCGGAGCGCGCCTGCGGGCACTCCTGACCGCGCTCGCACTGCGGCCGGGGCGGGCGGTACCGGCCCGGATGCTGGTCGCCGAGGTCTGGGCCGGCGACCCGCCGGCCGACGCGGTGGCGGCCCTGCAGGCGCTGGTCGCCCGGCTGCGGCGGACGCTGGGGCACGCGGCCGTGCGCTCCGCGGAGGGCGGCTACCAGCTGGCCGCCCTGCGCGAGGACGTCGACCTGTACCGCTTCGAGCGGCTGGCCCGCGCCGCCGGCGAGGCGCGGGACCCGGCCGAGGCGGTGGCCCTCTACGAGGAGGCCCTCGCCCTGTGGCGCGGACCCGCACTGGCGGACCTGCCCGACCCGGCCGCGGAGTCCGCGCGCTGGGAGGCCGTACGGATGGACGCGCGCCGGGGCCGGCTCGCCGCGGCCCTGTCCCTGGGCGACGCCGAGCGGTCCTTGCCGGAGCTGACCGCGCTGTGCGCGCGGCAGCCGCTGGACGAGCCGCTGCAGGCGCTGCGGATCCGTGCGCTGCGCGACGTGGGCCGCCCGGCGGAGGCCCTGTCCGCCTACGACCGCGTCCGCCGTGACCTCGCCGACCGCCTCGGCACGACCCCGGGCCCGGCCCTGCGCGCCCTGCACACGGAACTCCTGAGCCCGCCGCCCCCCGTGCCGCCGACCGCGTACCGGCCCACGACCCCGCAGACACCCGGGGACCGCCTCCCCGCCGCCCCCGCCTCCGGCGCCCGTGCCCCGCACGCCTGGGAGCAGCCCCAGCCCGCCGGTCCGGCCGAGGGACAGGGCCCGTCCTCCGGGGCAGCCGGACAGAAGCCCGGCCCCGCCGCGCTCGCTCCGGGCACGGGCGCGAGCACCGACGCAGACCCCGCCCGCCCCGGCCCTGCGCCCTGGGACCGGCTTCCCGCCGCCGGGCCGGCCGTGGGGCACGGCCCGTTCCCCGGGGCACCCGGCCCTGGCGCGGGTGCGGGTACCGATACAGACCCCACCGGCCCCAACCCCCGTCGGCACGGTGCCGCGGAGCCGGCCGCTCCCACCTCGCCCGGCGCACGGCCTCAGTCGTACCCGGGCGGCGCGGACGCACCCTGGTCCGGGGCGCAGGCGCCGCCCGCCGCCGACCCCGGGCACGGCCCGTTCTCCGGGGCAGCCGGGGAGTACCCCGGCACCGGCACCGCTATGGCCCCCGACGGGTCCCGGTGGCACGCCGCCGCGGCCCCCGCACCGCCCGGCCAGGGCATCGGCACCGGTACCGGCAATCTGCGGGCGCGTCTCACCACCTTCGTCGGGCGCGAGGACGACATCCGCGTCATCGGGGACGACCTCGCGCGGGCGCGGCTCGTCACGCTCCTCGGCCCCGGCGGGGCCGGCAAGACGCGGCTCTCGCAGGAGGCCGCCGAGGCGCACGCGGCGCGCGGTGGATGGCCCGACGGGGTGTGGCTCGTCGAGCTCGCCCCCGTGGACGACCCGGAGGACGTCGCCGAGGCCACGCTCGCCGCGCTCGGGGCACGCGAGACCAAGCTGCGCGGCGCCGCCGCCGAGGAACTGCGGGCGCTGACCGACCGGAACGGCGACGCCCCCCTCGACCGGCTCGCCGAGCACTGCGCACGCCAGCGGATGCTCCTGCTCCTCGACAACTGCGAGCACGTCATCGGCGCGGCCGCCGAACTGGCCGAGGAACTCCTCGCGCGCTGCCCCGGCGTGCAGATCCTGGCCACCAGCCGCGAACCCCTCGGTGTGCCGGGGGAGTCCCTGCGCCCGGTGGAGCCGCTGCCCGACCCCGTCGCGCTGCGGCTCCTCGGTGACCGGGGAGCCGCCGCCCTGCCGGGGTTCCGTACCGGCGACGACCCGGCCGCGGCCGCCGAGATCTGCCGCCGCCTCGACGGCCTGCCGCTGGCCATCGAGCTGGCCGCTGCCCGGCTGCGCCTCCTCACCCCGCGCCAGATCGCCGACCGCCTCGACGACCGTTTCCGGCTCCTGACCAGCGGCGCCCGCACCGTGCTGCCGCGCCAGCAGACCCTGCGCGCCGTCGTCGACTGGTCCTGGGACCTCCTCGACGAGCCCGAGCGGACCGTCCTGCGCCGCCTCTCCGTCTTCGCCGGCGGCTGCGACCTCGTCGCCGCCGAGGCCGTCTGCGCCGACCCCGCCTACGACACCGCCGACGTCCTCGGCTCCCTCGTCGACAAGTCCCTCGTCGTCGCCGCCCCCGGCCCCGACGGCTCCGGCATGCGCTACCGCCTCCTGGAGACCGTCGGCGAGTACGCCGCCGAGCGGCTCGCCGCGGCCGACGGCGACCGCGAGCACACCGAGCGCCGCCACCTCGTCCACTACCGCGAACTGGCCCGCACCACCGAGCCCCTGCTCCGCGGCCACGGCCAGCGGGCCGCCACCGAGCGGCTCGCCACCGAGTACGAGAACCTGCGTACCGCCCTGCGCCGCGCCGTCGCCGCCCGGGACGGCGACGAGGTGCTGTGCCTCGTCCACTCCCTGGGCTGGTACTGGCACATGCACGACCTGAGCACCGAGTCCCGGCACTGGTCCGAGGCGGCCGCCGCGCTCGGCCCCAACCCCTTCGCGGCGCCCGCCGCCCCCGCCGAACCCGTCCACGGGCGGATCGTCGACACGCCCCCGCCCTACTCCGGCGAACTGCTCACCGAGGCCTGGCGCGGCATCCAGCTGATCCGGCTGGCCGCCCGCGACCAGAACAGCGCCACCTGGGACACCCCCGAGGTCCGCGCCCAGATCGAGGGCGTGCTCGCCACCTACCGGCCCGGGCTGCCGCAGACCTGCCGGACCCCTTCCTCCCTCTGGATCTACGCCGTCATGATCTCGGGCGACGTCGGGCTGCTCCAGCGGGTCGTGGACGAGACCGTCGAGGCCTGCCGCGCGTTCGGGTACCGCTGGGAGCTCGCCTCGGCCCTGCAGCTGCGGGCCAACATCCTCGCCAACCGGGCCGACTGGGCCGGCGACGCCTCCCGCGACGCCGACGAGAGCCTGGCCCTCTTCCACGAGCTCGGCGACGCCTGGGGCTGCGCCGAGGCCCTGTCCGCGCGCGCCGAGTCCCGGGAGAAGCGCGGTATGTACGCGCAGGCCGCCGAGGACTTCCGGGCGGCGATCGAGCACGCCGAACGCCTGGGTGCCAAGGCCCAGGTGACGGTGTTGCGCGTACGGATGGCCGGGACGCTCGTCGAGAACGGGGAGCCGGAGGAGGCCGAGGAGATCCTCACGGAGATCACCGCCAGGGTGCAGCGGTTCGGCAACGAGGCCATGCCCGCCGCCCGGATGTTCCTCGCGGGCCTCCTCGGCCGGACCGGCCGGATCGCCGAGGCCCGTGCCCAGATCGAGGCGCTGCGCGAGGACTTCGCGCTCGGGGCGTACGCCGTCTTCGACGTGTTCCTCCTCGCCACGATGGCCTGGCTGGACAACCAGGAGGGCCTGTACGAGGAGGCGCTGGTGCGGATCCGCGAGGCCATGAGCCGGGTCCACGACCCGCTCGTGCTGATGGTCGCCCCGCAGCTGCCCGCGGTGTACCTGCTGACCGGGGCCGTCTCCCTCGTCTCGGTCGGCTGCCCGCGGCGCGAGCACGACGCGGCCCGGCTGCTCGGCGCCTACCGGGCGCTCCTGCCGCCCGGGCATTTCCCCGTGACCACGGAACGCGAGGACTTCGCCCACGCCGAGGAGCGCGCGCGGGCGGCGCTCGGTGACGCCGCCTACGAGAAGGCGTACGCCGAAGGCGGCGGCCTCTCCCTGGAGGAGGCCACCGCCCTCATCTGACCCGGCCCCCGGCCGGTGTCCGTCCGGGACGCGATCCGGAGTGGACCGGTCCGCGGGTCAGGTCTTCTGGCGGAACTTTCGGACGGCGAGCGGCATGGTGGCGGTCGTGAGGACCAGCGACCAGACCAGGACCATCCACACCGAGTTGCCGACGGGAGTCCCGTTGATCAGCGCGCGGGCGGCGTCGGCCAGGTTGGACAGCGGGTTGTACTCCGTGAAGGACTGCAGCCAGCCGGGCATCGTGGACGGCGGGGCGAAGATCGAGCTGCCGAACTGCAGCGGCATCAGGACCATCATCGCCATGCCCTGGACGGCCTGCGCGGTCTTCAGGGTGAGACCGAGCAGCACGAAGATCCACATCAGTGAGGCGCCGAAGACGGCCGCCAGACCGATGGCGAGGAACAGCCCCAGGATCGAGCCCTTGATGGACAGGCCGAGCATGAAGCCCACGGCGAGCAGGATCGCGATGGCGGCCATCATCCGGCCGATCTCGACGACGATCTTGGCGATGAGCACCGAGGAACGGGCGATCGGCATGGACCGGAACCGGTCCATCACACCCTTCTTGAAGTCGTCGTTGACTCCGGTGCCGACCCCCATGGCGATGTTCATGCCCATCATGGCCATGAGGCCCGGGACCACGTAGTTGACGTAGCCCTCCTGGTTGCCCTTGCCGGAGATCGCGCCGCCGAAGACGAAGACGAACAGCAGCGTGAAGATGATCGGCATGAACACGACGTCGAACATCGACTCCGGGTCCTGCTTGATCTGCAGCGCGTTGCGGCGCACCAGGGCGCCGATGTGCCGCAGGTTGGCCCGCAGGCCGATCCGGCCCTCGCCCGAGTGCGCGGCCACCGGGGCCGGACCGGGCACGGTGGGCGCGGGCTTCGTCGTGGTTACGGTGCTCATGCCGCGACCTCCTCGGTCTGCTCGGTGGGGACGGAGTCCTCGACGGCGCTCGGCTTCTGGCCGGTGATGGCCAGGAACACCTCGTCGAGGCTGGGCAGGTAGGTGCCGAGGTCGGCGATCGCGTACCCGCGGGCGGCCAGCAGACCGACCACGGCGGTCAGCTGCTCGTCGCTCAGGATCGGGACCAGCAGGACGCCCTCGTCGGGCACGGCCTGGGTGCCGGCCACGCCGTCCAATCCGGCCTCGGCCAGCGAGCGGGCCATGCCCGGCAGGTCCGAGGAGGACACGGGGCGGATCTTCAGGGTGCGCCCGCCGACGCGCGCCTTCAGCTCGTCGACCTTGCCCTTGGCGATGACCTTGCCGCGGTCGATGACCGTCAGCTCGCTGGCGAGCTGCTCCGCCTCCTCCATGTACTGGGTCGTCAGCAGCACGGTGGCGCCCTCGGCGACCAGGCGCTGGACCTCGTCCCACACCTCGTTGCGGGTGCGCGGGTCGAGACCGGTGGTCGGCTCGTCCAGGTAGATCACGGCCGGGTTGCCGATCAGCGAGGCCGCGAGGTCGAGCCGGCGGCGCATGCCGCCGGAGTAGTGCATGGCGGCCTTCTTGGCGGCCTCGGTCAGGGAGAACCGCTCCAGCATCTCGTCCGCGCGGCGGCGGGCGTCCTTGCGGGAGAGGTCGAGCAGCCGCCCGATCATGTAGAGGTTCTCCCAGCCGGAGAGCTTCTCGTCGACCGAGGCGTACTGGCCGGTCAGCCCGATGGTCCGGCGCAGCTGCCGCGGCTGGCGGACCACGTCGAAGCCCGCGACGGTCGCCGTGCCGGCGTCCGGGGCGATCAGGGTGGAGAGGCAGCGCACCAGCGTGGTCTTGCCGGCTCCGTTGGGCCCGAGGACCCCGAGGACCGTTCCCTCGCGGACGTCCAGGTCGACACCGTCGAGGGCCTTGGTCTCGCCGTAGTGCTTGACCAGCCCCCGTACTTCCACGGCGTTGGGGTTCTTGTCGTTTCGCGTCATGCCCACCATGGGACCAGGTGCCACTGACAAAACACCGACAAGAGACCTACAGCCCGCCTACAGGCAGCCGACAGTCTGCCTCGAGCCGGGGTGCGGCAGCCCGCCGGCGTGACGCCGGCGGGCTGCCCCGTACCGCTCGCCCCCTCAGTGGAAGGCGTGCTCCTCCTGCGGGAACGTCCCGCCGACCACGTCCTCGGCGAAGGCCTTCGCCGCGTCGCCCATGACCTCGCGGAGCTTGGCGTACTGCTTCACGAAGCGGGGCAGCTTTCCGCCGGTCAGACCCATCATGTCGGTCCACACCAGGACCTGCGCGTCGCACTCCGCGCCCGCGCCGATGCCGACCGTCGGGATGTGCAGGGACCGGGTGACCTCGGCGGCCAGCTCGGCCGGAACGAGCTCCAGCACCACTGCGAAGGCACCCGCGTCCTGCGCCGCCTTCGCGTCGCGCAGCAGCTGGTGCGCGGCCTCGTCGCCGCGGCCCTGGACCCGGTAGCCCATGGCGTTGACGGACTGCGGGGTCAGGCCCAGGTGGGACATGACGGGGATGCCGGACTGCACGATCAGCTCGGTCTGGGCCAGCGAGCGCTCGCCGCCCTCCAGCTTCACCGCTCCGACCCCGGCTTCCTTGACCAGCCGGGTGGCGCTGCGCAGCGCCTGCACGGCGCCTTCCTGGTACGAGCCGAACGGCATGTCGCCGATCACCAGCGCGCGGCTGGTGCCGCGCACGACGGCCGCCGAGAGCATGGTCATCTGGTCCATCGTCACCGGGACGGTGGAGTCGTAGCCGAGGTGGCAATTGCCCATCGAGTCGCCGACGAGGATGACCGGGATGCCGGCCTCGTCGAAGACGGACGCGGTCATCGCGTCGTAGGCGGTGAGCATGGGCCACTTCTCGCCGCGTTCCTTGGCGAGGGTCAGGTCGCGGACGGTGATGCGCCGGGTGCCCGTGCCTCCGTACAGGGTGGGGGAGGCCGCTGATGCGGATTCGCGGGCAGGCGAAACGGCATGCGTCATTGCAACTGCTCCTTGTGTCATCTCGAGGCGCCCTCACGGCGTCCCCGGACTCACCCACCATGGTGGCATCCGCGTGCCCGAAGGCGGAAGTGGTACGCGGAGTGAGCCGACGCGCAGGCTGCAATGTGCGCGTTTCGTGACAAGCGGAACCCCTGGCGCACGGTCGTTCGTCCTCCCGGGCGTACGACCGTGACGGACGGTCGTGACGTAGGGCACGGAAGGCTCCGGTCATCGCCTAGGGTCAAGGGGCGGGGACGGAGCGCGAGCACGGCAGTGAGGGCAGTGGCATGGCACAGGCGTACATGACGGAGTCGGGGAACGGCGGCTCGGAGCCCTCCGAGCCCTCCGCATCCCGCTTCGGACGCCGACTGGCCGAGCTGCGCAAGGACCCCGGGATCTGGCGGCGCGGATGGGTGCTGGCGGCGCTCGCCGCGCTGATCGCGCTGATCATGATCTTCCATGCGGAGCTGCCCAACGACGTGGGCAACCTCGGCAGCCTCACCGAGACCTTCCTGCCCTGGCTGGGCCTGGCCGTCCCGGTGCTGCTGGCCGGGGCGGTGTTCCGCCGCTCCGCGACCGCGCTCATCGCGGTCCTGCTGACGGCCGTGGTCTGGGCGAACCTCTTCGGCGGCCTGGTCAGCGACAAGTCCGGCCCGGGCGGCAACCTCGTGGTCGCCACCCACAACGTCGACGCCGACAACGCAGACCCGCGCGGCACCGCCGAATCCGTCGCACGGTCCGGGGCCGACGTCCTGGCCCTGACCGAGCTCAAGGGGAGCGCCGTCCCCGTCTACGAGAAGGCCCTGGCGGGCACGTACAAGTACCACTCCGTCGAGGGCACGGTCGGCCTGTGGAGCAAGTACCCGCTGAGCGCCAGCGCGCCCGTCGACATCAGGATGGGCTGGACCCGGGCCATGCGCGCCACCGTCGCCACCCCCCAGGGGGACGTCGCCGCCTTCGTCGCCCACCTCCCCTCGGTGCGGGTCAAGCTGAAGGCCGGCTTCACCGCGAACCAGCGCGACGACAGCGCCGACGCGCTGGGCGCCGCGCTCGCCGCCGAACCGCTGAAGAAGGTCATCCTGCTCGGCGACCTCAACGGCACCATGAACGACCGCGCCCTGTCCGAGGTCACCTCGCAGATGCGCTCCACCCAGGGCGCCGCGGGCGACGGCTTCGGCTTCAGCTGGCCCGCGCAGTTCCCGATGGCCCGGATCGACCAGATCATGGTCCGCGGCATCAAGCCGGAGGCCTCCTGGACCCTGCCCCGCACGGGCAGCGACCACCTGCCGGTCGCGGCCCGGGTGACCGTGAAGAAGTAGGCGCACCCCGGGCGGGTGCGCACATGAAGGGAGGGGCCTCGCCGCCGATGCGGTGAGGCCCCTCCCTTCGTCCGTCCCGCTCCGGCCCGGCGGCCACGCGGCCACGCGGCTGCGTGTTACGCGGCTACGCGTGCTCGCGCCAGCCGTTCGTGATCGGCAGCCGGCGGTCCTTGCCGAAGCCCTTCGCGGAGATCTTCGTACCCGGCGGGTACTGGCGGCGCTTGTACTCCGCCGTGTCCACCATCCGCAGGGTCCTGGCGACCAGCTCCCGGTCGAAGCCGGCCTCCACGATCGCCTCCATGCCCTGGTCGCGGTCCACGTACAGGGCCAGGATCGCGTCGAGCACCGGGTAGTCCGGCAGGGAGTCCGTGTCCACCTGGCCCGGGCGCAGCTCCGCGCTCGGCGGCTTGACGATCGAGTTCTCCGGGATCGGCGGGGTCTCGCCGCGCTCGGCGGCGGCCCGGTTGCGGTACTGGGCGAGCCGGAAGACGTCCGTCTTGTACACGTCCTTGATCGGGCCGTACGCGCCCACCGAGTCGCCGTACAGGGTGGAGTAGCCGACGGCCAGCTCCGACTTGTTGCCCGGGGCCAGCACGATGTGGCCCTCCTGGTTGGACACCGCCATCAGCATCGTGCCGCGCAGCCGGGACTGCAGGTTCTCCTCGGCCAGGCCGCTCAGGCCCAGCGAGCCCATGTAGGCGTCGAACATCGGCTCGATCGGCACGGTCCGGAGGTTCAGGCCGGTCCGCTCGGCCAGGTCGGCCGCGTCGCCCTTCGAGTGGTCCGAGGAGTACTTCGACGGCATCGAGATGCCGTGCACGTTCTGCGCGCCGATCGCGTCGCAGGCGATCGAGGCGACCAGGGCGGAGTCGATGCCCCCGGAGAGCCCGATCAGGACGGAGCGGAATCCGTTCTTCTTGACGTACGCGCGCAGACCCACGACCAGCGCGTCGTAGATCTCCTCGTCGTCGTCGAGCCGGTCGGCGTAGCCGCCGGTCACGACCGCCTCGTACGGCTCCACCGGCTCCTCGGACAGGATCACGCGGTCGATGCGCAGCCCGTCGTCCACGACGCCCTCGGGGGCGTCGGCGCGCGCGGCCGGCAGGTCGAGGTCGACCAGCACGCAGCCCTCGGAGAACTGCGGGGCGCGGGCGATGACCTCGCCGTCGGCGTCCACGACGATCGAGTCGCCGTCGAAGACCAGCTCGTCCTGGCCGCCGATCATCGCCAGGTAGGCGAGGGTGCAGCCGGCCTCCTGGGCCCGCTTCTGCACCAGTTCGAGGCGCAGGTCGTCCTTGTTGCGCTCGTACGGTGAGGCGTTGACGGAGATCAGCAGCCCGGCCCCGGCGGAGCGGGTGGCCGGGACCCGGCCGCCCTCCTGCCAGAGGTCCTCGCAGATGGCCAGGGCCACGTCGACGCCCCGGACCCGGATCACCGGCTGGGTGTCGCCCGGCACGAAGTACCGGAACTCGTCGAACACGCCGTAGTTGGGGAGGTGGTGCTTGGCGAAGCGCAGGACCACCTGCCCGCGGTGCAGCACGGCGGCCGCGTTCTCCGGGGAGCCGGCCGGGCGGCCGAGCCGGGGTACCGCCTTCTCGGTGCGGTCGAGGTAGCCGACGACGACCGGCAGTTCGCCGAGGCCCTCGGCCGCCAGCCGCTCGGCGAGCTCGCGGAGCGCGGAGCGGGAGGCCTCGACGAAGGAGCCGCGCAGGGCGAGGTCCTCGACGGGGTACCCGGTCAGCATCATCTCCGGGAACGCCACCAGGTGGGCGCCCTGCTCGGCGGAGTGCCGGGTCCAGTGGACGACCGAGTCGGCGTTCGCGGCGATGTTGCCGACGTGCGAGTCGATCTGATTCAGAGCGAGACGAAGTTGAGGCACGGGGCCCAGTCTAATCGTCTTTCTGACGCGATGTCCTGGACCCCGCCCGTTCTCCCCTGCCGGGAGCGCCCGTCAGCCGAGGGGGCCGGCGTACTTCACGTCGTCGAGCAGGGTCCCGGCGGCGATGTCCGCGGTGATGCTCTTGGTGCCCTCCGGGATCTCGAACGCCACGATCCCGCTGGCCGATTCGCCCGGCAGGATCGAGCCCTTGACCATCTTCGGCACGCCGCCGCCGCTGCCGGAGCTGTCGAAGACCATGTCGGCGGTCATGCCCTGGTCGTCGCGGACGTTGGGCACGGCGTAGATCACCTCGTGCGGCGTGGAAGAGCCGTTGGTGATGGTGATCGTGATCTGGATGGCGTTCTTGACCTCTTCGCGGGCGATGATGCCCTTCGGCTCGTACTTCTTCGGAACCGACAGGCTCACCTTGACGCCGTTCGGGTAGGTGAAGGTCTCGCCGAACGGCAGCGCGCTGGTCAGGCCGGGGACCTGGGTGGGCGACGGGGACGCGGACGGGGACTTGGACTTGGACGGGGACCTGGACGGCCAGGGCTCACCGCTGGGGTAGAGCCCGTCCAGTTCGTACTCCTCGTCGTCGATCCCGATCCCGGCGCGGTCCTCCTTGGCCTCGTCGATGAAGGAGACGGTGAGGAGGAAACCGCCGACCGAGGCGCCGAGGCCGGCGATCCCGAGGACGGTGCCGACGATGGCCATCGTCCGGTTCGGGGCGCCCGTGTTGGCGCGGCGCCACCCGGCGATGCCGAGGCCCGCGGCGACCACCGCGAGCAGGGTGCCGGCCCAGAAGAGGAACGGCACGAGGCCGAGGAACACGGCGAAGGCGGCGACGATCACGGCGGCCATGGCCAGGCCGTTGGTGGTCGGCTGGGCCTGCGGGTAGCCCGCGTACGGGGCCCCTCCGAAGGCGGGGTCAGGCTGGGTCCAGGGGTTGCCCGGGCCGGGCTGGGCCCACGGGTTGCCGGGGGCGCCGGGAGCGCCCGCGTCACTGAAGTGCGCGGCCGCCGGGGCCGGGGTGGGCGGCGCGAACTGCGAGGGGGCCGGGGCCGGTTCCGGGGCGGGGCCCGGTTCGGGGGCGGGTGCGGCGGGAGCCGCGGGCGCGTCGGTGACGGCCGGGGTCTCAGGCGCCTCGGCAGCCGCGGGGGCTCCTGGGGCCTCGGGTACCTCGGCAGCTGCCGGGGCCTCGGGGGCCTCGGGTGTCGCCGGGGTCTCAGGGGCCTCGGGCGTTGCCGGGGTCTCAGGGGCCGGTGTCGCGGCCGGGGTCTTCTCCAGCGAGAGCGGCTGGGCGGGCGCCGGTATGGAGGTCGTCTCGGGAGCTGGGGTACCCGTCGGCTCCGTCGGCTCCGTCGGAGGGCCGTCGGGCGTGCTGGGCGGGTTCGGCGGGGTACTCATACCGGCGGGGTCGTCCTCTTGTAGCGGCTGTCGCGATCACCGCAAGGGTGCCATGCCGACGGCCGGCCTCCACCCGCAATTACCGCCCGGTTCCGGGGGCCGGCTCGGCCGAGCCGGCCCCCGGAACCGCAAGGCGGCGGCCTACCGCCGGTAGCCGAGCACCGTCATCATCCCGGACTCCGAGTGGTAGACGTTGTGGCAGTGCACCATCCACAGCCCGGGGTTGTCCGCGTCGAAGTCCGCCGTCAGCCTCCCGCCCGGCAGGACGACCGCGGTGTCCTTGCGCGCCCCGCCGGCCTGGCCGGCCAGCGCGAAGGTGTGCCCGTGCAGGTGCACCGGGTGCCACATCGGCGTCGTGTTCCTGAAGTCCAGCCGGACCCGCTCGCCCGCCTTCACCGGATGGCGCTGGTCCGGCGTGTACGGCTTGCCGTCGAAGGCCCAGTCGTACTTGGTCATGGAGCCGGTCAGCCGGATCTGCACCGTACGGTCCGGCTCGCGCGGGGCCAGTGCGGCCGGCCCGGCGGCCTTGAGCACGTCCGCCGTCAGCGGCCGCACGTCCAGCTCGGCCGGCCGGGTCGCGGCGGTGGGCGCCGTACCCGTGCCGGTGCGCAGCACCGCGAGCGCGGACCGGCCCTTGCCCTCCGCCAGTGCGGTGAGCGGGAACACCCCGTCCTGGGCCGTGACCAGGACGTCGTACCGCTCGCCCATGCCCAGCAGCAGTGAGGGCGTCTTCGTGTGCTCCACCGGGAAGCCGTCGGTGTGGGTGACCGTCAGTTCGTGGTCGCCGAGGGCGATCCGGAAGGCGGTGTCCCCGCCGGCGTTGACGATGCGCAGCCGGATCCGGTCGCCGGGGCGGGCGGTGAAGACGGACGGGTCGTCCGCCACCCGGCCGTTGATCAGGTAGTGCGGGTAGGCGACGTCGCCCGCGTCCCGCCCGAGGACGTCGCTGTCGGCGCCCATGAGGAGGTGGGAACGCCCGGAACCGGAGCCGGAACTGGAGCCGGGGGAGGGCGCCTGGCCGTGTGCGGCGTGGCCGCCGCCCTCACCGCTCATGCCCTTGCGGAGCTCGGCGAGGACGTCGTCCGGGGTGGCGCCGTCCACCCCGTCGATCCAGTCGTCGAGGACGACCACCCACTCCTTGTCGTAGGACAGGGGCTCCTTCGGGTCCTCGATGATCAGCGGGGCGTACAGGCCGCGGTCCTGCTGGACCCCGGTGTGCGGGTGGAACCAGTACGTCCCCGGGTGCGGGACGGCGAACTTGTACGTGAAGGATCCGCCCGGGGCGATGTCCCGCTGGGTCAGTCCCGGGACCCCGTCCATGTCGTTGCGCAGCGCGAGGCCGTGCCAGTGCAGGGAGGTCGCCTCGGGGAGGTTGTTGGCCAGGGCGAGGGAGAGGGTGCCGCCCGCCGTGGCGCGGACCTCCTGGCCCGGCAGCCTGTCCCCGTACGCCCAGGAGCGCACGGTGATTCCGGCGCCGAGGTCGAGCGGGGTGGCGGTGGCGGTGACCTTGACCTCGGTGAGGGGGCCGGTGGCCTTGCGGGCGGCCTCGGCGGCCCGGACCTCGGGCCCGGCCGGGTCCACGTACCCCTCGGGCACGTCGGCGGAGCCGCCGTGGTTCATGGAGCCGTGGTCCGGGCCGGAGCCGCCGGAGTGCCCGGAGGAGCCGGACGATCCGGAGCACGCGGCGAGCAGCCCGGAGCCGACGACGGCCGCGGATGCGCCGAGGACGGCGCGACGGGTGGGAAGAGAGCGCATGGAAGCACCTTGTGGGTGTGGTGGTACGGATTCATGGGCGCGGTTCGGCGCCGCTCCGCGGCATGCGGGAGCGGCGGCGGGGCCGGGCCTATATCCGCAGGACCGCCAGCCGGGTGAGGAGTTCGCGGGGTGAGGGCGGGTCAGGGCCGCCGCCGGACCGGCCCGGTACGCGGGAGGCGCCCCCGGGCGGCGCGGTGTCGCGGGCGCCGGCCAGTCCGCTGCCGAGCAACAGCAGGACGAGCCCCGTGAGGACGGCGAGGCACACGGACATGGGGTCCATGCCGGTGCCGGGCGCGGGGGATCCCCACTGCGAAGCCGTGGGGGAGGCCGCGTCGGCAGCCGCCGCCCGGGCGGGTTCGTCGACGGGTTTGGCGACGGGTTCGTGGACGGGTTCGTGCACGGGTTCGTGGACGGACTCGTCGACGGGTCCGCGGGCCGGCTCGTGCGGTGCTGCCCGGCCGTGCTCCGGGGCCCGGGCCGACGGCGGGAGCGCCGGAGTGTGGCGCGCGCCACTCTGCGCGGCGGGGTCGGATGACCCGGCCGAGGCAACGGACCGGGCCGCAGCCCCGTCCTCCATGGCGTGGGATTCAGTCGGATGGCCCAGGGTGTGCATGGTGACGATGCCCAGCAGCAGCGCGGCGAGCAGCAGCAGCCTGGGCCCCTGGGCGGCTCGCTGAGCACTGCGCGTCATGGCCGGAACCCTACCCGGGGTGGGTATCCGATCATAGGACCGACCCCGGGTCTGCCTAGGATTAGTCACACTATGTCCCCACATGGGCTCTCTCCACGGACCGCCTGGCCGGTCGCCATGCTCATCGGCCTCGCAGGCGCCGTGTACACGGCGTGGGTGCTCGAAGTCGTCCTCTCTACGGGCCTCAACCCCATCCAGACGTACGTCAGCGAACTCGCCGCCCAGGACCAGCCGCTCGGCGGTCTGTTCCGGGCCACCGACTTCACCGCCGGGCTGCTCGCCTTCGCCGGAGGACTGCTGGCCCTGTTCCGGCTGCTGAAGTACGCGGAGTCCCGCCGCCTCTGGGCGGTCGTCGGCTGGGCCGGGGTCACCCTCTTCGGCGCGGCCACCGCCGCCGACGCCTGGCTGCCGCTGAGCTGCACGCCCACCGTGGACCCCGAGTGCGCCGCCCGGGAGACCGCCAAGCTGGTCCCCGCCACCCACCAGGCCCACGCCGTCAGCAGCAGCCTCGCCATGACCGGGGCCCTCGTCGGCATCGTGGCGCTGACCGTCGCCGCCCGCCGCTACGGCTGGTTCGCCCCGCTCGCCCGCTACGGCCCCGCACTGGTCGTCCTCGAACTGCTCGCCACCGCCTGGACCCTGTCCGCCATAGCGCTGTTCACCGCCGGGCGCGGGACCTGGGCCCTGGGCGCCGGGCAGCGGCTGCAGGTGCTGTTCGTGGCAGTGTGGCTGGGCCTGCTCGCCTACTCCGTCCACAAGGAAGGCCGTACGTGACGCCGTACCCACCGCAGGTCCCGCCGCACGCGGGCGGCACCGGCCGGTTCGTCCGGGTGGACGGGGTCCCGCTGCATGTCGTCGTCGAGGGCCGGGGCCCCGTGTGCGTGCTCAGCGCCGGGCTCGCCATGGCCTGGTTCGACTGGGACCCGGTCGCCCCGCTGCTCGCCGCCGCGGGCCGTACCGTCGTCCGCTTCGACCGCCCCGGACACGGCCTCAGCGGCCCGGCCACCGAGCCGCCGACCACCGCCGGGGAGGCCCACCGGATCGCCGGCCTGCTGGACGCGCTGGGCCTCGGCGGCCCGGACGCCGGCCCGGTGACCGTCGTCGGGCACTCGATCGCCGCGTTCCACGCCGAGGCCTTCGCCCGCCTGTACCCGGAGCGCACCGCCGCCCTGGTCCTGGTCGACGGCAGCGTCGAGGAGGCCCCCCGTACGGTCCTTCCCGCCGCGCTGCGCACCGGCGCCGCCCGCGCCATCGGCCGGGCCGTGACCGCCGCCGGACTGCCGGCCGCGCTGGGACCGTCGGCCCGGCGCGCCACCGTACGGGCCTCCCGCACCGGAGGCTCCGACCCGGCCGCCCGTGACCTCGTACGCCGCTGCTACCGCACCGGCCGCGTCTGGCGCGGCGCACTGCTGGAGAACTCCCGCTACCCGGACATGGCCGCCGAACTGCTCGTCCTGCGCGGGACGCACCCGCTGACCGCCCCCGGCACCGTCCTCGCCGGCCACGACGGCTCGTCCGGCCGCTTCGCCCTGCGCTGGCTGGCCCGCCAGGCGGACCTCGCCGACCTGCTCGGCGCCCGCTTCGAGGTCGCCGAGCCCGCCGGACACCTGGTGATGCTGGACCGCCCGGGCCAGGTGGCCCGGGCGGTCCTCGAAACGGGGGAGCGGGGTCAGCCGAACCAGCGGGATCAGCCGGATCAGCGCCTGGCGTAGACCTTCTCGACGAAGCCCGCCATCTGGTCATCCGACAGGTGCTGGGCCAGGTCGGCCTCGCTGATCATGCCGACCAGCCTCTTGTCCTTGATCACGGGCAGCCGCTTGATCTGGTGGCTCTCCATCTCGTCCAGCACCGCGGACACGTCGGCGTCGGCGTCGATCCACCGGGGGGTGCCCTGGGAGAGGTCGCCGCACGTGACCTTCGAAGGGTCGTGGCCCTTGGCCACACAGGACACGACGATGTCGCGGTCGGTGATGATGCCGCACAGCCGTTCCGACTCGTCGCTGACGGGCAGCGCGCCCACGTTGAGCCGGGCCATCAGCTCGGCGGCACGGTCCAGGGTCTCGGTAGCGGGGATCCACTGGGCCCCGGGGTGCATGATCTCTGCGGCGGTGGTCATCGTTGAACCTCCTGAGCACGCCGTTCGCTGCCGGACGCGGGCGCGCCCGGCGGCGTCCCCGTCGTGGCGGGGCAGTCCGTCCGGCAGCGTGGTGCGGCCGTTCGGCCCACCCGACCCCGCACGGCGGAGCACACGCCCGTACGGGTGAGAGGGCGCCTCCCCCCACCGTACGGGCGTGTCCCGTCACCCGCGCGGTGTGGCTCCGCGCTGCCCCAGCATGTCCGCCATCAGGGTGAGCTCCGAGCGCTGTGCGTCGACCATGCCCTGGGCCAGCTCCCGCTCGACCGGGGTCACGCACTGCTGCGCACACCCCTCGGCCATCGCGACGCCGCCCTTGTGGTGGTCGGTCATCAGCTGGAGGAAGAGCACCTCCGCGTCGCGGCCCGAGGCGGAGTCCAGCCGGGCCAGCTCCTCCTTGGTCGCCATGCCGGGCATCAGCGCGCCGGGCGCGGCGCTCTGCCCCGCGTGCCCGTCCGCGTGCCCGCCGCTCGCGTGCCCGGCGTGTTCGCCGCCCGTGCCCATCCAGGACATGGGCGGCTCGCCGGCCACCACCTTCGGCAGCCCCCACAGGTCCAGCCAGCCGAGCAGCATGCCCCGCTGGTTGGCCTGCGTGTTGGCGATGTCGTACGCGAGGGTGCGCACCGCCTCGTCCTGGGTGCGGTCCCGCACGATGAAGGACATCTCCACCGCCTGCTGGTGATGCACCGCCATGTCCCGGGCGAAGCCGGCGTCCGCCGAGTGGAGCCCCGGCGTACGGGCCTCCTCCGTACCGGAATCGCCGCTCGCGGCGGTGACCGTGGCCGCCGCCGCGAACAGCAGCGCCAGCAGGACGGCCGTGCCCGCGGCCCAGTACGTACGGGGGGTGCGGGGGCTCACTTCTCGGCCACGCCGCTCGTGCAGGCGGCGCCCGGCTCCGGGGTCTGCTGGCCCTGCACGTACTTGGTGAAGAACTGCGCCACCCGCGGGTCGTCCGCGGTGTCCACGGTCAGCTGCTTGCCCCACGCGCTGAGCATGATCGCGCCGGCCTGCTCCTTGACCGGGCTCATCAGCGTGTACGGCGTCTTGCCGACGGTCGCGGCGAGCTTGTCCACCTCGGCCTTGGCGGCCTTCTCGTTGTACGTCACCCAGACGGCGCCGTGCTCCAGCGAGTGGACGGCGTTCACCTCGGGCACCGGGTTCTTGTAGACGTCGCCGTTGCAGTTCATCCAGCGGGGGTGGTGGTCACCGCCGACCGGGGGATTCATCTCGTACTTCACCGGGGTCTCGACGTGGTTGCGGCCCAGGTTCTTCGCGTCCCAGGTCTGCTCGCCGGAGACCGGGTTCTTGCGGGCCGTCTCGACGGCCTCCTTCTTGCGCTGCTCGTCCTGCTTCTGGTCGATCAGCACCCAGGCGCCGAAACCGACGAGGCCGACGACGATGGCCGACGAGGCCGTGATCGCGATCGCCTTGTTGCGCCGATCCCGTGCCTTCTCGGCGCGGCGCATCTCGGCTATGCGCGCCTGGCGGGAGTTCGGGTCGGTGTTCTGCTGGGTCCTGCCGGACTTGCTGGCCATGTGCCCTGGTTCCTTCTGCTGAGGGGGGTGGACGGAACGCGAAAACCGGACCTGTCAGGTCCGCAGCACCTGGAGAGCATGCAGGTCGGGGGCGCGCGCCTGCGGCTCGGGCGGCCGGACCCGCCCCGTCCCGGCGGTGTCCGCGGCGGGCGACGGCTCGCCGCCGGCCACGGTCACGGCGGGCGGCGGCACGGGCAGGACGCCCGGGGTCACGTGCGCGAGGGACGAGCAGCCGGGCCGGTCGTGCGGGGACACGCAGACGACCTGCACCGAGGCGTGGGTCTTCGCGTGCGCGGCGGTTCCGTGCGTCACGGTTCCGTGTGTCGCGCCGTGCGCCCGCACGGCGGCCGGGACGCGCGGCGGCTCACCGGGGCCACCAGGGCCATCAGGGCCACCGGTGTCACCGGGGCGCGCACAGAGGAACAGCACGCCGGCCAGCGCCCCGAGGACCGTCAGAAGGACGGCACGCCGAAGCGCGAGACGTCCGCGACGTCCCCGCTGCGTGTACTGCGGGCCCCCCATGGGCGCAGATGGTAATGCTCATGACCGGCCCGAGGTCAGTGCGGGGGTGCCGTGAGCTTTCCCGGGTGCGTAATGTGGCGGAAACCACCACTGGCGATACTGGGCCGGCCCGACTGTGCCCCCACCTTCGCGGCGGTGGTGCACAGGCCGTCTGAACTGCGAGGATGAAGGCATGGACAAGCAGCAGGAATTCGTCCTCCGGACGCTTGAGGAGCGCGACATCCGCTTCGTGCGCCTGTGGTTCACCGACGTACTGGGCTTCCTCAAGTCCGTCGCGGTCGCCCCCGCGGAGCTGGAGCAGGCATTCGACGAGGGCATCGGCTTCGACGGCTCCGCCATCGAGGGCTTCGCACGGGTCTACGAGTCCGACATGATCGCCAAGCCGGACCCCAGCACGTTCCAGATACTGCCATGGCGCGCCGAGGCCCCCGGGACCGCCAGGATGTTCTGCGACATCCTGATGCCGGACGGCTCCCCGTCCTTCGCGGACCCGCGTTACGTCCTCAAGCGCATCCTGGCCAAGACCTCCGACCTCGGCTTCACCTTCTACACGCACCCGGAGATCGAGTTCTTCCTGCTGAAGGACAAGCCGCTGGACGGCACCCGCCCGGTGCCGGCCGACAACTCCGGCTACTTCGACCACACCCCGCAGAACGTGGGCATGGACTTCCGCCGCCAGGCGATCACCATGCTCGAATCGATGGGCATCTCCGTCGAGTTCAGCCACCACGAGGGCGCCCCCGGCCAGCAGGAGATCGACCTCCGCTACGCCGACGCCCTTTCGACGGCCGACAACATCATGACCTTCCGCCTCGTGATGAAGCAGGTCGCCCTGGAGCAGGGCGTCCAGGCCACCTTCATGCCGAAGCCGTTCTCGGAGTACCCGGGCTCGGGCATGCACACCCACCTCTCCCTCTTCGAGGGTGACCGCAACGCCTTCTACGAGTCGGGCGCCGAGTACCAGCTCTCCAAGGTCGGCCGCTCCTTCATCGCCGGCCTGCTGCGCCACGCGGCGGAGACGGCGGCGGTCACCAACCAGTGGGTCAATTCCTACAAGCGCATCTGGGGCGGCTCCTCCCGCACCGCCGGCTCCGGCGGCGAGGCCCCCTCGTACATCTGCTGGGGCCACAACAACCGCTCGGCCCTGATCCGCGTCCCGATGTACAAGCCGGGCAAGACGGGCTCCTCCCGCGTCGAGGTCCGCTCGATCGACTCGGGCGCCAACCCCTACCTCACGTACGCCGTCCTCCTCGCGGCCGGCCTCAAGGGCATCGAGGAGGGCTACGAACTCCCGGCGGGCGCCGACGACGACGTCTGGGCCCTCTCCGACGCCGAACGCCGCGCGATGGGCATCGAACCCCTCCCGCAGAACCTCGGCGAGGCCATCTCCCTGATGGAACGCAGCGAACTGGTCGCCGAAACCCTCGGCGAGCACGTCTTCGACTTCTTCCTCCGCAACAAGAAGCAAGAGTGGGAGGAGTACCGCTCGGAGGTCACGGCCTTCGAACTCCGCAAGAACCTCCCGGTCCTGTAAGGGCAGGTCAGAGCAGGTCAGAGCCTCATCGGGGCATGCGCGACCCTCCGGGCCGGTGGTCATCGACCACCGGCCCGGAGCCGTCTCATTCCCCCGGGCCGTCGGAGCGGGGGTGGGGGTCAGTCGTCTACGGTCGCGAGCCATTCGGTCAGGAGGTTGCCTACCTCCTCGGGGCGTTCCTGCTGGAGCCAGTGGCCGGCGCCGTCCAGGATGTGGGTGGCGTGGATGTTCGGCAGGGTGTGCTCGAAGGCCTTGATGACCTCGCCCAGCATGACGACGCTGCCGTCCAGGGCGCCGCCGATGAACAGTGACGGCTGGGTGATCGGGGCCCCCGCGTGCGGCTGGAGGTCCTCCCAGTCCTGGTCGAAGTTGCGGTAGCGGTTCAGCGCGCCGACCAGGCCGGTGCGCTCGAACTCGCCCGCGTACACGTCGAGGTCGGCGTCGGAGAGCCATGCGGGCTGCGCCTGGGGGAAGCGCTCGCGCATCTGGTGGCCGGTGGGGACCAGCACCGCCGGGGGCTCGGTCGGGCCGGCCATGGTGTCGGGGGACATGGAGGCGTAGAAGCCGCGCAGCCAGCCCCGTACGTCGGGTTCGATCTCCGCCTCGGCGCGGCCGGGCTCCTGGAAGTAGGACACGTAGAACTCGTGCTCCGGGGGTGCCATGTGAGCGAACACCTCACTCGGCTTCTGTCCGCCCGCCGGTGCGTAGGGGACGGACAGCAGGGCGACCGCGCGGAAGGTGTCCGGGGCGAGGAGGGCGGAGTTCGCGGCGATGACCGAGCCCCAGTCGTGGCCCACGATCACGGCCTGCTCCTCGCCGAGGGCCTTGACCACGGCGACGTTGTCGGCGACCAGGTCGCCGATCCGGTAGGCGGACACGTCGGCGGGCTTGGAGGAGCGGCCGTAGCCGCGCACGTCGATCGCGACGGCCCGGTATCCGGCCGCGGCCAGTACCGGGAGCTGGTGGCGCCAGGAGTACCAGGACTCCGGAAAGCCGTGCAGCAGCAGGACCAGCGGGCCGGCGCCCTGCTCGACCAGGTGGATCCGGCCCGCGGGGCCCTCGACGGTGCGGTGGACGGGCTCGGGGGTGGCGCCGTTCGCCATGATGATCATCCTTCAACTATGCATGTCGAATGACACGGGGTGGTCAGGCCCGTGCGCCAGCCGCTCCCCACGGTTGCTGATCCGCTGTCAGTTCCGTTCCAACGGTGCGGGCACAGTTGAAGGTTCTCCTGTTGAAGGGGGAACATCCCGCCCGCCGAAGGGCTCCGGAACGCCATCGCCGGGGGCGGCGAAGGGGAGTAGCGTCGTAGGTGAGACAGCCGTGCTGAATCCCGCCCGTGTGCGGATGGCAGCGGGCGTCTCCTTCTCCCGTGACGGCAGCCGAGTCGGCGCAATTTCCGGGGGTGCGGGAGAGCGACACCTTCCCGACAACCCGAGGAGTCATCGTGTCCGGGGAACTGCTCTTCTACAGAGATGACAACGGCGTCATAGCCACCGGTCGCCTGGGGAGCGACGGCATCTTCACCCAGCTCGCGGACGGACGGCTCGGCGAGGACTGGACCCGAATTGTGGCGGTGGGGCGGGAACTCCTCTTCTACCGCTCGGACAACGGCGTCATCGCCACCGGCCGCCTGGGCAGCGACGGCATCTTCACCCAGCTCGCGGACGGAAAGCTCAGCGACGGCTGGACCCACATCGTCCCCCTCGGCCGCGAGCTCCTGTTCTACCGGGCCGACAACGGCGGCATCGCCACCGGCCGGCTCGACAGCAACGGCATCTTCACCGGCCTCGCCGACGGACGGCTGGGCGAGGACTGGACCCGTATCAACGCCCTTGGCCGCGAGCTGCAGTTCTACCGCTCGGACAACGGCGTCATCGCCACCGGCCGCATCGACACCAACGGCATCTTCACCCAGCTCGCCGACGGACGGCTCAGCCCGGGATGGACCCACATCGACACCCTCGGCCGCGAGCTGCAGTACTACCGCTCGGACAACGGCGTCATCGCCACCGGTCGCATCGACACCAACGGCATCTTCACCCAGCTCGCGGACGGACGGCTCAGTCCGGGGTGGACCCACATCGTCGCCCTCGGCCGTGAGCTCCTGTACTACCGCTTCGACAACGGCGTCATCGCCACCGGCCGCATCGACACCAACGGCACCTTCACGGGCCTCGCCGACGGACGCCTGGGGCCGAACTGGAAGATCATCACCGGCATCGTCTGACATGTGAGGGTGTCGGCGGCCTGCGTCGGCGGCCTGCATCAGCGGCCTGTGTCGGCGGCCTGCGTCAGCCGGCCCGCCCGGTGCCAGGTGGGGCGGGTCGGGGTGGCGGGGCTGGTGGACGTGTGGAGTTCGGCGTCCAGGCCCAGGACGGCCGTCGTGATGGTGCCCGTGGGTTCGAGGACCGCCGACGGGGCGCCCGCGAAGAGCATGCGGGACTCCGCCCAGGCGGGTGGGCCGCCGAGGGTCGTGGTGCTGATCGTGCCGCTGTCCGCCCGGCCCGCCACGAGCCGGCCCGCCGCGCCGACCGCGCCGTAGCCGGCCCGGCCGCCCGCCTCCGTGACGCTGGAGGCCCGGGGCCTGGCCGCGGCGCCCGCCGTGACCAGGGCGGTACGCACCACCCCCGAGTCCGGGCGGCGGAAGTACAGGCGGACGCCCGCGCCGTCCGGGGCTGCCGTCAGCGGGACCGTCGTCGCGGGCAGGCCCGTGGGCGACGGCCCGAGCAGCGGGGCGTCCGGGGTGGGCTGGGTCCACGCCAGGACCGACGTCGTGGTCGTGGCGTACACGTGGCGCCGCCCTGCGGCGTCGACCGCCGTCACGGGGTCGCTCTGCAGGTCCTCGCCGCCCAGGCGCTGCCAGGGCGAGAAGTCGCCGTCCGGCTGCTGCACGGTGGCGCGCAGGGTGCGGCGGGAGTCGCGCAGGTAGACCGTGAGGCGGCCCTGCGGGTCCACGGCAGCCGCGGGGGAGCTGATCGCCGAGGTGCCTTCGTCGTCGGTCTTCTCGGGGGTGCCGAGCGACTGCCACGGGCCGAACGGCCCGTCGGGCGCGGACTGGACGGCGTACACGACCTCGCGCCGGTACTGCGCGGGCACGGAGCCGAACAGGGTGCGGGTGGCGAGGACGGCGACGCGGCCGTCGGGGAGGCGGGCGGTGGTCGCCCCCGGGTCGATGCCCGTGCCCGGGAGGAGGGCCGGTCCGGCCCAGGCGCCGTCGGTGCCCCGCGTCCAGTACGCCATCCGGCCGTCCAGCGCGGCGAACGCCCACAGCCGGCCGGGCGTTCCCTCCGTCAGCCAGGAGGTGCTGTCGGCGCGCGTGTAGCGCAGCGACTGGGCCCAGTTGCGCCCGGTCGGGCTGCCCGCGACCTTGCGGTCGCCGCAGCCCGAGGGGCTGCCGCAGTAGTCCTGGCGGTCCTGCCAGGCGTAGGTCCGCAGGAAGCCGGTCTTCGTCTCGGCCGTCTGCGGGTCCAGCGAGTGCGGGAGGGTGCTGTTGTGGTAGCCGAGGTAGCTCTGGACCGTGAAGTGCGGGCGGCGGTGGACCTGGCCGGCGTAGGCGGCGGCGGCCGCCTGCGCGAAGCGGGCGCCGTACATGTGGTCCTGGTGGTCGGTGAAGCGGCCGTTCTCCCCGTAGCGGCCCGGCGTCGGATCCTGCATCCGTATCGTCGTCGGCCGGTACTGCTCCAGCACCCCGGCTATCGCCTGTATCAGCTGGTCCTTCGTGTACGAGAACGGCTCCTTGACCGGGGTACCGGAGGTCAGCTGGGCGTCCAGCGCGGGTATCCGGCCGTTCCACAGGCCGCGCAGGCTCGCGGGGTTGTCCCCGCCGGTGCTGCGTGCCTCGCGCAGCATCAGCCACACCAGGTGGACCTGCGGCTTGGCCATGAGGACGTCGACCTCGGCCCGGCCCCCGCCCGCCGTGGGGATGACGGTGCGCCGCCACGCGCTGGTGCGGTCGCCGGTGGCCATCTGGGCGTAGGCGGCCCGGATGCCGTTCTGCCTGGCCTCCGCGTAGTGGGTGCGGTCGGCGGGCTGCTCGGGGTCCCTGGCCGCGCCGCCGTGGGCCTCGTTGCGGCCGTCGGACTCGCCGGAGGTGAGGAACGCGGTGGTGACCTGGGTGCCGGACAGCAGGGAACGGCTGAGGTCGGGGTTCATGAAGAACAGGTCGTCGTCGGGGTGCGCGACGACCTGGACGACGGACCCGGAGGTGACGCTCGCGGGCAGGACGGTGGCCGCGTTCTTCTCCTGGGTGGCCTCGGCCGAGGTCTGCTGGCCGGTGGCCACGGAGAGCACGCCGGTGGCGCCGGCGGTCAGCACGGTGAGCAGAGCCGCGAAGCGGCGGCGGGTCACGGGCATCGGTCATGCCTTCGGTTCGTTCCGGGCGGGAGAAACCGCTGAGCAGTCAAAGAGAGGCGGAATCAGTGGAGTTGGTTCACCGATTCCGCCGATCACTCCTGCCTTCTGCACACGACCGGACGTGAATGCGCGGGATGGAGCCGTTGGTCCCGTTATGCGAGATGACCCACAAGTGGCCCGGATCTGAACGACGAGGGCGCGCCCGCGGACATCAGCGGGGACAGCTCCCACGGGTCGGCCGCCCGGCCGTTCCAGGGCTCCGGGGCCTGGCCTGAGGGGCCGGGGAGTCCGTCGGGCAGGGGGCTCCTCGTGGCCGGTCGGCGGGGGACCCGGCCCCATCACGCCACACGTCTTCGGTTGCTCCGAAAATCCAGGTCATGGTGCATGCCGGTGAGTCGAACGCCTGCTCCGGCTAGGCTCACCCCAGAGCACGCCAGGGCAGTGGCAGCGACGACCGCAGGAGGCGGCGGGATGACAGTCCCGGGACGCAGGAGCAGCACCTTCATCCGGCTGCTCCGCAGCGGTTTCACCGACCCCTCCGCCGCCGCCCGGCTGCTCGACGCCGACGCGCTGGCCGCCGTACGCACCGATCCGGTGCTGCTCGACGCCCTCGGGGCGACCGCCGACCCCGACCTCGCCCTCCTCGGGCTCGTACGGCTCGCCGAGGCGCAGCCGCCCGACGAACTGCCCGGGCTCCTCGACACCCTCGTCAGCGCCAAACCCCTCCGGGACCGGCTCCTCGGTGTGCTCGGCGCCTCCGAGGCCCTCGGCGACCACCTCGCCCGCCACCCCCGCGACTGGCTCAGCCTCGTCACGTACGAGGCCGCAGACCTGCACCCCGGACTCCCCGAGTTCGAGCGCGGCCTCGCGGACGCCCACGATCCCGTCGCCCTGCGCGTCGCCTACCGCCGCTGCCTGCTCTCCATCGCGGCCCGCGACGTCTGCGGCACCATCGACGTCGCCCAGACCGCCGCCGAGCTCGCCGACCTCGCCACCGCCACCCTGCGCGCGGCCCTGCGGATCGCCTCCGCCGCCGCCCCCGAGGACGCGGCGATCTGCCGCCTCGCCGTCATCGCGATGGGCAAGTGCGGCGGCAACGAGCTCAACTACGTCTCCGACGTGGACGTGATCTTCGTCGGCGACAGCGCCAACGGTGCCAACGGAGGCAACGGAGGCAACGGAGGCAACGGCGCGGACGGCGTCGACGAGGGCAAGGCCCTCCAGGCCGCCACCCGCCTGGCCTCCCACCTCATGCGGATCTGCTCCGAGACCACCGTCGAGGGCACCATCTGGCCCGTCGACGCCAACCTGCGCCCCGAGGGCCGCAACGGGCCCCTCGTCCGCACCCTCTCCTCCCACCTGGCCTACTACCAGCGCTGGGCCAAGACCTGGGAGTTCCAGGCACTCCTCAAAGCCCGCGCCGTGGCCGGTGACGCGGCCCTCGGGTCCGAGTACATCGACGCCATAACGCCCCTGGTCTGGCAGGCCGCCGAACGCGAGAACTTCGTCGCCGACGTCCAGAAGATGCGCCGCCGCGTCGTCGACAACATCCCCGCCGCCCAGGTCGACCGCGAGCTGAAACTCGGCCCCGGCGGCCTGCGCGACGTCGAGTTCGCCGTCCAGCTGCTCCAGCTCGTGCACGGCCGCAGCGACGCCACCCTGCACTCCGGCACCACCCTCGACGCCCTCCACGCCCTCGCCGCCGGAGGCTACGTCGGCCGCGCCGACGCCGCCCAGCTGCACGACGCGTACCGCTTCCTGCGCGCCATGGAGCACCGCATCCAGCTCTACCGGCTGCGCCGCACCCACCTCGTCCCCGAGGACGAGACCGACCTGCGGCGCCTCGGCCGCTCCATGGGCCTGCGCACCGAACCCGTCGCCGAACTCAACAAGGCCTGGCGCCGGCACGCCTCCGTGGTCCGCCGCCTGCACGAGAAGCTCTTCTACCGGCCGCTGCTCGACGCCGTCGCCCAGCTCACCCCCGGCGAGACCCGGCTCTCCCCGCGCGCCGCCGGCCAGCGCCTCGAAGCCCTCGGGTACGCCGACCCGGCCTCGGCCCTGCGCCACCTCGAAGCCCTCGCCTCCGGCGTCACCCGCAAGGCCGCCATCCAGCGCACCCTGCTGCCCGTGATGCTCGGCTGGTTCGCCGACTCCGCCGACCCGGACGCCGGCCTGCTGAACTTCCGCAAGGTCTCCGACGCCCTCGGCAAGACCCCCTGGTACCTGCGCCTGCTGCGCGACGAGGGCGCCGCCGCCGAGAACCTCGCCCGCGTCCTGTCCGCCGGACGCCTCGCCCCCGACCTGCTGATGCGCGCCCCGGAGGCCGTCGCCCTGCTCGGCGACCCCGAAGGCCTGCAGCCCCGTACGCACGAGGCGCTCCAGCAGGAGGTCCTCGCCGCAGTCGGCCGCGCCGAGAACCCCGAGGCCGCCGTCGCCGCGGCCCGCGGCGTGCGCCGCCGCGAGCTCTTCCGTACGACCGCGGCCGACATCATCGGCTCCTACGGCACGGAGGACAACCCGGCCGAGGAGGACCACGGCGCCCTCGTCGACCGGGTCGGCGGAGCCGTCTCCGACCTCACCGCCGCCACCCTCGCCGGCGCCCTGCGCGCCGCCGTCCACAGCCACTACGGCGACACGCTGCCCACCCGCTTCGCCGTCATCGGCGTCGGCCGCTTCGGCGGACACGAACTCGCCTACGGCTCCGACGCCGACGTCCTGTTCGTCCACGAACCCCGCGAGGGCGTCGACGAACAGGAAGCCGCCAAGGCCGCCCAGACCGTCATCGCCGAAATGCGCAGGCTGCTCCAGCTGCCCACGACCGACCCGCCGCTGCTCATCGACGCCGACCTGCGCCCCGAAGGCCGCTCCGGCCCGCTGGTGCGCACGCTCGCCTCCTACGCCGCCTACTACCGGCGCTGGTCCCTGACCTGGGAGAGCCAGGCCCTGCTGCGCGCCGAGCCGGTCGCCGGGGACGAGGAGCTGGGCCGCCGCTTCATCGAGCTGATCGACCCGCTGCGCTACCCCATGGAAGGGCCCGGCGAGGACGCCGTACGGGAGATCCGCCGGCTCAAGGCCCGGATGGAGTCGGAGCGGCTGCCCCGCGGCGCCGACCCGACCCTGCACACCAAACTCGGCCGCGGCGGCCTCAGCGACGTCGAGTGGACCGTCCAGCTGATCCAGATGCGGCACGCGTGGGTCGAACCGGGCCTGCGCACCACCCGTACCCGCCAGGCCCTCGCGGCCGCCCACGCGGCCGGGCTGATCCCGACCGAGGAGGCGCAGATCCTGGACGAGGCCTGGGTGCTGGCGACCCGGGTCCGCAACGCCGTGATGCTGGTCCGCGGCCGCGCCGGGGACACCTTCCCGGCCGAGGCCCGCGAACTCGGGGCGGTGAGCCGCTACCTCGGATACGCCGAGGGCACGGCCGGGGAGATGCTGGACGACTACCGTCGCATCACCCGCCGTGCCCGGGCGGTGGTGGAGGAACTGTTCTACGGGGGCTGATCCACGGGGGCCGGCTTCTCCCGGCCGCCGGGTGTCAGCGCGCCGTACCGAAGGCCTGCGTCCAGTAGTTGCCGGGCTGCGCCAGGCCGATACCGATCTCCTTGAAGGCGCAGTTCAGGATGTTCTCCCGGTGGCCCTGGCTGTTCATCCAGCCCTCCATGACCTTCTCGGGAGTGCTGTAGCCGTAGGCGACGTTCTCGCCGTACGTCCTCCACGTGTACCCGGCGCGGGTGATGCGCGTGCCCGGGTCCGAGCCGTCGGAGCCGGTGTGGGACATGTTGCTGTGGGAGGCCATGTCCGCACTGTGGTCCTGCGCGGCCTTCGTGAGCTTCGCGTTGAGGGCCACGGCCGAACATCCGGCGGTGGCGCGCTCCTGGTTCACGAGGGCGAGGACCTGCGCGACGGCGCCGCTGGCCGGCGGGGCGGCGGTCGCCGACGGCTGCGGCGCCTGCGGCTTCTCGGTGGCCACCGGCGGCTTCTCCGGCTTGGGCTGGGAGGGCGGGGAGGTCGGTGCGACCGGCTGCGCGGGCGCCTCGGGGCTGCTCGGGGAGGCCTCGGCGGGGCTGCTGCTCGGCGACGCGGCCGGGAGCGGGGCGTCCACGGGCGCCGGGCTGCTCGGAGTGGCCGAGGGCGCGAACTGCCACGGGCGCTGCTGCTGGTGGCTCGCGGTCCGCGTCCGGCTGTTGCCGTTGTCCTGCGTGTCGAAGCAGGCCATGGCGGCGGTGGGAACACCCACGATGGCGAGCGCGCCGACGCCGATGACTATTTTCTTGTAGGACGACTTCTTCCGATGCTTCTGCATGCCTGACCTCATTCAGTGATCGCGAAGCTTCCGGCGCCGGAATCGCAGGACGCCGGAGAGGCCGCCATTCTTAAAAGCGCCTGAATGGCCTGGCAAGTTTCCGCTGATCACGAGCCCGGGGCGGTCGGCAAGCGGCTTGAATCAGGACCGCGATCGTGCATCATCACGATTTGGTCACTCCCGCAACCGTCTGATGGGTAATCAGAAACAGCTGTGACCTGGCCGGTCGGGATCGGACCCATCGGTGCCGCGGATTCCGTTTCCGGCGGAGAGGGGAATGTCAATTCCAAAAGGGACAAATATCGAAATGTCGGAGGGTTAATGCTCCGTCAAGAACGCCTTCGACCAACAGACGCGACGTGACGCATGTCACTGTTTCCCGCTCGTCTTTGCCGTGAACGCGCCCGTCGGACGACCATCCGGCCATGCCCGGCTGCCGGCGGAACCGCCACGCCGCCCGCGGGCCGTGGATAGGGTGCTCGGATGTTCACAGTTCGTCGCGCCGGCCAGTACGACGGGGACGCCCTCGGCGAGATCCACGCCGCGGCCTGGGAGGCGGCCTATGCCCCCTTCTTCGACCCGGAGTTCGCCGCACGAGGGGTCGAGAGCAGGCGAACGCGATGGCACGAAAGGGTCGGGCGGCCGGGCCCCACGATCCTGGTGGCCGAGCACGCGGGCCGTCCTCTGGCGCTGTCCGCCTTCGGCCCGTCATCGACCCGGCCGGGTCTCGCCGAGATCCTCTCTTTCTACTGTCACCCCGACAGCTGGGGCAGCGGCGTCGCCGCCGCCCTGATGACCGAGACCCTGGACCACCTGCGCGACGACGGGTTCACCCGGGCACACCTGTGGACCCTGCGCGACACCGCACAGTCCCGTCGCTTCTACACCAAGTGCGGCTTCACCGACCGCGGCACCGCACGCCCCCACGACTTCGGCGACGGAAACCCCCTCGTCCAAGTCGAATACGAGCGCGCATGCTGACACCCGCGAAGAACACGGTTCTCGAGGGGGCCGGACCTGGCGCGGGGCGGGCGGGCGCTGGTTGGATGCCGGGATGAGCCAAGACCTTCCCGACGGTTACGAGATCTCCACCGACGCCGCCCGACTGGACGTCGGGCTCCTCCACCGGTGGCTGTCCGAGGACGCGTACTGGGCCCTCGGGCGCAGCCGGCAGAAGCAGGAGGACGCCATCGCGGGCTCCTTGAACTTCGGCCTCTACGACCAGGCCTCCGGCGCGCAGCTCGCGTACGCCCGAGTCGTCACCGACCTGGCCACCTTCGCCTGGCTCTGCGACGTGTACGTCGATCCGGGCGCCCGCGGCAAGGGGCTCGGCGGGGCCCTCGTCGACGCGGTGTGCGCGCACCTGGACCCGTACGGGCTGCGCCGGGTCCTGCTCGCCACCGCCGATGCGCACGCCGTCTACGCCCGGTCCGGCTTCGAGCCGCTGGCCACGCCCGAGAAGTGGATGGCTCTCGGGGAGCAGTAGCCGTCCCCGGGCGGCGGGACCTACGCCCGCCCGCGGACGCGGTTCAGCAGTTCCGACGCCGGGTGCGGACCCGCGTGCTCGGGGTGGCGCGGCAGGCTGTGGGGCATCGAGCCGTACCAGGAGCGCGAGACGGCGTAGCCGAAGGCCAGGCAGAGCAGGCCGCCCACGGCGTCGAGCCAGAAGTGGTTGGCGGTGGCCACGATGACGACGAGGGTCACCGTCGGGTAGAGCAGGCCCAGGATCCGGGCCCAGGGGGCCGAGGCGACCGCGAAGATCGTCAGCCCGCACCAGAGCGACCACCCTATGTGCATGGAGGGCATGGCCGCGTACTGGTTCGACATCTGCTTGAGGTTGCCGGAGGCCATGGAGCCCCAGGTGTGGTGGACCAGCACGGTGTCGATGAAGTTCTGCCCGTTCATCAGCCGGGGCGGCGCGAGCGGGTAGAGGTAGTAGCCGACCAGGGCGACGCCGGTGGTGGCGAAGAGGACGAGGCGGGTGGCGGCGTAGCGCCCCGGATGGAAACGGTAGATCCACACGAGCACGCCGATGGTCACCACGAAGTGGAGCGTGGCGTAGTAGTAGTTCATGCCGACGATCAGCCACGTCACGGAGTTGACCGCGTGGTTGACCGACTCCTCGACGGCGATGCCGAGGGTCCGCTCGAAGTTCCAGATCCAGTCGGCGTTCGCGAGGGCGTCCGCCTTCTGCTCGGGCACCGCGTTGCGGATCAGCGAGTACGTCCAGTAGCTGACCGCGATGAGCAGGACCTCGAACCAGATCCGAGGCCTGCGGGGGGCGCGCAGCCGGGAGAGCAGGGCGCGGTCGGACCCCGGGCGGGTCTCCGTCTCGGCCACGGTGGGTGTCGAGACATCCGTCCGGGTTTCCAGTGTCTTCACGCTCGATTCACCCATGGGGAGAGAGTCTGCCAGATGCGTCCTCGTCTCCGATCATCCCTCGGGACGGTCTTCGCCGCAGCCGATCCGCCTTGGGGAGGACACGCTCAGCCTTGGGGAGGACGCGGCCCTTACGGCCTGCGCCGCTGCCCGGGGCCGGAGGCCGTGGAGCCGCGCACGACCAGTTCGGGCAGGAAGACGAACTCGCTGTGCGGGGCCGGCGTCCCGCCGATCTCCTCCAGCAGGGTCCGGACGGCCGCCTGCCCCATCGCCAGCACGGGCTGGCGGATGGTCGTCAGCGGCGGGTCGGTGAACGCTATGAGCGGGGAGTCGTCGAAGCCGACCACCGACACGTCCTGCGGCACCTTCAGCCCCTGCTGCCGGGCCGCGCGGATCGCGCCGAGCGCCATCATGTCGCTCGCGCACACCACCGCCGTGCAGCCGCGCGCGATCAGCGCGGCCGCGGCGGCCTGGCCGCCCTCCAGCGAGTAGAGGGAGTGCTGGATCAGCTCCTCGATCTCGGCCTCGCCGAGTCCGAGCCGGTCCTTCATCCCGAGCCGGAAGCCCTCGATCTTGCGCAGGACCGGCACGAAGCGCTTCGGTCCGACCGCGAGCCCGATCCGGGTGTGCCCGAGCGCGGTGAGGTGGGTGACGGCGAGCTGCATCGCGGCCCGGTCGTCGGGGGAGACGAAGGGGGCCTGCACCTTGTCGGAGAACCCGTTGATGAGGACGTAGGGAACGCCCTGCCCGCGGAGTTGGTCGTAGCGGCCCATGTCGGCCGTGGTGTCGGCGTGCAGGCCGGAGACGAAGATGATCCCGGAGACCCCGCGGTCGACCAGCATCTCGGTCAGCTCGTCCTCGGTGGACCCGCCGGGCGTCTGCGTGGCCAGCACCGGCGTGTACCCCTGCCGGGTCAGGGCCTGGCCGATGACCTGGGCGAGCGCCGGGAAGATCGGGTTGTCCAGTTCGGGAGTTATCAGGCCGACGAGCCCCGCGCTGCGCTGGCGCAGTTTCACGGGCCGCTCGTAGCCGAGCACGTCGAGCGCGGCCAGCACGGATTCACGGGTGCCTGCGGCCACGCCGGGCTTGCCGTTGAGCACGCGGCTGACTGTGGCTTCGCTGACCCCCGCCTGGGCTGCGATGTCGGCTAGCCGTGCGGTCACGGGATTGGACTGTACCGGTCGGACGTTCACCATGACCACCACGTGCACGAATCCGGGGGAAGCCGGACGGTGCGGCCGTCCGTCTCCACGGGGGAGCTGGAGAGGACGGGACGCCCGGGCGCGGGAAGTTCGACCGGGGAGGACCGGCTGTTGAGGGTGCAGGCGAAGCCGGGGCGGGTGAAGAGGAGGACACCTTCGGGCGCGGGCTGCCAGCGCATCCCGGAGGAGTACGGGGCTTCGGCCGCGGGATCGGCCCCCGCTTCCGGGGCGCCCAGACCGGGCATCGCCCGGCGCAGCTCCAGGGCGGCGCGGTAGAGCTCCAGCGTGGAGTGCGGGTCGCCGGTCTGGGCGGCGACGCTGAGGTCGCGCCAGCCGGCGGGCTGCGGGAGCCAGCTCCCGGCCGGGCCGAAGTCGTACGGCGGCTCCGAACCGGACCAGGGGATCGGCACCCGGCACCCGTCGCGCAACCCGTCCTGCCCGGCCGCCTCCGGCGCGGTCTGCGGATCCGCCTCCGGCGCGGTCTGCGGATTCACCTGCGGCGCGGCCTGCGAACCGGCTCCCGGCCCGGCGCCTGCCCCGGCCTCCGGCCCGGCCCCCGTCCTGGCCTCCGGCCCGGCACTGTGCCCGGCCCCCGTCCTGGCGGCTGCTCCGGCCCCCGGCCCGGCCCCCGGCCCGGCCCCCGGCCCGGCCCCCGGCCCGGCCCCCGGCCCGGCCCCCGGCCCGGCCCCCGGCCCGGTACCCGTCCTGGCCTCCGGCCCGGTGCCTGCTTCGGCCTGCGGCCCGGTACCTGGCCCGGCTCCCGGCCCGGCGCCTGCTCCGGCCTCCGCCCCGGTACTTGGCCCGGCCCCCGGCCCGGCGGGGGTGCCGGGCATCGCGCGGGGGTGGGCGGCCGGCCCGGCGGGGGGCTGTGCCTGTGGCACGGGTGCGGACACGGACGCGGTCCGGTTCGTGCTCGTGGCCGCTTGCGCGGCAGCGGCCGGGCAGGTGCCCGGTCCGGCCTGAGGCCCGGCCGGAGCGCCGGTTACGACGGCGAGATCGGGCACCGCCCGTGGGGCGGTGGCCTCGCCCCTGGCGACGCTCCCGCCCCCGGCCAAGGCTGCGAGCTCGTCCCCGGCCAAGGCCCCGGCCCCGGCCACCGTCCCGGCCCCGGCCAAGGCCAAGGCCCCGGCCACCGCCTCGTCCCCGGCCCCGGCCAAAGCCCCGCCCCCGGCCACCGCCTCGGCCCCGGCCTCGGTCTGCGGGCCGGTGGGCTGGGCGGCGCACGCGGGGTTCTGCTGGCGGCGCCCGCGGCGGAAGGCCGGGTCCTGGCGGACCTCGTCCGGCAGGTCCACCACCTCCGGGAGGCCGAGCTCCTCCCCCTGGTAGAGGTACGCCGACCCGGGCAGGGCCAGCATCAGCAGCGCGGCGGCCCGCGCCCGGGCCAGGCCCCGGGCCCCGCCCCCGTACCGGGTCACATGGCGGACGACGTCGTGGTTGGACAGCACCCACGTCGTCGGGGCGCCGACCGAGGTGGTGGCCGCCAGGGACTCGTCGATGACGGTGCGCATCGCGGCCGGGTCCCACGGGCAGTTCAGGAAGCGGAAGTTGAAGGCCTGGTGCAGTTCGTCGGGCCGCACGTACAAGGCGAGCCGCTCCGACGTCGGCGCCCACGCCTCGGCGACCCCGATGCGCGGGCCCTCGTAGGAGTCGAGGAGGCGGCGCCAGGAGCGGTGGATGGCGTGGACCGCGTCCTGGTCGAAGAAGGGGAGCGGTTCGGTGCCGATGAGGGTGGCCTGGGCGCCGCGCCCGATGTCCGGCAGGCCCGGGGCCTTGACCATGCCGTGGGCGACGTCGATGCGGAAGCCGTCGACGCCCAGGTCGAGCCAGAACCGCAGCACGGAGGCGAACTCGGCGGCGACCTCCGGATGCTCCCAGTCGAGGTCCGGCTGCTCGGGGGCGAAGAGGTGCAGGTACCACTGGCCGTCCGGGGTGCGGGTCCAGGCCGGGCCCCCGAAGATCGACTCCCAGTCGTTGGGGGGCTGCGCGCCGCCGGGCCCCCGCCCCGGGCGGAAGTGGTAGCGCGCCCGGGCCTCCGGGTCGCCGGCGAGGGCGGCGCGGAACCACGGGTGCTGCTCGGAGGTGTGGTTCGGCACCACGTCGATGATGACCCGCAGCCCCAGCGCGTGCGCCGCCCGGACGAGCTCGTCGGCGTCGGAGAGGTCCCCGAAGCGCGGATCGACGGCCCGGTAGTCGGCGACGTCGTAGCCGCCGTCCGCCTGCGGGGAGACGTAGAAGGGGGTGAGCCACACGGCGTCGACCCCGAGGCGGGCGAGGTGGGGGAGGCGCGAGCGGACCCCCCGCAGGTCCCCGATGCCGTCGCCGTCACTGTCGGCGAAGGAGCGCACGTACACCTGATAGATGACGGCATCGCGCCACCAGCCACCGCTCGCGGTCGCGTTGCTGGAAGAGCTTGCAAGCTGGACGGCCGTCGAGTCGTGGGTCATATCGGGGTCAACGCGGGTACATGCCCCCTGGTTGCGGGCCCGGACAGTCGAAGGTGACTCGAACTAACAGCAAGCTGCGGCAACCGTCCGGACACACGGATGTAACGATCAGCGTCTCTTGCAGAAAATTGCCGCAAGGTCTTTCGGTCCTCTTTCAGTCTTGTTACGTTCCTGGCAACTCGGGACCGCGAGGGCGCGGCCGGGATCATCGAAGGAGTTCATATGCGGCGTGGCATAGCGGCCACCGCGCTGGTCGCGGCTTTGGCGCTCGCGGCGACGGCTTGCGGTGGGGACGACAAGGACGCAGCGGGCGGCACCAAGGCGGGCGGCGAGCTTTCCGGCACGGTCACGTGGTGGGACACCTCGAACGACGCCGAGAAGGCCAGCTTCCAGAAGATCGCCGAGGCGTTCACCGCGAAGCACCCGAAGGTCACCGTCAAGTACGTCAACGTTCCGTACGGCGACGCGCAGAACAAGGTCAAGAACGCCTTCAGCAGCGGCTCCGACGCGCCTGACGTGATCCGCGCCGACGTCGGCTGGGTCGCGGACTTCGCCTCGCTGGGCTACCTCGACGAGGTCCCGGCCGAGACGGCGAAGAAGGTCGACGCCGAGTTCCTGCCGCAGGCCGCGGCCAGCGGCAAGTACGAGGGCAAGACCTACGCGGTTCCGCAGGTCATCGACACCCTCGGCCTCTTCTACAACAAGAAGATGCTCGCCGACGCCGGCGTCCAGCCCCCCAAGACGCTGGAAGAGCTGAAGACGGCCGCCGCCGCCATCAAGGCGAAGAGCGGCAAGGCCGGTCTCTACCTGCGCGGCGACGACTCCTACTGGTTCCTCCCGCTGATCTACGGCGAGGGCGGCGACCTCGTCGACGCGAAGACCAAGACGGTCACCGTCGACAACGAGGCGGGCGTCAAGGCCTTCAAGACCGCCCGCGACCTGGTCACCTCGGGCGCGGCGGTCACCAACGCCACCGACGGCTGGACCAACATGCAGACGGCCTTCAAGTCCGGCGAGGCCGCCATGATGATCAACGGTCCGTGGGCGGTCGCCGACACCTACGCCGGTGACCAGTTCAAGGACAAGGCCAACCTCGGCGTCGCCGCCGTCCCGGCCGGTTCGGCCAAGGCGGGTGCCCCGCAGGGCGGTCACGACCTCGGCGTCTACGCCGGTTCGAAGAACCGCGACGCGGCCCACGCCTTCGTCGAGTACATGACCTCGCAGGAGGTCCAGGTGCAGTCCGCCAAGGAGCTGAGCCTGCTCCCGACCCGTACCGCCGCCTACGAGCAGCCGGACGTCAAGGGCAGCGAGATGGTGCAGTTCTTCAAGCCGGCCGTGGACAAGGCCGTCGAGCGCGCCTGGATCCCGGAGAACGGCTCCCTCTTCGAGCCGCTGAAGGTCGAATACACCAAGGCGATCACCGGGGCGTCGAGCCCCGAGGACGCGGCCAAGGCGGCCGGCATCGAGTTCCGCAAGATCCTCAAGGGCTGGAAGTAACGAAACCATGGCTGCTCACACCAGCCAGTCGGTGGCGAAGGCCGCGGGCGACGACGTCGAGAACGACGTCGCCGCCCGCGGCCGGAGCCGCAGGACTGACAGCAGGAATCCCGGTGGACTGAGGCGCGCCCTCGCCACCCACTGGTACGCCTGGGCGATGATCACCCCGGTGGTACTCGTCCTCGGCGTGATCATCGGCTGGCCGCTGGTCCGGGGCATCTACCTGTCGCTGACCGACGCGAACGAGCGCAACGTCTCGCGCACCATCGGCGTCCGCCACATCGAGGCCACGTACGAGTTCGTCGGCCTCGACAACTACGTGGACGTCATCAGCGACCCGGTGTTCCTGCAGCGGCTGGTGTGGACGGTGGTGTGGACCGTCGCGTGCGTGTCCATCACCTTCACGCTCGGCCTGGTCCTGGCCAACATGCTCAACCGGGACTTCAAGGGCCGCGCCGCCTACCGGATGGCGCTCATCCTGCCCTGGGCCGTCCCCGGCTTCGTCTCCGTCTTCGCCTGGCGGTTCCTCTTCAACCGCGACAACGGCATCCTCAACAAGATCCTCGACGGTGGCGGCATCGCCGCGATCCCGTGGCTCGACGACCCGACCTGGGCCAAGTTCTCGGTCATCGCCGTCAACGTCTGGCTCGGCGTCCCCTTCATGATGGTCGCCCTGCTCGGCGGACTGCAGTCGATCCCCGGCGAGCTGTACGAGGCCGCCGAGATGGACGGTGCGACCCCCTGGCAGCGGTTCCGGCACATCACGCTGCCCGGACTGCGCGCGGTGAGCATGACGGTGATCCTGCTCTCCACCATCTGGACCTTCAACATGTTCCCGGTGATCTTCCTGCTCACCCGGGGCGGACCAGGAGACTCCACCGAGATCCTGGTGACCCAGGCCTTCCGCGAGGCCTTCATCACCAGCCCGCGCGACTTCGCCGTCTCCGCGACGTGGGGCGTGCTGATCCTCCTGCTGCTCATGATCTTCGCGCTGGTCTACCGGCGCTCGCTGCGCAAGCAGGGAGAGGTGTGGTGACCATGTCCTCCACTCGTACGCGGGGCGGCCGTTCCCCGCTCGCCTCCGTCGGCCTGCACGCCACCCTGATCATCGCCGGCGTGATCGCCGTCTTCCCGGTCCTGTGGATCCTGCTGACCTCGCTCAAGCCGCAGCAGCACGCGATCACCACGGACTTCGTCAAGGAACCGACCCTCGGCAACTACACGTACCTGCTGGAGTCGAGCCACTTCCTCAGCTGGTTCGCGAACTCCGTCCTGGTCGCCGGCGTCACCACCGTCCTCGGTGTGTTCATCGCCGCCACCACCGGGTACGCGGTCAGCCGGTTCAAGTTCCCCGGCATGAAGCCGCTCATGTGGACCCTGCTCATCACGCAGATGTTCCCGATGGCGATCCTCATCGTCCCGCTCTACAACCTGATGGGCGACCTCGGCCTGCTCAACCAGCCGGTCGGCCTGATCATCACCTACCTCACCATCGCCGTGCCGTTCTGCGCCTGGATGATGAAGGGCTTCTTCGACACCATCCCGGTGGAGATCGACGAGTCCGGCCGTGTCGACGGGCTCAACCCCTTCGGCACCTTCTGGCGGCTCATCCTGCCGCTGGCCAAGCCCGGCCTCGCCGTCACCGGCTTCTACTCCTTCATCACCGCCTGGGGCGAAGTCGCGTACGCCTCCGCCTTCATGGTCGGTGACGAGAACCTCACCCTGGCCGGAGGCCTGCAGACCTTCGTCACGCAGTACACCTCCAACTGGGGTGCGATGAGCGCCGCCTCGGTCCTCATCGCCATTCCCGCGGCGATCTTCTTCGTTTTCGCCCAGCGTCACCTCGTCGCCGGGATGACGGCAGGCGCCACCAAGGGCTGACCACCCGTGCCTGCCCCCTCTCACCCCCGGCCCGACCTCTCCAAGGACGACATGACCCAGCACCTCGCCGACGCACTTCCCACCTCCACCGGCACCCAGCCCGGCTGGTGGAGAGAAGCGGTGATCTACCAGGTCTATCCGCGCAGTTTCGCCGACTCCAACGGGGACGGCATGGGGGACCTCGAAGGCGTCCGCAGCCGCCTGCCCTACCTCAAGGAGCTGGGGGTCGACGCCGTCTGGCTCAGCCCCTTCTACGCCTCCCCGCAGGCCGACGCCGGCTACGACGTCGCCGACTACCGGGCCATCGACCCCATGTTCGGCACCCTGCACGACGCCGACGCCGTGATCCGCGAAGCCCACGAACTGGGCCTGCGCATCATCGTCGACCTGGTCCCGAACCACTGCTCCGACCAGCACGAATGGTTCAAGCAGGCCCTGCGCGAAGGCCCGGGCACCCCGCTGCGCGAGCGCTTCCACTTCCGCCCCGGCCAGGGCGAGAACGGCGAACTCCCGCCCAACGACTGGGAGTCCATCTTCGGCGGACCCGCCTGGACCCGGGTCGCGGACGGCGAGTGGTACCTGCACCTCTTCGCCCCCGAGCAGCCCGACTTCAACTGGGAACACCCCGCGGTCCAGGACGAGTTCCGCTCCATCCTGCGGTTCTGGCTCGACCTCGGCGCCGACGGCTTCCGCGTCGACGTGGCCCACGGCCTGGTCAAGGCGCCCGGCCTGCCCGACCTCGGTGCCAGGGACCAGCTCAAGCTGCTCGGCAACGACGTCATGCCCTTCTTCGACCAGGACGGCGTCCACGAGATATACCGCTCCTGGCGCCGGATCCTCGACGAGTACGAGGGCAACCGCGTCCTGGTCGCCGAGGCCTGGACCCCGACCGTCGAACGCACGGCCCGCTACGTCCGCCCCGACGAGATGCAGCAGGCGTTCAACTTCCAGTACCTGACCAGCGACTGGGAGGCGACGGCACTCCGCGACGTCATCGACGAATCGCTGGCCGCGATGCGCCCCGTTGGCGCCCCCACCACCTGGGTGCTGTCCAACCACGACGTCACCCGACACGCCACCCGCTTCGCCAACCCCGCCGGCCTCGGCACCCAGCTGCGCGAGCCCGGCGACCGCGAGCTCGGTCTGCGGCGGGCCCGCGCGGCGAGCCTGCTGATGCTGGCGCTGCCCGGTTCGGCGTACGTCTACCAGGGCGAGGAGCTCGGCCTGCCCGACGTCACCGACCTGCCGGACGAGGTCCGCCAGGACCCGTCGTTCTTCCGCGCGGCGGGACAGGACGGCTTCCGCGACGGCTGCCGGGTCCCCATCCCGTGGTCGGGTACGGAGGCCCCGTACGGCTTCGGCACCGGCGGCAGCTGGCTCCCGCAGCCGGACTCCTGGGCGGAGCTGAGCGTGGAGGCACAGACCGGCGACCCGTCCTCCACCCTGGAGCTGTACCGGGCCGCCCTGCGGCTGCGCCGCGAGCACGACGACCTGGGCGCGGGCGAGTCGGTGGACTGGCAGGAGGCTCCCGCGGGCGTCCTGGTCTTCCGTCGCGGGGACTTCCTCTGCACCGCCAACACCACCGGCACGGCGGTACGGTTCCCCGTCGCCGGCGAGGCCCTGCTGTCCAGCGGCGCAACGGTCGAGGACGGCGTGCTGCCGGCCGACACCACGGTGTGGTGGCAGGTGACGGCGGGGTGACCTCCCCCCTCCGGCTGACGGACATCGCCGCGCAGGCCCAGGTCAGCGAGGCGACCGTCAGCCGCGTGCTCAACGGCAAACCGGGTGTCGCGGCCGGCACCCGGCACAAGGTGCTGGCCGCGCTCGACCTGCTGGGCTACGAGCGGCCCGTACGGCTCAAGCGCCGCAGCAACGGCCTGGTCGGGCTGCTCATCCCGGAGCTCACCAACCCGATCTTCCCGGCGTTCGCCCAGGTCATAGAGCAGGCGCTCGCCGGACACGGGTACACGCCGGTGCTGTGCACGCAGACGCCGGGTGGGGCCACCGAGGACGAGCTGGTCGAGCAGCTGGAGGAGCGCGGGGTCACGGGGATCGTGTTCCTGTCGGGCCTGCACGCCGACGCGGCGGCCGACCCCGCCCGCTACCAGCGGCTCGCCGCCCGCGGCGTTCCCTTCGTCCTGATCAACGGCTTCAACGAGCAGATCAGCGCGCCCTTCGTCTCCCCGGACGACCGTGCGGCGGCGGACATGGCGGTACGGCACCTGGAGGACCTCGGCCACCGGAGGATCGGCCTGGCGATCGGCCCGACGCGGTACGTGCCGTCGGCCCGCAAGGAACAGGGGTTCCTCGCCGCGGTGCCGTCGGCCGAGTCCGAGGGGCTGATCCAGCGGACCCTGTTCACGGTGGAGGGCGGCCACGCGGCCGGCATGGCCCTGCTGGACCGCGGCTGCACGGGCATCGTGTGCGGCAGCGACCCGATGGCACTGGGCGTCATCCGCGCGGCGCGCGAGCGCGGGCTGCGGGTGCCGGAGGACGTGTCGGTGGTCGGCTTCGACGACTCCCCGCTGATCGCGTTCACGGACCCGCCGCTGACGACGGTCCGCCAGCCGGTACGGGCGATGGCGACGGCAGCGGTGGGCGCCCTCCTGGAGGCGGTCTCCGGCACGCCGGTCCAGCGCACGGAATACATCTTCCAGCCGGAACTGGTGGTCAGAGGCTCTACGGCGCAGGCGCCGTAGGGGGCGGGGGCTGGTGGGGCGGGGGCTGGTGGGGCGGGGGCTGGTGGGGCGGGGGTTGCGTCGTGCGGGAGGGGCTTCGGGGGCGGGGGCCGGTGCGGCGGGATCGGATGGTGCGGCGGTGGCTTCGGGTGGCCTGATTCCCTCACTCAGCATCAGGGATGGTTTGGGGGGTTCCCGTCAGTCTCATCGTCTCTCCGTGTCGGGCCGGTCCCTCAAGGGCGCTCCTTCGTCGCGTCGCTGCGCGATGGCCTGCGGCCACCCTTGACCGACCGTCCCGCCACGGAAATCCGAAGACCGACGGGAACCCCCCAAAGGAACGGGCCGGCGATTGCTGAGCCAAGACGGCCCGATCAGCGACCCCCGGGCAGGTCGGGGGTCGCGCACCAAATCGCTACGCGCTCCTCATGTCTCGGCGTCCGCCGACCGTCTGGGGCTGGACATAGGCCGCCCACGGCCCTTGGGCGTGAGCAATCGGGGCGTCTGCCAGCCGCTTGGGGGAGGAAAAGCGCCGGACGACGGCTATTCCGATGTGTACCCGGGTCTGGCGGCGTGGAGGGTCAAGAAGACCGGCGGAATGTGCCAATTGCCCTGGTCTGGACGTCCATTTGTGATGCCACCCCCGCGCTGACCGGGGTACACCTCGGCTGAGCCGAGCATTCGCCCCTCCACCCCCCTTCAACAGCCCTCATCAGCCCCGGACGGCCGTCAGTCGCCCTCTTCGCGAAGCGCGTAGCGATCTGTGGCGGCTTATGTCCGGCCACAGGCGGACTGCAGCCGCCATGAGGGCGGAGCGCGTAGCGATTTGGTGCACCCCGGGCTCCGCCCGGGGGTCGCTGACCGCCCCGCTCCTGAATTTGCAATGGCCGGCCCGTTCCTTTGGGGGGTTCCCGTCGGTCTTCGGATTTCCGTGGCGGGTCGGTCGGTCAAGGGTGGCCGAAGGCCATCGCGCAGCGACGCGACCGAAGGGAGCGCCCTTGAGGGACCGGCCCGACACGGAGAGACGATGAGACTGACGGGAACCCCCCAAACCATCCCTGATGCTGAGTGAGGGAATCAGGCCCCCGAAGCCACCGCCCCCGGTCCGGATCCCGCCCGACCGGCTCCCGCCCCCGAAGCCCCGCCCCCCACTACCCTCCACTACCCCCCAGCCGTCTCCTCCGTCACCCACCCCCCCCGTACGCGGCTGACGTGGATTCCAGGGGGAGGACGATCCACTCCGGTACGTCGTAGGTGTGTTCCCGGTGGACCCATGCGCCGAGGGCCGGCAGGCGGTCTCGGGTCGTCTTGTACGAGATGCGCCACTCGGTGGCCGTTTCCACGGCGCCCTTCCAGCGGTAGACGGCGGTGAGCGGTGCGTCGATGTGGGCGCAGGCGGCCAGGCGGGCCTCCACCGCGCCCCGGGCCAGCTGCCTCGCCCTGCCCTCGTCGTCGACGGTGGTCTGGGCGATCACGATGTCGGTCGTCGCCATGGGCTCCTCCTCCTGTGCCGGTTCGTCTCAACGGACGCTACCCAGCGGGCTCCTTGAGGGCGGCTCCCGCCCGTAGCCGCGCCAGGGTACGCGCAGGAAACAATTCTGCAATCTCTTGCGCAAGGTCTTGCAACACTCCGGGGTGCCCCCCTACGGTCGCGAACAATCCCCACCTCTCCCGCCAGGAGGCCCCCCACATGTCTGTCAGAGCCGCCAGACCCGCAAGAGCCGCCAGGGCCGCAACGTCCGTACGGGCCCCCGGAGTCGCCGGCGCCCTCGCCGCCGCCGCGCTGCTCGCCGCCGCGAGCCTCACCGCGCAGGCGCCGCAGGCCCAGGCCGCGCCCCCCGGCTCCAAGGACGTCACCGCCGTCCTCTTCGAGTGGAAGTTCGACTCGGTGGCCGTGGCCTGCACCGGCACCCTCGGTCCGGCCGGCTACGGGTACGTTCAGGTCTCGCCTCCCCAGGAGCACATCCAGGGCCCCCAGTGGTGGACCTCGTACCAGCCCGTCAGTTACAAGATCGCCGGTCGGCTCGGTGACCGGACCGCCTTCAAGAACATGGTCGACACCTGCCACGCCGCCGGGGTGAAGGTCGTCGCCGACTCCGTCATCAACCACATGGCCGCCGCCGACGGCGTCGGCACCGGCGGGAGTTCGTACACGAAGTACAACTACCCCGGCATCTACTCCGGCTCCGACATGGACGA